>CAZOUP010000154.1:0-10897 GCA_964583035.1 uncultured Akkermansia sp.
CGGGGAGGACGACGCTGGCGGGATCGGTTTTCGTTTCGCGATCTTTCCACTTCTTGGGGAAGAGCCGGCTTTCGTGTGACTCGGTGAAATTGAAGACCGCAAAGAATGGTGCTCCGTCAGGGCCTTTTCGCCAATGCGCTTTGTTGCTCGATTCATCCCAGGCGGCGGACATCGCGGCTTTTGAGTCCACGGGGCCCCCGTTGTAATCCGTCTTGCTGTTGTTGGTCGTGTAGTAGCCGGCATCCCGCAAGTATTTGGGAAAGAACTCTACGCCCGGCGGATAGATCGCCTTGGAACGCATGTGCTGACCGCCCAGGCTCGTCGCATACATTCCCGTGATGAGTGTCTGCCTCGCTGGAGCACAGACCGCGGCATTAGAGAAGCAGTTCAAATACCGGACTCCTTTTTCAGCGAGTCGATCGATATTCGGTGTTCGCGCGACAGGATCACCGTAGCAGCCAAGCATCGGGCTGTTATCCTCACTCGTGATCCAGAGAATGTTCGGAAGTTCGGCATGTGCCGTCACTGAGATTAAGAGGAGGAGAAAAAGAAAAGGTCTCATGTTAGAGTGAATGGATTTTGATTGAAGTGGCTCGGGCTATCGCACCGGTGGGCCGGCTGGCTGACCCGTTTCTTTGTTGATCGGATATTTCGGACGCCAAGTCGGGTGCTCCTTCGTCAGCCACGCATGCATGCTTTCGGCGAGACGAGAGACGACTTCCTGATTCTCACTCGCGACGCTTTCCGATTCACGAAGGTCCTCTGTGATGTTGTAGAGCTCCCAGCTGTCTGTTTCGTAGAGGTAGATCAGTTTCCATTGCACCCCGTCAATCTGTTCGATCACGGTGACGCAAGGCTCGGCGCGACGGTCGAGGTAGCCGGGAAACAGATAGAAGACAGGCTCCCGGGGGGAGTCGAGATTCGGATTGAGAAGGGCATCAGCGAAAGAGAATCCATCGAGAGGATGCTCGTCCGGCGAAGGGGTCCACTTTCCTCCCGCGAGCTTCAGGTAGGTCGGGTAGTAGTCGACTGAATGCACGAGATGGTCGGTCACGGTGTTGGCGGGAATCCGGTCGGGCCATCTTGCAATGAGAGGAACTCGAATCCCCCCTTCGGTATGCATGCCTTTAACCCCTCGAAGCGGAAGGTTGTCCTTGTGGGTTCCTCCGTTGTCGGAGGTGAAGAGGACGAGGGTGTGCATCGCGATGCTATCGCTCTTGTCTCCATCGCCGTTCGGGTCTTCGATCGCATCGAGAACGCGGCCGACAATGAGATCGACGCTTTTCACAAAGCCGACGAAGGGGTCGCCCTTCGAAGCCTCTTGAAGATCAGGGCGGGACCGCACCGGTCCGTGAACGGCATAGGGATGGAGTTGCAGATAGAAGGGCTTCTCGCCAGCGGCGAAGGTGGCGACAGTTTCTTCCATCGCATCGGAGACGGCGTCGCTGACGTGCTTTGGGGTTCCGGCGAGTGATTTTGGGAAACCGTAACGCTCGAGATAGGCTTCGGTGTAGGGCTCTCCGAAACGGTCGAAATGCCCGCGACCGAGGTTTTTAAATTCCCATTCGTCGCCCTTGGTTTTCGTGGCAAAGCAGACCGGCTGATGTCCCTGGGTGAAGCCGCCAATGTTGATGTCGAATCCGACATTCTCCGGTAGAGTTTCCTCACCACTGTGACCGCCGGTATGATACTTCCCGATGTGGGCGGTCGCGTAGCCATTTTCACGAAGGGCTTCCGCCACCGTGATCGCTTCGGCGGCGACATCCTGTGTTTGGTCCGGTCCGATAAAGCGCGCCTTCTCTTTGGAAATGCCGCCTCCACCGAAGCGGTTCAGGCTGTTCACGACATAGACGTCATTATGAATTCGAGCAGGATACTGACCGGATAACATGGCCGCTCTCGTCGGCGCGCAGTTCGGTTGGGCGTAGGCATTCGTGAAGCAAAGGCCTTCCTGAGCGAGTCTCGCGAGATTGGGTGTCGCATACATGTCAGGATTCGTTCCGAAGGTCGCTGCGGAAACGCCAATCTGGTTCCAGCCGAGATCGTCAACCATCACGGTGATGATGTTAGGTTGGCGTTCGAGGCCTTCCAGTGTGCCGGGTTCGAAGTCGGGGTTCTCATGTTTCACCAAGACGAGAGGACCTGCCTCTACTGGCGCCGCCGCCGGCGAGGCGCTCGTGATTTCTTCCGAACCGACGAGGCGAAAAAGGAGGTCGCTCGTTTTGCCGTTGCCGGGGAGCCACTTGCCCTTGGTGCTTTCGTTTTGTCGAATCAGCCGACCTTCCTCGTATCCACTGCTCAAGAGAAACCGGAGTTCTGATGTTTCAGTGCGCACGACGAAGGCGTATTCCCCCTCCTTGAGATCGAGCGGTGGTTGAATATTCAATCTGATGGAATCTCCACTCTCAAGGTCTGCCGGAAGATTGCCCGTCGCGGCACGAAGGGCCTCGCCCACCGGCTTGCCGTCTTCCTGAGCAAAGACCTCCACGGTCAGGTCCTTCGCTGCTTTGATTTCGGATACCTTGAGGATGAGGCCCCGGATTTCAGCCGGGTCGGAAAGCCGGAAGGTTTGCCCTTTAAAGTTCGCCTCAGCGACAAGGGTATTTCCTCCCCGCTGAGAAGCGGAAAGTGCTTCCGCAGCATCTGCGACAGTGAAGTCAGCAGAGTGAGAAAAGCCCGCGACGAGAGCGGGCAGGCAGGCAAGAGGGAGAATCCAACGCATCGTCGTATTTCTCATTTTGTGCCGTCATAATCAAGTGTGCCATGTGCCTGCAATGCGGTAAGCGAATAGGGTTAGGTGCGAGACCCAACAGGGTTTCGTCGGCAATTACTGCTCAAGAGCCGCCTTCAAGTATTCCACATTCCTCGCATGCGGGGCCTGTCGATGATCCTTGTCGGTGAGCTCGCGGTGGTAGATCTCTCCGGGACGAATCGGTTCGTGAGCGGCTTCGGCGAGAGCGATGAGTTCGTTGAGCTTTCCGGGATGAGCGGCGGCGACATTGTTCATCTCCTCGACCTCCTGAGAAAGATCGTAGAGTTCCCAGTCACCTTTCTTTCCCCGGTAGGCTTTCCAGTTGTTCTGACGAACCGCAGTCTGACCGACATATTCCCAGTAGAGGAAATTGTGCTGCGCCTGCGTTCCGTCGTTCGTCAGGGTGGGTAGAAAGGAAATGCCATCTGACTTGGGGCAGTCGGCTTTCGCGACCGTGGCGAGAGTCGGCATGATGTCAGGGTAGTAACAAAGGTGATCACTGACTGAGCCGCTTTCGATCGTGCCGGGCCAGCGAACGAGAAACGGGACCTTTAGACCTCCTTCGTAGAGTGACCCTTTCCCGGCGCGGAAACGTTCGCCGTTGGCGGGATTCAGGTTCGGGCCGAAGAATCCATGAGGACGTTCCTCCGATTTGAAGTAGTCCTGCCCGCCGTTGTCGCCACAGAGAAAGATGATCGTGTTTTCGTCGAGCTCGAGTTCCTGCAAGAGGCTGAGGATTTCACCGAGTTGTCGGTCGACCATGTGCAGGTAGGCGGCGTAGACCCGCGCGTCCCGATCGGTTTGCTGACCCGCTGCCCATGGCTTGTCTTTGAACAAGAGCCAGGAAGGATCGTCCTCATCGATGCCCCAGAGACCATGGGGAGGTGTCCACGGCAGGTAGCAGAAAAAGGGCTCATCTTTGTGCTCGCGAATGAACTGAATCGACTCCTTGAAGATTTCGTTCTGAGCGTGGGTTTCCCCTTCGTAAAAACTGAGGCCGTCGTTCCCCGCGAGAGGGACCTCCCCGCTGTTACGAATGAGGTATCGGGGATAGAAAGTGTGCGCATGGACCTGGTCGTAGTAGCCGAAGAAGGTATCGAATCCATGCTTCTCCGGAACGCCGGAAGTGCCGCGCCCACCGATGCCCCACTTGCCGAAACCGCCCGTCGCGTAGCCCTGCGTTTTCAGCATACTTGCGAGCGTCGGCTCCTCTTCCCGGATCGGAGCGAAGCCGTCATTGGCGCGCATCGAAGTGTGGCCTGAGTGTAAACCGGTGAGGAGAACCGCCCGGGTCGGGCCGCAGACGGGAGCGCCCGCATAGGCATTGGTGAAGCGCATTCCTTCCGCCGCGAACTGATCGATCGTCGGCGTCAACAGTTCCGGGTGCCCCATGTGGCCGGACTCAAAGTAACCCCACTCATCGAGCATGAGATAAATGATGTTGGGTTTGGTTTCTGCCGAAGCGGTCCGGGCGGAGAGGGAGAGCAGGGATGCAAATAGGAGGATGGCGCTGAATCGATTCATGGGGGGCTGGGTTGTCGCAGGTGAACCTTAATAAGGCTCGATCCAGAAAGACAACTTATCTGTTTCCCATTGTCATGCATCACTCGAATCGCTGGACTCACTTGCGGCGCACTCGATTCGACGGCATATCACCGGTTTTCTCGCGCCATGCGTCGAGCTGCGGCTCGAATGCTGCGATGATGGCCTCTGCTTTCTCTTCTCCGATGAGGTTGGTCACCATCCAGGGATCAGCTTCGAGATCGTAGAGTTCCTCGTCGGGGAGCTTCCCCTCCACGATTTGACGCAATAGCTGATGAGGCTGAGTTCCTTTCGCCGCGACGGTAGCCGGGTAAGTACGATTGAACCACGGCGCGCCCGACTCGTATTGATCGGTATTTAACACTTTGATGGGATTCTCGAGGTTGCCGCCTTTTGGCTGTGCCAGGTTTTTGATGTAGTAGTATTTCCCATCGGTGATGGCGCGGGCTGAATAGTAGCGGTCATAGGTCGTGAGCATCGTCGGTCGATCCGAAAAGTGCGTCATTTCACCGCTGAGAATAGGGCGAAGGGAGCGCCCTGTCATGCTCTCCGGTTTCTCAATTGCGAGGTAGTCGAGCACGGTCGGGGAGACATCGAGGTGCGAAACCGGACAGTCTAGCTTGGCCTGATGTGTCGCTCCCGGTGCCCGGACGATTAAAGGAATCTGCAAGCCGGCAGAGTAGATCGACTGCTTCGCCCGGTGAAGGCCGATTCCATGATCGGAGGTGAAAAGGATCAGGGTGTTTTCGAGCGTGCCGGCTTCCTTCAGGGTCTCAATGACGGCGGCGAAAATTCCATCAATGATTTCGATATTGCCATAGTAATCCGCAAAGTCCTGACGCACCGCAGGAGTGTCCGGGTAGCAATTCGGGACCTCGATCTCGGCGGGGTCAACGTTCCTCGCTCCCCCGTCACCGACGAGGCCGCCTTCAGGATCCCATTGCTTGTTCGCCTTGAGAACATTCTTAAACGGCAAATGGGGCGACGCGATGTTGCACCATAAAAAGTAGGGAGAGTCGCGATTCCCTGCCCGCTTCATGACATCCTTCAGCATCGACGAAGCGATTTCCGGAGTCGACGGATTGGGGTAGCCCCAGTCATAAGCGAACTTTCGGATCGGCTGGACATGCGACTTTGAACTCACGGCGGTGAAGACACGGTTTGCGTTGAGCAACTCAATCAAGGTCGGCAGATCCTCGTGAACGCCTCCGAGCCCGAGGTCAGAAGGATCACTATTTTTCGGGAGAGGAAAATCGACGCCGTAATTTTGAACGTTCCGAATCGCCGAGTTCGCATGCGGATAGGTTCCTGTCAGGAGCGCCATTTTCGAGGGCGAACACACGGGCGAGAGCGCAAATGCCCGGGTGAAGTTGGTCCCCTCCGAGGCAAACCGGTCAATGTGCGGTGTCTCCAACCCCGTCGTTCCGAGACAACCAAGGTGGCAGGACTGGTCTTCGGTGATGAAGATGATCACATTGGGCCGGTCCGCCGCCTCGACCAATGAGGAAAGCCCCATCGCGGCGAGCGAGAGAGAGAATAGGAATGCGATTCGTGAGGAGATGGCTGCCATTTGTTCGATTCAGCGTGCGGTCCAATCGAAGTTCCGGCAAGCAAAGTTGCGGTTTAAAAGGGGGCCAACTTCTCTGCGGCGAATTCCCGGGTGATCAAGAGGATTGACATTCGGGGTCGTCACCGGAATCGTGAACCAAATTATTCGCACCAAAAAAGCATGGCATCCCCACCGATTGTAGACCCCGCAACCATCACAACTGACAAGATCGCGGTGACGAAAGAAGAGATTCTCGCGCTTAACGCGCAGCGCGATGAGTTCGAACAGGTCGATCATCTCGTCTCGATCGATCTCGAAGAAGGCCTCGCCGTCGGGATCAAGACTCAGCAGCCCGACGAATTCTGGACCCGTGGTCACATTCCCGGTCGGCCGATCATGCCCGGTGTTCTCATGATCGAAATGGCGGCGCAGATCAGCTCCGTGATCTACCACCTCAAGTTCGAGACCGGCGGGAAGAAGTTTTTTGGCTTCGGCGGGGTCAACAAGGTCAAGTTTCGCGGCAGCGTCGAACCGGGCAACGATCTCATCATGGTCGTGAAAGCGACAAAGCTGAGATCGAGAATGGCCATCTTCGAAGCCCAGGGCTTCGTCGACGGCACCATGGTCTTCGAAGGCGAGGTGACGGGAATTGTGATTTAGCGAATCTGCGCTGTCCTCCTGCCGACTATTGGATCATCGGAAGGCGGATGATTCACTCCCCTCGATATTCGGGATGCGCATCAAAGAATGCGAGTCCTTTGAGGAAACCGGCTTTGTAAGCATCGCTGTTGGCTCCAACTTGCTCAGCAAAGTAATTGTCGAGCCCTTCTAACATTTTCTTCAGGAAGTTCATCGCGAACGCCTTTGCATGTCTGTGACCGAGATCTGAAAAGTTACCTCCGTCGATTGAGTTATTAAGAGCGTCCAGTTTACCCGCCGAGTAGACATACCAGGAAGAGATAAATCCGGCGTAGGCGCTGATTGCTCCCTGCCCAGCTCCTTGTCCCGCCTCCGTGATTTTGTCAGTTACCATCCCCACGGCACCATGGAGGCCATCGGAGGTGACGGCCGTGAGGTGAGAGGTCTCCCTGTCAAATAGGAGCCAGGCGTTTTCGATTCCCATCTCATGCGCTACTCCCTCCAGAGGCACGAGAGCTTGCAGTGAAGGATTGTCTTCCATAGCTTCACGGATGAAACGCTGGGTCTGGGCATTTGCGATTTTGGAAAGCCCTTTTTCCATTGTTTCTGGTTCTACCCAGGTGAAGGCGTCAGCACGCGCTCGTGGGGTTAGGCGAATCTCCCGCAGTTGCTCAAAGGTTTCCCGTTCACGGAAATCAAGTTCTTCGCTCCATGTCTCAAAATCCGGGTGACTCACCGTCACCTTAAAGAGCCCGAACGGCTCCTCGATCATTGGCAGCATGAAGTCTCCCGTCGGCCAGCTTTGGCCTTTCGCCTTCGTTTCTTCAACGATCACTTCTGCTTTGTGGACGGGGAAGCCATCAGAAGCAGATCTGATTTTACCGGGTAACGAAGTTTGAAATTCTTCGTCCTCCTTCATGAAGAGAAATTTGGGAAACTCAGGATCGTCGAGCACGATAAAGCGATTAAAGCCATCATCAGGCTGAGGTGTGTTCGGGTCATCGAGCAATTCAATTTCATCCCATCTCAGTTCCGCGGCTTTTTCACTTGCCGGTCTGCCTCCCACTTTCATCGCTGGGACCGTGACAACTTTTTGATTGATCGTGATTTCCATCGGGCTCGCATCAACCACTTACATTTTCAGTGGTTCGGCCGTTTGACTGGATTGAAGGTAGGGAATGATTTCAGTGTGCCCCTGCTCTTTCAATTCTCGGTAGGCGCTTAGACCCAAAGCAAAGCCGTTTCTTCCCTCCGATCCATTGGTTGTGTGCCACTGGGAGTAGCCATGACCATTGCGAAAGGTCTCGCTTGAAATGGAAAACCTTGCACTAGTGTGTTTCCAAACTTTTCGCATACTATTGTAGTGCTCCGCACCATAGTAGGTGTATGAGCCGTCTTCCCTCGTGCTCAGCATTTGGAATTCACCGGCGAGCCGATGCTTCTTCTGCTCTTCGTCGTACTGGTAAGTAAACTGCCTAGCATAAGGAGTTTTCAAGATTTCGTAACCTTCTTCCAGCACTGAGCTAATGACATGCTCGGGATCATTTCCGGAGGCAGACCCAAGCAACGCCTCCATTTCAAAGGCAAGTTCCTCAAAGCGTTCCGGAGCAGCTTCACCCGCCCTGGTCAATTCCCAGGGAAGATCCTTGAGCTCTTTCTGCTGCCGCACAAGTGCGTCACTCAATTCGATACCGACTCCCCGACCGTCTCGCAGATGCTTCAACCAAAGATAGGCATTCTCGTCTAGAGCGAGCTTTAATTTGGTGCCGGGATGAGTGTCTTTCATGAAATCGCTCAAGGTGAGCGCGTATCCCGACAACCGGCTCGCACTCGAGGTCGAACCGTCACCTAGCTGAGTGAGAAATACATCGATCGCCGATCTTCCCCGCATTCCAGTTGCTTCGCTGATGACCTTCGCCTCAAGCTCTGCTTCGAGGGTTGCCCTTGCAATCGAGAAGGAACTCGCCACTTCACCACCCGCAGGGACGTAGATCCCGTTTTTTCGCAGATCAAGTGCATAGCCGACCTGCTCGCCTGTGGTTTTGTCCAAAAAAGTGGAGCCGATCAGAACACGCGGGGTAGCGTAAAAGGCCTCCGTCTCGAAAAACGAAGTCAAGTCCTTGAGCGCAAGGTCTGATCGATACCAGTGCGCCAAAGCTAAGGCGTAGGCGCGGGACGAGGGACGAGGGAGAGTCTTTGCCCCATTCCGTATTCAAAAGCTCGGTCTGTTTTTTGAAAACTGAAGCCTCGATCGTGCCGGGAGCGAACACCACGACGTGTTCGGCTGGCATCGGCGGGTTCTGCTCGCCTCCTGGAGCTAGCTCTCTCCGAACAGTGGTTAACGATCCATCTGGAAGGTGAAATGAAATTCGCATCACCAACCGGGTCCCCGGCGCGATCGGTGTTTCGAGAAGTATTTCTCCGACACCATTTCGCAAAGTCGCAAGGCGTTCCCGAATCGAAACCCGTAAAGGTGAGCGCAGGAAATCTCCTGCCTTGCCTTCGTAGCTTGCAGCAGCTGCTTCGCTCTCATCAGAAAGAAAAGTGATCGAAATATTGTCTACCCTCTCCACCGTCGTAACCGTCGCAGACTCCGCGATGCTCTGAATCATGATGAGTTCGTCATCTTCGAGCAGCCGCACGCCGAATTGCCCACCCTCCTGAGCCAACTCATTTTCGATCTTGGAAGCGGAAAGCAGAGCGCTGAGTAATTGAGCTGAATCCTCTTCATTTCCAGCTACACCCCATAAAGTTCCGATAGCCCCCCGAAACGCGCCGGGATAGTCTTCGCGCTTCACCTCCTCCTGAACGAAGCGAACGATCTTCGCCTGCTCAAAATCGAGGGTCTTTGCTTTCTCGCCAATATAAGAAAACTCGTCGTCTCCTCCCCGGAAAAGAAAAATAAGCAGCAATAGCAAAAGAAGGAGGGCGATAGAAATCCGTTTAGATTTGGATCGTGACTTGTGAGTCGAAGCGGTCATGGCGTTAATTGGATGAAATGGTCTTTTCGCAGCGAATGTGATTTGGCAATAGCAACTATTTTTTGACGAGCTATTGACGACTGGCAAAACTGCCTATGCAGGTTCTTGCTAGCTAGAGGGGATCATTCTTCCGGAATGATACGGCTCCTTATTAGGTCAGCCGGACCGTCGAGGCAAATAAAGGTCAGCCGAGAATGGCACGGCTTTAAGGACATCCGTCGATGGTGGCGCAGGTGCGGAAGATTTAGCATCTTCCGCTACAAGACATTCACGTAGCGGAATTTGCAAAAAATTACGACGATTGAATTTCGCGGCGGTGAATTCCCTGAATGCAAATCCAGTTCGAAAAATTTTCAGGGACAGGTCAGAATGGCACGGATTTAAGAAAATCTAACCCTCAAATTCCAAGGGTCGGAATTTGTGATGTCGAATTTCTTGAATCCGTGCGATCCACGCGTGACCCCGTTCAAAAGCGAATTGCCAGCAGTCCCAGTTGAAAAAGCGGGCTGCTAGCCGTAAGGAATTACCAATGAGACTTACCTTACAATCTACTGTCCTACTTTTGTGTCTCTTGTCTCCCATGCCGGGGTTCTCACAAGATGATCGCGATGCTCGACTGGCGGCAGCCAGGGAATACGTAACCCGTTCCGTTGCCGATAGGGGTGTAACCGATATTATTGAACAGATGTGGCAGCCGATGGTGCCGACTCTCGAAAAGAACTCCGGCAAAGCCCTCACAGAAGATCAGTTGACGCGGATCGATGCTCTCTACCAGGAAGCCTTTGGTAGCAAATTGCTAGAGCTCATGCTGGCCCAGGATGAGGTCATGGCCGAGTTAATGACCCTTTCCGAGATTGAGGCGCTTCGTGATTTCTATGCTACTGAGATTGGGCGCGCGGTGATGATGAAGTTGCCCACGGTTTTGGCCGATCAACAACCGCAGATCATGACGATGGTTCAAACCACGATGCCGGAAATTACAACGGAGCTTCTTGCTATTGTCGCGGGGCAATGAGGAAATGGCGGGCAGTTCAGAATGTCACGGTTTTATAAAGTTAGGGCCTTCAAATTCCATTCGGCGGAACTGTGGCCAGATTTGTCTACTTCAACGATTTGTAGCAGAAGATGCTAATTTTCATTTTTCGCCTCGGTGATCGAATATTCCTCATAGAGCCGTGCCATCCGGGTCAGGGAACAGGGAACCAATTCACCATTTAGAACGAGGATCGACGACAGTCACTCGTCAGTTCTGAAATATTGAATTAGGGAGTTAGTTCGAGTCGCCGGTTCTCCCCTCTAAATTGGCCCGCAGCTCCGGGGCCCGCTGTATTCCAATTTGAGGACGCCGCCTGCCACGTCATGGCGAAGAGAAGAATTTTCAGGGACAGTAGTATCAGATTGTTCAAGCGGATTTTTTGACGATTTTTTGGCGAA
>CAZOUP010000155.1:0-10839 GCA_964583035.1 uncultured Akkermansia sp.
CGTGACCGATGCGGGCGGCGATTTTAATCCTCGCCGCATGGAGCGCTTCTTCACCCTCATCGGAAAGAGTCGCTCGCAGGCCGTCGTCCTCATTAATAAATCTGACCTCTTCCCTGCAGAGCAGAATGAGGAAGCGGCCCGCGCCATTCAGGAACTGAACCCTGATGCGACCGTCATCATCACTTCCGCAGTCGATGGGCAGAATGTCTCCGACATTGCCAAAGTTCTCTCTCCCGGTATCTCGATCACCTTTGTCGGATCCAGTGGAGTTGGGAAATCTTCACTCATTAATGCTTTGTTAGGCGAAGAGTGGCAGGACTTTGCGGAGGTCAACGAAGTCACCGGAAAGGGCCGTCACACGACGACGGCGCGTGAGCTCATCGTTCTCGAAGAAGGTGGCATCCTCATCGACAACCCGGGGATCCGCGAAGTCCAGATGTGGACCGACGAACAAACCTTGCGGGAACGATTCGCCGACATCGAGGACCTCGCGAGGCAGTGCAAGTTCCACGATTGCAAGCATGCGAGCGACGCCGGATGCGCGATCCGTGAAGCGGTGCAGGGAGGAGCGCTCGACCCGGAACGCTACGAGGGTTACCTCAAGCTCGATGAAGAAATCGAAGAGCTGACCCGTCGTTTGAAGAAACGCAAAATGACGGTTGAACGCCGCGCAAAACGCGACCACCGCATCAAAGCGCGGAACCTCGCGGATCGCGTCGATTACGAACGCGACCAAAAACCCAAGCCGAGCGCCTACCTCGATCATGAAGATTAATACCGCCCGATTCGCCACCAGCGCCGCCGGGCTCGAAGATTGCCCGAAGGCGGCACTCCCCGAGTTTGCTTTCATCGGACGTTCGAACGTCGGGAAATCCTCGCTCCTGAACACGCTTTGCAATCAGAAGGGGCTCGCCCGCGTTTCCGGAAAACCGGGGCATACCCGCCTCATCAACTTTTACGTCATCAACGAAGAGTGGTGCATGGTCGACCTCCCCGGCTACGGCTACGCGAAAGCGCCCAAGGCGGAGCGGCACCGCTTTAACGATTTCGTTGCCGACTATCTTGAGTTTCGTGAAGGCCTCACCCACGTTCTTGTCCTCATCGACTGCCGCCTCGAACCGCAAAAGATCGACGTCGATTTCGTGAGTTGGCTCGTCGAATGCGGCGTCCCCTTTTCCCTCGTCTACACGAAGTCAGACAAGATGAAACCCGGCCGCATCAAAGCGAACCAGGGGCTCTTTCTCGAAGCCCTTGCTGAACACATCGAAGGCGTCCCCCCCATCTTCACGACCTCCGCAAAGTCGAGCGATGGACGGCTTGAGGTTCTCAGGTCGATCGGAGCGATGGTTCGGGGTGAAGTTTAGGAGAAACGGACGTTTACCCTCGTCGGCGTTGTTCCCAACGCCGCTACTTCTCCTCGTAGCTGCATTGGGAACAATGCAGATCGGATCTGGTCTCTAACGTGAACTGTAATTGCATCCATCCCAGTAAGATAGTAAGATTCAACATGGCGAAGACAACATTATCCAGCAAAGGTCAGGTCGTTGTTCCGCTGGAACTCCGGCGTCGACTGGGACTTTCTCCCGGAGACAGCCTTACTTGCGAACTTGATGGTAACCGCCTCATCCTTGTTCCGGATCGTCGTCACGAGGCAAACCGACGAATGGGTAAAGACGGTCTTCCCATTCTGAGCGCACCCGATGGCGCACCGGAAATGACGCCAGAACTCGTGAAAGATTTACTGTCGGACTAATGGCCGTGCTTCTCGATGTGAACCTCATCCTCGCGGCGGCCTGGGATACTCATGCTGAGCATACGAGCGCTCGAAAGTGGCTCTTGGATCTCCCTGAATTTGTGACCTGCCCAATCACCGAACTCGGCTTCATCAGGGTCAGCATGAGCCCCGCTTACTCGGCAAGCTTTGAGAATGCCGTGGCCTTTATCCAAGCGCTTCGCGGTCTTGATTCGCATCACCAAGTTGATGACGATATGTCGCCTACGGCAATGCCACAGGTGCAGCGCTACAAAGATACGACCGATGCTTACCTTGTGCTTTTGGCGAAAAATCACGGCCTAAGTCTTGCCACGTTGGACCGCGGGATTTTGAAACAGGAGTGGGCCGACGGAATTGCCTTCAATCCCCTGGCTGTCTAAGTGGCGCTCCCTGGCCTTGCTCTTAATCCTGATCTTGATCTCCCCTGACGTCGATCCAAAGCGGTGTCAAGCCACCGCACTCCACAACTCCCGCTATTTCATCCGCGCCTTAATCTCCGGAGCGAAGAGGTGCAAGCGCAGGGCGAAATCTTTCTCCAACTGCGGCGCTGCCACGATCGCCTCGGGGCACTTCCCGCATTCGCAGGCGACTTCCTCCTGCCAAATTTCGGCCGAGTCATCCCAGTAGCGCTCGACCTTTTGGAGATCTTTTATCGGGGCGGCTCCTAGCATCCGGGTCAGTCGCATTTCCAGGCCTTGAAAATGCACGGCAAGAATCGTGAGATCGCTTTGCAAAAGCCAGCCCGGCGCGAGGAGTCGGGAAAAATGCTCACGCGCGTCGGTGATCGACTCTTCGTATCCGGCCTCGCGCGTGTCGAGCAAGCCGCCGACGCGATTCGCGACTTGGAGCACTTTGGAAACTTTCCCGCAAATGGCGGAGGCTTTCGCAAAAAGGATCTCGTCGAGGCCGGTGGTCTTCTCCTCCCACGTCGCGACGCGGAGCGGACCACCGAGTTCATCGGAAATGATCCGCTTCACCAAGTCATCGCGATTTCTCTCCGGGGCCGGGCCCAGTTGAGAAAGGAGCCACGCTTCATCGGCGGTGAGAAAGGACATCACGCCCGGCCTCGATTTTGCGGGTGCACTTACTTTCACGGGCGATGGCTTGATCTCCCCCGAACCCCCAAAGGCGGCGGCGAGCGAGCCAAAGTCTGACTTCGGTGATTCTTTCGCTTTTTTCGACGGGGGCGGAGCATGCACCGCCGCACCTGGATTCGAACGAAAGAGTTCAGACAACAATCGCTTCATCGATTCCTGCCGCGTCACTTCATACAGTTTCGCCACGCCGAGACGGTGCTGAATCGCCGCGCACTCCGCCGACGGCCAAAGCCGCATCGCAGGCAATTCCTGAGCGCTGTCATAGAGACGAGGATACCCCACGGTGTGACGATCCAGCTCGACCTCTTCGGGCAAGTCACCAAAAGACCACGAGCCTATCCGCTGCTTTTGAAATTTGCCGCGCGAGACCGTGTCGAAGCGGGCTTTCACTTTGCCGCTCAACTCGGACTGAAGCGCAGCGAGATCTTTGCCAAACGCCATCGCCTTCCCTTTATCGTCGAGAATCACAAAGCGGATCGAGAGATGCGCGGGGAGCCGTTCCAACTCAAACGAAGCCGGCGAAACGGTGATGTTGTAGCCGTGCTCCAGAAAATCAATGACCGCTTCGATGAGGCCGCAGGCCGGTTCATAACCAGCCCATGCGTCGAGAAAAGCATCGACGACATCGCGGTTCGACGGGAGAAGCTTCCGCGTGTCTTTCCGTAAACACCGAATCAAGGCGCTCACCTTTTCTTCGAGCCATCCCGACACTAACCAATCACCAAACCAGTCCGGCAAATGCGGCAGTTCCACGAGCGGGATCTCGACACTAATGCCATCGCCGGGATCCGCCGGACAATGCAGATAGACGAGCGAAAGAGCACTTTCCCCGTCCGGAGAAAACACCGTGTCAGGAAAGCCCTCGACCCAGATCCGCTCCCGCTGCGGAAGGAGACAGTCTTCCAACTCAAAATCAATGAACCCTTCCGGCTGTGCCGCGACCCACTTTTCGAAATCCTTCTGCGTGCAAATGTCAGACGGGACTTTATCCTCGTAAAACGCCACGACCGCTTCCGGATGGATGAGCCCACCCAGCCTTCGCATCTTATGCTCGAGCCGCTCTGCCGCCGCGACCGTTTCACGATTCCGCGCCAGCGATGGCATTGGGGCTCGCGTGTTCTGGTTCACGAGAGCCTCGAGGAGAAAGACCTTCCGCGCCACCGCCGCGTCAATCCGCCCATAGTGGATGCGCCGCTTCTCGACGACGGGAAGACCAAAAGCGATGACCCGCTCCTCTCCGTAAACCGCTCCCTGCTCTTTGACCCACTGCGGATTCGTGTAGCTGTATCGGCAGAGATGCGGCGCGACCTTTTCGAACCAGCCGGGATCAAACATCGCCGCGTTACGCGCGTAGAGCTTCGCGGTCTCGACCATCTCAAAGGCCATGGCCCAGGCGGGCGCGGCGCCGAAAATCCCCGAGCCTGGAAAGAGGAAAAAGATCGAATTCCGCGCTCCTTTGTAGCCAATTTTCTTTCCCTGATTCATCCCGATCTGCGACGGGATCGAAGCGAGAATCGCCCGATGCAGCGGCTCGGAGTAGGTGTCCTCCGGATCGGTGAGTCGCTTGTCTTTATCCGGAATTTCCCACTTGAGACTGCGGAGCGTCGTTCGCAGTTCCCGGTGCAGATTGAGCCATTCCTGAACGCGGCGGAAGTTGATGAAATTTTTCTGGCAGAAACGCCGCAGCTTGTTCGACGAACCGCTCCGCTCTTCCTGAATCGCATACCAGAGCTTGAGCCATCCTGTAAAGTCAGACCGCTTGTCGCGGAACTTCGCGTGCTTTTCGTCCGCCAGTTGCTGCTTTTCCTTAGGACGCTCGCGCGGGTCCTGCACCGTCAAGGCACTCGCGATGATGAGGCCTTCCAAGAGACAGCCTTCCTCCTTCGACGCCGCAAGAATCTTGCCGATACTGGGGTCGAGCGGCATTCTCGCAAGAGATCGCCCCGTCGGCGTGAGTTCAATGTGACGACCCTTCTTCCTGACCGCCCCAATCTCTTCGAGGACCCGATAAGCCTGCGAAACCCGCTTCGCCTGGGGAGGATCGACAAAGGGAAACTCCAGCGGATCGCCCAGTCCGAGGTGCTCCATTTGCAAAACGACCCCGGAGAGATTCGACCGCAGGATCTCCGGATCAGTATATTCGTCGCGGTCCTCGAAGTTATCCTCATCATAGAGCCTGACACAGATACCTTCGCTAACACGACCACAGCGCCCGCGCCGCTGACGGGCACTCGCCTTTGAAATCTCCTCGATCTGCAGGCGCTGAATCCCCGAGCCCGGATCGTGCCGGCTGATCCGCGCAATCCCTGAGTCGATCACAAAACGGATGTCCGGAATCGTCAACGAAGTCTCCGCGACATTCGTCGCAAGAATGATGCGGCGACGCGAAGGCATCGGCGAAAAAACGGCCTGCTGCTCCTTCCCCGCCTGACGGGCAAAGAGAGGCAGGATCATTGTCCCGGGATAATTCCGGCCTTCGAGGAGATCGGCCGTGTCACGAATCTCCCGCTCGCCGGGGAGAAAAACGAGCGTGTCCCCGAGCCGATCAATCTCCCCGAGATCCTCGACCGCCCGCGCGACCTGCTCGGCAAGGCGCTCGCGATCATCGAGCGGCGGCTGAAACTGATCCTCGACCGGAAAGGTGCGCCCCTCGACCTCGATCACCGGAGCTCCCCGGAAAAAATTCGAGAACGAACTCGCATCGAGCGTCGCCGAGGAAATCACCACCTTGAGATCCTTTCGTCGCTCCAGGGTGCGATGCAGGTAGCCGAGGATAAAGTCAATGTTCAGCGAACGCTCGTGCGCTTCATCGATAATGAGCGTGTCATACTGCCGAAGGTCCGGATCGTTCCGCGTTTCCGCGAGAAGAACCCCGTCGGTCATGAACTTCACCGCCGTCGTTTTTTTATCAGTCCGATCCTCAAACCGGATCTGATACCCGACCTCTTTCCCCAGCGTGACCTGCAACTCCTCCGCGACCCGTTTCGCGACCGAAGTCGCCGCAATCCGTCGGGGTTGCGTGCAACCAATACGCCGCCCCTCGACCCCGCGCCCCATCTCCAGCGCGATCTTCGGCAACTGCGTCGTTTTCCCTGAGCCCGTGTCTCCACAAACGATGACGACCTGATTTTTCGCCATCGCTTCGCGGATATCCTCCCGCCGTCGTGAGACAGGAAGCTGATCTGGAAACGAGATTTTCACGGAAGTGTCACCCATCCCCTCCCCAAGCCTTTCATGCAAGCCTCAGTCAGCGTCGATTCCCGTTTACGCAGGGCCGCCCTGACCGTAATCTCCTCTGAAATGTTGAACGTCGAAAAAATCAAATACACGATCTGGGCCGCCGATTCGGAACGCGCCGCCGCCTTTTACACGAGCGTCTTCGGGGCAAAGCCCGTGAAGCAAAACCCTCACATCACCGAGTTGGAGATCGCGGGAGGACTTCTCTCGATTCACAGCGGTGGCGAAGGCAAGCGAACCTGGACCGGGATCACCCTTCAGGTCGCCGATGTCGTCACCGGTGCCGCCGAAGTCGTTGCCGGCGGCGGCCAATGCCCCCGCGAACCGCAGCCGGAAGACGGCGAACCACCGCATCTCGCGATGTGCATCGACACTGAGGGCAACGATTTCATGCTCACCCGCGACCGCAGCCATTGATCATGGAAAGTTTCGGCGACAACCTGCGACTCCTTCGTTATCCCCTCAATCTTTTCGGGATGAAAATGGGGCGGAACGTCTCCGTGATCCGGCTCAAGTCAGGAAAGCTAATCATTCACTCGACCGCTCCTTTTTCCGAAGCTGATCTTTCCGCGCTTCGGCAATGGGGCACCCCGACCTGGCTTGTCGAGGCGACCAATTTCCACGACACCCTCGCCCGCCAGGGCGCCGCCGCCCTCCCCGATCTCCCCTATCTCGTCCCGCCCGGTTTCCCCCTCGCGGCGAAGCTGAACGGCCAGCCTCTCGACCCACCTCCGGCTGAATGGGCCGATGAGGTGAAGATCATCCCCATCGACGGGATGCCGAAGATCAACGAGTTCGCGATGTTCCACCCGGAATCAAAAACCCTCATCGTCGCCGATCTCCTCTTCAACATTCCCGAATCCGCCGGAGCCTTCACCCTCGCGTTTCTCCAACTCATTTCCGGCATCAAGACCTACCCCGGCAACAGCCGAATGTTCCGCTCCATGATCAAAGATCGCGACGCTTTTGAAGGGTCGCTGAAAGACATTCTTGAGTTAGACTTCGACCGAATCATTGTCGGTCATGGCGAACCGATCGAGGCGGATGCGAAAGAAACGCTGCGGAAAATTTTCCACGAGCTTGGGTTTGCGGTTTGAGAAATCCGTCATTGAGATGCTTAACCGTTCTCTTTTTCAGATTGATAGCGTTTGAGCCTTCCTCCGCCGCTTCCGAAATCCCAGCAAAATCAGGAAAAGCAGCAATCCGACCGGCCCGAGCATGAAGGTAAAAATCATCGGGATCACAATCCAGCCGTGCCCGATTTCTTCCGTCTTTGCCTTCGCGAGAATCCAGCAGCCGACGAAAAAATCGAAGGCGAGGTAGTGGATCCACGCCCCGACGATGACCCAGGGCTGAGTGAAAATGGCGGTGACCTCAGCGAGCGATTGATAGCCGGCCTCCTCATTGGGCTCAGACAGGAAAAGACAGCTCAGGTAAACGAGAGCAAAGAAAATCGGAATCGCATAGCGCATCACCGAGAAGACACGCGGCGTCCAGCGAGCGGCGGTGATGAGATAAATCCACGCGAGGAGAGCGGTTAGATTAACGATGTTGAAGACTTGGTCGGGAGTCATGGGAGAGGTTACGCCACAAAGGCTCATCGCTCTCGCCGGAGTTGTCCCCAACTCCGCTACTTGCCCGATCCAAAATGTAGCGGGATTTGGTAAAATTCCGACCGCAAAGCAAAGGCTCATCGCTCTCACCGGAGTTGTCCCCAACTCCGCTACGCCTCATTCCCTCCATTCCGCGTTTGCCGTGAGCGACCTAACCCTGTTAAGTCGCGTATCTAACCCTGTTAAATGGAGTCCTCGAAAGAACAAACCACCAAGAAAATCTGGGATCGCGCCGCGTGGAAAGACGCGGGCTTTTTCCTGACTTACCTGCGCCCTCATTACAAGGTCTTCATTCCTGCGCTCTTTGCGCTCGCCCTCACCGGTGCGTTGACGATTCTTTTCATCAAAGAGCTCACCGCCCTTGTCGGCAAAGGCATTGGCGGGGCGACCGGAGCTGAGTGGATGGCGGAGCTGAATGACAAAGCGTGGTTTCTCGTTATCATCGTTTCGATTCAGGCCTTCATCGCCTTTTGGCGGATTCTCCTTTTTGCAAAAGCTTCGGAGCGCGCGCTCTCCGCACTCCGTCTCGACACTTTCAGCCGAATCATCCGCTTTCCGATGTCAACATTGAACGAGCATCGTGTCGGTGAACTGGGCTCCCGCCTCGCGAACGATGTCGAGGCGATGAGGGAAACGCTCGTCGGCACAATCCCGATGCTGATCCGTCACTCGGTCATGCTCGTGCTCTGCTTGATCCTCATTCTCCAGATGTCGGTCAAACTCTCGCTTTTCATGATCGCGACAATCCCTGTCGTGATCGTCCTCATCGCTATCTTCGGCTCGCAAATCCGGAAGCTAACCCGGCGGGCCCAGGACAATCTCGCCGCCTCGCAGGTCGTCGTCGATGAAAGCCTCCAGAGCATCATCAGCGTGAAAGCTTTTCGCAACGAAGCCTACGAACTCTCACGGTACAACAAGAACCTCGGCGAATACCTCACCACCGTGATCAAAGCGGCCGTCCCCCGCGCTTCGTTTATCGCTTTCATCATCTTCGCCTTCAGCGTCGCGATGATCCTCGTGACCTGGTTCGCGATGCGAATGCTGAACAATGGCGACATCGGCAACGAAGAACTCACCCAGTTCGCCGGTCTCACCGGGATGATCGCCGCCTCTTTCCTCGCTTTTCCGGAATTGATCGCGCAGCTCCAACGCTCCCTCGGCGCGACGGAACGAGTCCGCGAAATCCTCAAGGATGATATCGAACCCGAAGATGACGCCGAAGAAAATGCCGCCCGCTTCGAAGGGAAAATCGAGATGCGGGACGTCAGCTTTGCCTACCCGGGCCGACCCAACGCCACCGTCCTCCACAAGTTTGATCTGAAAGCGGAGGCCGGACAGCGCATCGCCCTCGTCGGCCCGAGCGGATCCGGCAAATCAACAACCGTCTCTCTGCTCTTCCGCTTTTACGACCCGACCACCGGCGAGATCCTCATCGATGGAAAACCAATTCGCGAGATGTCCCTCACGACACTGCGGAAGAATCTCGCGCTTGTCCCGCAGGAGGTGCTGCTTTTTGGTGGCAGCATCCGGGAAAACATCGCCTACGGCAAGCCCGAGGCATTAGAAGAGGAAATCGTCGAAGCCGCGAAGCAGGCCAACGCCCATGAGTTCATCGCGGGCCTCACCGAAGGCTACGACACCCTTGTCGGAGATCGCGGCACCCAGCTCTCGGGCGGACAACGTCAGCGCATCGCGATTGCCCGGGCGATTCTTGCCGACCCGGCGATCCTGATTCTCGATGAAGCAACAAGCAGCCTCGACGCCGAAAGCGAACGCCTCGTTCAGGGCGCGCTCGACAAGCTCATGGAGAACCGCACCAGTATCATCGTCGCGCATCGCCTCAGCACGATCCGACGCTGCGATCAAATTCTGGTCCTGTCAGGTGGGGCCATTTTGGAACGGGGCACCCATGAGGAGTTGCTCACGAAGGCGGGTGGCCTCTACGGATCGTTGGCGAAGTTGCAGTTGGAGTAGCAGACGAAAGTGCCCCTATTCGATTCACTTAGCCGTGACCTCAACGACCACGGTCATCGAATCAGTCGCACCCGAGGCACCGGTGACACGAACCTTAAAAACATTCGAGCCCGACTCCCCGGCACCTGGCGAGCCGCTGAGAGTCCCCTCGAGAGCAACTGACAACCAGGCAGGGCCGTCAATCTTGGAGAAAGCTAAGGACTCTCCGAAAGCCGACTCAACCAAACTGTCGCGGTAAGACTTCCCTTCTTCAGCCTGCGACATCCTCATCCAAGAGCGGTGAAAACCCACTCCAGCGGCACTGGTCACGGTGAAGGATCCCGTCAGATCGCGGACTCGAAATTTGTCAGTCGGGCAGGAAAGGGTCAGCGTCGTTTTCGGGGGAAATGAAAAGTCATCGTCACGCGTCGTGACCTCAGATTCGAGGTCACTCCCGCCGACACCAAAAACATAGGCATCATCTGATCCGTAGATCCCGTCAAAGCCGTCGAACTGAACGGTCGTGCCGGGAGCTGCCTCCAGAACCACCTTTTCGACGCTAAACTGGATCGAGTCGCCTTTCTCCACATAGCGCTTATCGGAGACCCCAAAGTAGGAATCACGCATCGAAACTGGTGAGGGTGAGCCCAATATCACCGAGGAGTTATCTCGATCCCGCGTGACCTTGCCTCCCGTGAAACCTTTGAACCGAATATCCCAGGAAAGTGAATCGTTCGAATCGCCCAAGCCGTCGAAATCCTGATTGATGAGAGAAAGCGAGTAGACAATATCCAGGCCATCGCCAGCCTTTGTGAGGGTCACATCGGAATCCCGATCGCTCTCGCCATCGATCTCTCCGTCCGACAAATCGGCGCGTAAATCATCAAACCGCACTGTCGTAGAAATAATTCCACGATCGGAGTTCTGTAGAAAAACCGAGTTGTATATCATCCGCTTGAACGTGCCGTCGGCTTGTTGCTCAACCATCCAAATGCCCGTGTTATCGATCGAATCGGCATCCTCATCATGGGTGAGCATTCGGATCAGGGTTTTACCGCTGGCACCATGACCAGCCAACAGAATCGCCGAATCGGTTCCCCCGAAACGCTTCAGGATTCTATCAATCGCCGCCTTCATGACCACTTTCGATGCGGCGGTCTCACTC
>CAZOUP010000156.1:0-10761 GCA_964583035.1 uncultured Akkermansia sp.
GGAACGACGAGATGCCTCGCCCATCCTCTCAGGTATTGCCAGGGGCAGGAATTGCCGACCATCTTCTCATATCGAATCTCCGGCGCATTCGGAAAACGTTTCGGAATTTCCTCCTGCCAAAACTCCCCACTACCGAGCATGTTCGTGTAGCTCGATCCAATTGCCCAGATCAGAAAAGGCCTTTCCGTCGCGAGCCCGTTTTGTAATTTACTTAGTGTCAGGGCGAGATGCTGCCCCGCTTTGGGATCCACCTTAGCGACATAATCAGGAGCGCCCTCGGGCTTCCCCATTGAAAAGACCGGCTCGTCGGTGACAAGGCTTCGCTTTGAATCGTCAGACTCGACCCTGTTGGATGAGAGACCTAACAGGGTTATGCAGGAGAGAAGAAAAAAGCGCTTCATCCCAGTTCAGCGATCACGGTTTCGATAAGGTTTTTCGTCAGGTTGATCCCTTCGAGCGGTGGGACGCCGTGTCCCTCGAACTCGATTCCGATGTAACCTTTGAAGCCGCTCTCCTTCACGATCTTGAGCATGCGGCGATAGTCGACATTGATTTCATTCCCGTCGGTGTCGAAGTCCTTTGCTTTGGCGCAAACGATCCGGGCCCAGGGCATCATTTCTTCGACGCCTTTGTAAGGATCGTATTCCTTGAAGTTCTGAAAATCAGGGAGCGTCCCGCAGTTTTTCATGGCGACACCTTTCATCACTTCGGCGACCCAGGCTCCGTTGCTGGAGTGACCGCCATGGTTTTCAACAACAATGGCGAGACCAAATTCCTCCTCGGCTACGGCCGTGAGCGTTTGTAGTCCATCGATGGCGTGCTGCATCTGCTCCATCGCGTTGCCATCGGAACGGACGTCGACCCGGATACAATCCCCGCCGAGGATTTTCATCGCTTCCATCCAGGGGCGATAGCCCTCGATTGCCGCGGCACGGACCGCTGCATCAGGTGAATCCAGAGCCGCCTTGCTGCGACAAAGCATCATCGTATTGACCGCGCCGAGATCGTCGGTGCGCTGTCGGAGATCTTTGAAGAATGCCACCTTACCGGCCTGCTCCTCCATTTGACCGTTGAAATACTCGAGTGCCTTAATGCCGGTTCCCTCGACGACCGTTTTCGGATAATCAGGGATCGTGAGCGAGCCGGACTTGAGTTCCTGGTTAAAACTATACTGCTGCACCGCCAACTTCAGCCACGGCCCGGATGAAGAGCCGGCACTGTCACCTGACTCTTTAGAACACGATGAAAGAAAGGGAGCGGTTGCCCCGGCGGACAGAGCAAAAGTTCGGAGAGCGTGGCGTCTATTCATATCGCCTAGTGCAACGCGATTCGGTCAACTCGTCAAGACCGCGCTCACGGGAGCGACGCTCAGGGAGCCTCGATGCAGATCACTTCTTTCATCGTGTGCGCATAGAGTCGCCCTCCGGCGAAAGTGACAGAAGCAAGCGTCCAGGTTTCTCCGCCCGGCCCGAGATCATTCACCGCAACAATCGCTTCGGGAGTCAGTGCCTCAACCCGCGTGTCGACAACGTAGACAGTGCCGCTCACCACAGGGAGAAAGAGATACGGCCCAACTCTGCTGGGACTCGCCGCCGAGATGTGGCCCCAACCGGTTCCGGCGACGCCTTTGTCACCCACGGCGAGGCCCGCCGCATTGAGGGGGCGATTATCAGGGTTCCCCTTTCCCCAAAGCCAAGTGTCGTTCTCCCGGCTTGTTTCATCGGCGATGAGTTGAGCAGGAAGCTCGAGATACTCGACAGAGCCTGTCTCGATATTGACTCGTCCAAGGTAATGAAAATTGTGGGCCAGAAACCAGTGCCAGTCACCGATGACGAGGTTGGCTTGATTCGTATTCGGATGTCCTTTCCCTACCTTGATCGCGACATCGATTTCTTTCTCCCATTTACCCTCGCCACTGACCCGTTTCCACAGGGTCGCCTTCTCATACAGGGGCTGATCGCGAAGGATTTCACCGGTCTTCACATCGAAGACAAGATGCCGTCCTTTGCTGAAACCAAAGACATGCTTTCCATTCCAGTGGCTCGCAAATGACGGATCGTAACCGGGAATCTCGGTTGCCCAAAGCGACTTGCCTTCCTCCCCCGGCTCGAGACTGGTCAGCGACTGTCCGTAGGGTTTCTCGATGGGCCCGTGTGGTCCCCCACGGGCATGCGCGACGGCGAGCTTTCCATCCGCGGTTTCCCCAACCACGGGCGTGTTGTGGATCACGGTTCCAGCATCTTCCCGCCAGAGGACTTCGCCGGTTCGTTTGTCGATACCATGAAGATAAGTCCACACCTCTTCTTCATCGACGCCGTCGGGGACCGCGGTTCCGTTTTTGGATTTCACCCCGGGAGCATCCCACTTTTGCATGAGCGCTCCGGCCTCTTTATTCGCGACCTCGACATAAAGGATTGTATCGCCCACGAGGCTCGGCTCCGCCTGGCGATTGTTGTGCTTGAAGCGCGGCTTCCACTCGCGCAGCCAGACTTCCTTACCCTCAAAGTCATAGCACCCCATCGAACCGCAGCGATTGAAAAACCAAACGTGTTCCCCGTCCGTGATCGGAGCGAAAACCGTCCCGTCAGTGAACCCTCCCGCGAGTGAAATAAAAGCGCTCCCGGGGAGAGTGACCTCCCAGAGAATCTCACCGGTTTCCGCGTCGAGACAGAATCCAACAATGTCCGTGACCGCTTCTTTTTCCTCAAGCTCCGTGATCGGAACGTGTGTCGTCACGAAGACGCGATTCTCCCACACCGTGACGTTGCTCATCCCTGCTTCCGGCAGCGGCGTGCGCCAGCGGATATTTTCGTTCCTCTTCACACTCCATTGCGTGGCGGGATTTCCTTCCGACTGCCAATTCCGATTTGGACCCGCCGCCTCCGGCCAATTTTCTCCAGACAAACAAAGAGGTGAAAAAACAGCGAACGCGAAAACGGAAAAGAGACGGGATATCATTCAGCGCAAATGAGAAGCTTTTCGAGACGATCCGTCAAGGGGGGAGCGAGTCGTTCATGCCGATGGACAAGAGACGGAACCGGTCTTTGTTAGGGCACTCATGCCGCTACAGGAAATCGATCTCCCGCCGGAAAAAATTACTCTTCCTGAGAAGGTTCGCACCTTCATCGAGACGGCCTACTTGAGAACTGATGAATTCTACAATGCCAACCTCGGCCTTCGATACCCCAAGTACATTCAGAGCGATCCGGCTCTCTTCTATTCAGCAATCGCCTTCTTAAACGAAGAAGAAATCCTTCAGGGAAACGTCTTTTGTGAGTGGGGCTGCGGATTCGGGATTGCCTCCGGCATTGCCGCGCTCGCAGGAATGCGCACCTACGGAATCGAAATTGAAGAGGAGCTCGTCAATCGCGCAACGAAGCTGATGGAAGACTCAGCCCTCTCCGTCGAGATTCTCAACATCAGCTACCTCCCCGACGGATTTGAAGAAAGTGAAGGTCAAGGGGGAAAAGACCTAATCGCCCCTAACATCACGACACCCCGGGGCGGCTACATCGGCACTCCGCAATATGACGGGCTCGATCCCGAAGAAATTGATCTCTTCTACGTCTACCCCTGGCCCGATCAGGAGGAAATGATGATGGACCTCTTCGAAGCCGTCGCGACGCCGGGGGCGGTCTTACTAATGTATCTGGGAGACGGGGAAATGGCCGCCTTCACCCACGAGGATGATTAAGCCCGCGCCAACCGCGCGGCGAGACGAACCGCTTCGACGAGACTCCCGGGATTCGCTTTCCCCTGCCACGCAATATCGAGCGCGGTGCCGTGATCGACCGAGGTCCGGACAATGGGGAGACCGAGGGTCACATTGATCGCTTCATCGAAAGCGAGCGCCTTTAGCGGGATCAAACCCTGGTCGTGATACATGCAAATGTAGGCGTCCGTTTCCGCGCGGCGCCAATCGAGGAACGACGTGTCCGGTGGTAGCGGACCGACGAGCTTGGCACCGGCCTCGCGGGCTATTTCTATCGCGGGGACGATGATCGTTTCCTCCTCGCGATTTCCAAACAGCCCGCTTTCACCGGCATGTGGGTTCAAACCGCAGACGACCATCTTCGGCTCACGCCCCCGGATGCGCGTCATCGCGGCGCGGGTCAGCTCGATCACTTCGGCGATGCGTTCCGAGGTGAGCAGCGCCGGCACTTCGTGATAGCCGACGTGCACCGTGACAAGGCTGCAGGTGATGATCTCGGAGGTCATCATCATGCAGAATTTTTCGGTCCCCGTCTCGTTCGCGAAAATCTCGGTGTGCCCCGGCTCTTTCACACCGGCGAGATGGAGCGCCTCTTTGTTGATCGGTGCCGTCGCGACTCCGTCGATCACTCCCCCCAAAGCCAGCTCAATGGATCGAATGATAAACCCGTAGGCCGCCTTCCCCGTCGCGGCGCTGATGGTGGCCGGGACGAAGCCTTCCGCATTGAAAACCGCAGGATCCAGCACCGCCGGGCCAGCGAGCGACGCGAGATCAGACTCAGTGATCGGCTCCGGAGGCAGCACTTTGCCCGTCACCTCCGCGCATTGCGTGAGGATCGCAAAATCACCAATCACGACCGGCACACAAAACTCGCGCACTGCCGGATTGGAAAGCAGGTCGAGGCAGATCTCCGGACCGACCCCGGCGGGATCACCCATTGTGATCGCGATTTTTGGCTTTGCGCTGACTGACTCCATATCCTGAGAAACGAAAGACGAGGGCCGACCGCAAATCCACCACGAATCCGCCGGATTCCGTTGAAAAATTTTCTCATCTCAGGGTAAACTCGACGCCATCATGCAGCGGCGACTTCTTCCCCTCGGGCTTCTCTTTTTCATCTTCAGCCTCAATGCCGCGGAGCGCGAAGGCATCTACATCGCGGCGGGCAACGGCGGACACCGCCTATCCTCGCTCGATGGCGTCACTTGGACGAATCATCATTTCATCGACAAACCGGCCCACGATCAAAACGACCTCAAAGATATCGCGGTGGGAAATGGTGCCTGCGTTGTCGTCGGCGGATTCTCGAAGTCGAACATTTTCACGACAAGCAACGGAGTCGATTGGGAGAAAAATCCATTCAACATCGGAGTCCTCAGCGGGGTGATTTTTGTCGAAGGACGTTTCCTCGCCTTCGGCGAAAGCGCCAAGGTCGCCGCCTCGACCGACGGACTTGCCTGGAAACTCATCGGTGACGGCAAGCTGCGTGAATTCATGGCGGAGGAAGCGGAGAAACTGGGCGTAGAGCCGATCAAATCCAACATCCGGAAATGGAAACACGCGAACGGCACCTTCGTCGGGGCGGGCGACAACTGCCTCATTGTTTCGACGAAAGACTTCAAGAACTGGACCTATGCAGAACGGATCGAACCTCAATCACGACTCCATATCGAGACGGACGGGAATGGGTTCGTCGTTCGCGGCGACAATACGATTCACTACTCGGAGGACGGGATTACCTGGACGAACGTCACTCCTGAGATTCCTGAGAAGGTCCGCCTCGAAAGCCTTTGCTTTGACGGGGAGCGCTATCTTCTGAATTCGAGAGGCCCTGAAGCGTGGGAGTCATCCGATGGAAAAAAGTGGACGCTCGTGAAAGACGCGACCCTCCCCGGCACGATCGCGACACTGCGGCCCGATCTCTGCTACTCATTCGAGACTTACTGGAAATACACTGAGGATCTGAAGCTCTCGCGGGACGGCGGAAAAACCTGGGAAAGCTGTAATATCCCGGAACCCGTCGGCGTCACTTGCGTCATCTTTGCCGAGGGCTTTCCTCCGTTTCCGACTCCCGAAGATTAACCTGACATGTATAAAACGCTCACACTCCTCTCCGTTCTGACAATCTCATCCACTGCCTTTGCGGATCAGTTCGTGCTCTTTGACAAGACTTTCACCTTCGAAGAAAAAGACGCCGTCCCGACCAAGTCGCATCTCTTCGTCAACGCCGATGAACTCAGCGAACTGATGCCGAAAGACTGGACCGCTCCGATCGACTATCGAAACGGCACCGTCCATGTCCGCATCGAAGTTCTTGAGAAACCGGACGGCGATGAGCCGACAAACTGGAGCCTGTGCTACATCGCGAATCAGGGTCGGGATCAAAGCTACGGCTGCACGAATACGCCGATGTATACCAAAGAGGGCGTCTACGAAAAGAGCGTCAAGATGACCGAATTTTGGCACAACGAATCCGTCGTCTGGGAGCAGGGAATCAAACAAATGTCACTCGTCATCAAAGGCGAGGGCGGCGGCAAATCCCACGCCCACCTCCGGCCCGACTTGAGCAAATTTTTTCCAACGACGATTCGGGTTTCCATGATTCAGGTTTCCGCCGGAGCCACCTACGATCCCTCCTGGATCGAATCGAGAAACGATCCATGAAACCATTACTGATTATCTCCTTCATTCTCGCGACCGCTTTGAGCGCGTTCGGCGAATCCCGGCAGGCAGCTCTTCAGTTGACTCTCCCGACGGGCGAGACCGTCGATTATCTCCGCTACACGCCGGGAGAGCATTCCGAGACTCCGCCGCCTTTGCTGCTCTTTCTCCACGGCGGCGGCGAGAGTGGCGACGACCTCGACGCGGTCAAAACCCACGGCCCACCCTTTGAGATCGAAGAGGGACGCGACTTTCCCATGATCGTCGTTTCACCGCTGAATCCCGATGCAAAAAGATTCTGGGATGAAGATCGTCTCGCCCGCTTTCTCGACGCGCTCGCGGACGAAATGGAGTTCGATCCCACCCGCCTCTACCTCGCTGGGATGAGTCGCGGTGGCTACGGAGCCTATCGTCTCGCGATGGAAAACCCGGATCGCTTTGCGGCTCTCTTAGTGCTTTGCGGAGCGGCCCCCGCACCCTACGCGAACTGGCTCGGCGATCTCCCCACCTGGATCATTCACGGCGAGAAAGACACTTCCATCCCCGTTTCAGAATCGATTGAGATGGCCGCCGCGATGGAAAAGAATGGCGGAGACGTCACCCTGACCCTGCTCCCCGAAGCCGGCCACGACGTCTGGACCGATACATTCAAGGATCCTCAGACCCTCGCCTGGCTCCTCCAACACCATCGTGAAATCAAAAAGTAACCCTGTTGAGTCACTGACCTAACAGGGTTGAAAGACCCAAAAACCCTTCCCATGCTCCGATTGATTCCCCTCCTTCTTCTCGCCTTCATCTCCGCTCCCGCCGGGGAGAGGCCTCCTAACATTGTCATTTTTCTGACCGACGATCAGGGCTGGGGCGATCTCAGTGCCCATGGGAATACGAATCTGAAAACCCCGAACATCGACTCGCTCGCCCGTGACGGCGCGTCGTTCGAAAACTTCTACGTCTGCGCCGTCTGCGCGCCGACCCGTGCCGAATTCCTGACCGGTCGCTACCACCCGCGCACCGGAGTCAGTGGCGTCAGCGAAGGCACCGAGCGAATCAATCCTGACGAAACCACCCTCGCCGATTTTCTCAAGACCGCCGGCTACGCCACGGGAGCTTTCGGGAAATGGCACAACGGAACCCAGGCTCCCTACCACCCGAACGACCGCGGCTTCGATGAATTCTACGGCTTCACCTCGGGACACTGGGGCCACTACTTCAGCCCGCCACTCGATCACAACCGCAAGACAGTCCGCGGGAACGGCTACCTCGTCGACGACCTCACGGATCGTGCGATCGCGTTCATCGACGCAAACCGTGACGAGCCCTTCTTTTGCTACCTGCCCTACAACACGCCGCATTCCCCGATGATGATCGACGACGACTTCTATGATCGTTTCGCTGATCTCGATCCCGCCATGAAATATCGCGAAACGGCGAAAGAGGATATCATGATGACCCGAGCCGCTCTCGCGATGTGTGAAAATATCGACGACAAC
Source organism: uncultured Akkermansia sp. (assembly GCA_964583035.1). GTDB lineage: Bacteria > Verrucomicrobiota > Verrucomicrobiia > Verrucomicrobiales > DEV007 > Arctic95D-9. Next base: position 7,864 of record CAZOUP010000156.1, read on the forward strand.
GTCGGCCGCGTTCTCGAAGCGCTCGAATCCCGCCACCTGAAAGACGACACCATCGTCATCTTTTTCTCCGACAACGGCCCCAACTCTTTCCGCTGGAATGGCGGCATGAAAGGGAAAAAAGGCAGCGTCGATGAAGGAGGCCTCCGCACCGCCTTCTTCATGCGCTACCCGGAGAAGATTCCCGCCGGTCAAAAGATCGCGGAAATCGCCGGAGCGATCGACATTCTCCCGACACTGATGGAACTGTCGAGTCTCTCCGCAGCTCCCCCCAAACCGCTCGACGGGAAAAGCCTCGTCCCGCTGCTCTCCGGAGATGTGACTGAATGGGAAGACCGCATCCTCTTTAACTTCTATCGGAAAAAACTCAGCGTCCGAAACCAGCGCTTTCGACTCGACGATGCGGGAAGGCTCTTCGAGATCGAATCAGATCGTGGGCAGGAATTCGATGTCTCGACTGAGCACCCTGACATCACCACCAGCCTGAGCGCTGCCGCCGCATCCTTCCGGGCCGAGGCCAAAACTTTGTCAGAGAACAATACCAATCGTCCCTTCACGGTTGGCTATCACGAGCATACCACCCTCCCCGCCCGCGACGGCGTCCCGCACGGCGATGTCCAGCGCAGCTCGAAAGCGCCCAACAATTCCTTCTTTGAAAACTGGACCTCGGAGGCTGGTTACATCACCTGGGAGATTGAAGTCGCAGAGCGGGCTGAGTTTGCTGTGACCCTGAACTACACCTGCCGCAACGAGGATCTCGGCGTCAAAATCCGGCTCGCTGATCGCGAAGGCTCATCGGTGCAATCAGTAATCACCGAAGCCTTCGATCCGCCGCTTTACGATAAATCGAAGGAGCGCGTCGCCGAGTCTCATTATTTCGTAAAAGACTTTAAATCATTAAATCTCGGAACGATCACACTCCTCAGCGGGGTCAACACCCTGACACTGTCAGCAGAAGAGCTCGCGGGACCTGAGGCCATCGATGTCCATTCCATCGAATTGACCCAGCGTAAATGAGGACATGACACGCCCGCAGCTTAAGTTCGACTCTCCCGCGTCTTATGCGAGATTCGACTTGGAATTACCAAACCATGAAATTCAACTTCGCTGCTGCGCTCTTTACATCCCTCTTCACCTTTTCAGGCCTTCTGGCTCAGAACGAAGCCCCCTACGTGGTCGTCGAGGACACGACCTCGCCTGACGGTCGCTATGCAGTCGCCTGGGGAATCCAGAATGAGACGATTGATCTTCAAGACACCGCAGACCTCGATCTCGACCGGGTCGAAAACTTCCTTATCGATCTCAACACCGGCAGTCAGATCGCCACCCTCGGGACGACCTTTTTTGCGACGCCTGACTTTACCAAAAATCACGCCTCCCTTTCGACATCGTGGAAAGAGGACAGCCGGGGACTCTTCGTCGTCGAAAGCACGAAGTGGGGCTTCGACACTGCCGTCGTCGTCTACATCACCCAACCTGATAAAGACTATGATCAGTGTTCCGATGTCATCCCCGTCTCTGAAGCAATTCGCAGAGCAGTTCGCGGTGAGATGAAAAAGCAGCACCCGGAACTGGGTGAAGGAGTGGATGACTACATCGTTTCCGCCTATCCCGGATTGCCCGTCTGGGATGACACCTTCACCCTCGCGACCACCGCGGAGCTCCCCAAAGATCCCGACTCGATCCTCTTTGAAAAATATCTCACCGTGACCCTTCCCGGCCCCGACCTCCTCGGACTCGGAGGAAGCATTGCGAAAGGAAACAACAGCTCGCAATTTCTCATCACCGCCAGCTCCGCCGGCCTCATCGAACTCGGCATGACGATCAACCAGGCTCGCGAGGCCATGCCGGGTGCCACCTTTGAGCGCAGCTCGGACGGAGAAGGAATCGCCTATGTCGCCGTCGTTGAAAATGGGGAGACGATCATGGAACTCAACGCGGGAGAATACGATCCCGAAGCACCCATCAACGGCGAAGCGAAAATCGAGTTCCTCCAGGTTTGGAGTCCGCGCTACAAAACCGCCGACGGGATCGGGACGGGCTCCCCACTCTCCGCCGCCGAATCCCTCTACGGTGGCATCAAGGAAATCATGATGAGTGAAATCGAGTCCCGTGAGTATGCCGACTTCACGAATCAACCTTCCGGCCTCTACTTCCGCCTCACGAATGAAAACAACACCGCGGGCGACTACGCGAACGACAACCTCACGACGCGCTATTTCCCAGGGGCCACGATTTTCACGATTGAAGTGACCGGCCCCTACATCATGCAGGACAGCAGCATCGGCGGGATCCGCATCGGCGCTCCGGAACGTGATGTTTTCAAACTCGCGGCGCAGAACGGATTCGGCTCCATTCAAAAGGGCGAAGATGAAATATGGGAAGCCTTCGGCCAGGCCGTGCAAACGTGGACCTTCCCTCAGGCAGGGATTTCTTTCGAGATGATCTCTGACGAAATCGGCGGCGAAAAGTCCGTCTTTTCCATCACCATGACGAAGTCGTCGACGCTGAGCACGAGAGCCGGCATCAGCATTGGAGCGAGTAAAGCGGAAGTTCTCGCCGCCTACCGCGCCTACGAATCGACCAACGAAGAGCAAGATGGCTTTTTCGGTGATCAAGACGTCCACCTCGTCGGCTCCCTCTACGGCGGCATGATCTTCACCTTCGAAAACGGACAGCTTAGCGAGGTGTTTCTTGGAGCCGCCGCCGAGTGAGCAGTGGCGGTCTCCCATGCCAGCAGGACGGATTGCCCTCCCGGGTTTCAATGTCCCGACGGATTACGCCATCGGAAAAACAAACCCGCCCGGCACTTTTTCAATCGGGCCGTAGGAACTCAGATCGACGAGCCCGCTCACCTCGCTCGTGATCGCCGTCTCGTCTCCCGCATTCCGTTTTTCCAAC
>CAZOUP010000157.1:0-10699 GCA_964583035.1 uncultured Akkermansia sp.
AGCGCATCGCCGAACTCGCAAACCAGAAGATTCTTCCGGAAATTTCAGCAGTCCGCGATGAGTCGGACGAAAACACCCGCGTCGTTGTTGACTTGAAGCGGGACTCACGAGCTCAGGTCGTCCTCAACAATCTCTACAAGCACACCGCGCTGGAGTCGTCCTACTCCGCTAACATGCTCGCGATCGACGACCGTCGTCCGAAGCTCCTTTCAGTGAAAGACGCGCTCGTTTGTTACATCGAGCATCGCCGCGAGGTGATTCTCCGCCGGACCCGCTGGTTACTCGCCCAGGCTGAGAAGAATGCTGAAAAGCTCGAAGCCTATTTGCTCGCCCTCGGAAATCTCGATGATTTCATCAAGATGATCCGCGATTCGAAAACGCGGGATGAAGCGCGCGAAAAGATCAAAGCGTACACCTTCGCGCCGGAGGCCGCCGAAGCCCTCGGCATCCTCCTCCGTGATCAGCCAAGCTTGAAAATGATCGAGGGTCGCTACGTCCTTACCGACGTGCAAGTCGGCCACATCCTTGAGCTGCGCCTCTACCAGCTCGTCGGACTTGAGCGCGACAAGATCAAAGCGGATTACGACGAACTCCTTGAGACGATCAAAGATCTCCTCGACATCATCGCCCGCGAGGAACGCGTTCTGCAAATTATCAAGGACGAGCTCCGTGAGATTCAGGAAAAATGGGCGACCCCGCGGAAGACCGATTTTGCAGCCTACGAAGGCGAAATCGCGAACGTCGATCTCATCGCGAACGAGTCGAACATGATCACGATTTCCCATCGTGGCTACATTAAGCGGACTCTTGTCTCCGAGTTCAGGACGCAAGCCCGGGGCGGAAAAGGTCTCAAGGGCATGGAGACCCGGGAAGTCGTCGATGAGGCTGAAGAAGCCGACTTCGTGGAGCATCTCTTTGCGGCGACAGCTCACGATTACCTGATGTTTTTCACGAACACAGGGCGCGTTTACATTGAGCGGGTTTACCAAATTCCGGAAGGCAGCCGCATCTCAAAAGGGCGGTCAATCAAGAACCTTCTCAACCTGAAGCCCGAGGAGTCGATTGCTTCGGTGCTCAGAATTGTCGCGGTCGGAAACGAGGACAAAGACGCCACCTTTGTTGAAGATCAGTTTGTTCTTTTCGCGACCCGCAGCGGAAAAGTGAAGAAGACGAAACTCTCTAATTTCCGGAATTACCGGAAGGACGGTATTATCGCAATCAAGATCGAGGAAGAGAATGAACTCATCGACGTGAAAATGACCGATGGGACCGATGACATTTCACTGGTGACCAGTAAAGGCTACGCGGTTCGCACCAACGAATCGAACATTCGCTCGATGGGACGTAACTCCTCCGGGGTCGCCGGGATTCGTCCGGGCACCGATGATTTTCTCGTTTCTCTCGCTGTCGTCGACAACAACGAACAGCTTCTCGTGGTGAGTGAAAAGGGCCTCGGGAAACGGACTCCGTTTGAGGACTACCCCACGAAAGGCCGCGGCGGAAAAGGAGTCATCACAATGAAAGTGACCGAGAAAACCGGTCGCGTCGTCTGTGCGCTCCGAGTCGCCGAAGAAGACGATGTCATGCTCATGACCAACAAAGGGCAATCGGTCCGGATCAAAGCCTCCAGCGCAAGACTCACTGGTCGAAACGCTCAGGGTGTTATCCTCATGAAGACCAAGGATGGCGAAGCAATCCAGGACGTCGCCCGTGTCGTGAATGAGGAAGAGCCGCCGGACGGTGATGAGGTGGTCCCGACGGACGACGAAGTAATTTCGACCGAAGGCGAAGAGGGCACCGACACCCCGACTCCATCGGATGAAGAGACCGGCACCGAATAATCCGACTACCCTCATGATGGAATAGCAGCATGGGCAGGATGCCCATGCTGCTTTTACGAACGTAACACGTTCGCTTCAACTCTTCCCAATTTCCACAGTCATCCTCATGGACCCACAAGCTGAATCATTCCTCTACGAGCTTCTCAACACCCCGAGCCCAACCGGCTTTGAGGTCAAAGGCCAGCGCGTCTGGGCGAACCGCTGCCGCCTGTTCGCGGACTCGGTTGAGAGCGACACCTACGGCAGCGCCTGGGCGACGGTAAAAGGCACGGACGACAAAGCGCCCACGATCATGATCGAGGCGCACGCAGACGAGATCGGATTCATCGTCAAATATATCACGGACGACGGCTACCTCCACGTCGACCGTATCGGCGGCTCCGACTGGGCGACCGCACGAGGCCGACGCCTCACGATCTTTGGCGACAAAGGCGATGTCCTCGGCATCATCGGGAATACCGCGATCCACATTCGTGACCGCAAGGATGGCGAGAAAGCGCCTGAAGTGCACGAGCTATACGTCGATATTGGAGCCAAGTCAGCGAAAGACGTAGAAGAGATGGGGATTCGAGTCGGCCATCCGTCCGTCTACGCGGACAGCGCGGTTCCCTTCGGCAAAAATCAGATCGTCGGTCGCGCCCTCGACAACCGCATTGGTGGCTTCATCATTTCCGAGGTGACCCGCCGTCTCGCAGAGGATCGCCCGACTGCGACCTGTGTCGCGCTCAACGCCGTGCAGGAGGAGATCGGCGGCTTTGGTGCGAAGATGGCAGCCTACCGTCTCCAGCCTGACATTTGCATCGTTCTCGACGTCACCCATGCGACTGATAGTCCTGAAATCAAGCACACGCAGCACGGCAAAATCATTTTGGGAGGCGGTCCGTCGATCACCCACGGGACCTGCAATCATCCGCAAGTGGTGCAACGCATTATCGAAGAGGCGGCAGTTCACGAAATCCCCTTGCAGCACGAATCTTCTTCCCGCTACTCGGGGACGGACACCGATTCGATCTACCATCTCCGCAGTGGTATTCCCTGTGGCCTCATTTCACTCCCGCTTCGCTACATGCACTCGATTGTGGAGATGGCAGATTTCGGAGATGTCGAGAAAGTGATCGACCTCATGACTGCCGTCGTGCGCTCGATACGGACCAATGACCGTTTTGCGGTTGAAATTTAATCCTTCTCACCGGAAGAGATTGTATTTGAAGATGGCATAGATGGATCGCACTCCATCTTTCCATCCAATCTTTTTTCCTTCCTCGTAGGTTCTCCCGTAGTAGGAAATGCCGACTTCAAAGATCGGCACCTTGAGTCGCGCCACCTTTGCGGTCACTTCCGGCTCGAAACCGAAGCGGTTCTCCTCAATTGAAATCTGATCAAGGACGCTCCGCGTGAAAACCTTGTAGCAGGTCTCCATGTCGGTGAGGTTGATATTCGTAAAAATATTGGAAAGCAGGGTCAGAAATTTGTTTCCTACCATGTGCCAAAAGTAGACAACCCGATGCGGTCCACCTCCCGCAAAACGCGAACCGAAAACCACTTCCGCTTTTCCTTCGAGGATCGGCTGCACGAGCAGCGGATATTCACGCGGGTCATACTCAAGGTCAGCGTCCTGCACGATAACGATATCACCGGATGCCTTGGCAAAACCGGTCCGGAGCGCGGCACCTTTTCCGCAATTTTCCGCATGAAGAACGAGGTGCTGATACAGGCCCGCCAATTCTTCGCTCAGAACTTCGGCCGTGCCATCGTTCGAACCATCATCGACCACGACCACTTCGAGATTCTTGAGCGGACCGGCCTGAATCGCTTCCAGGATTTGTTTAATTGTCGCCACCTCATTGAAGCAAGGAACCACGACGGAAATCTGCTTCCCGGGATGACTATCCATGAATCGTCTTCACGCGCTCGGCGATCACCTCGGGATAAATTCGATGTTCCACTGCATGAATTTTGGCAAGTAATGACGCCTCGGTCTCGTGCGGACTGATCGTGACTGTTTCCTGTCTCAGGACTTCGCCCGTGTCGATTCCGGCATCGACAAGATGAATGGTCACTCCAGTCTCCGCCGAACCTGTTTCAATGGCCTGTGAAACTGGATTGAGACCCGGAAAATCAGGAAGCAGAGAAGGATGCAGATTCAAGATGCGTCCATCAAAAGTGCTCAGGAGCGGATCGCGAACTATCCTCATGAATCCGGCAAGGGCAATTAGATCGATTCCGGCAGCCACCATTCGATCCGTCATTTCTTTTAAGGCGGCATCCGTGAGCTGGCCTCCCTTTTCCGTTCCCGGAAAAATGTGGAGACCGGGCACCTCAAATTCCTCCGCAGCCGCAAGCACCCCGGAATCCCGACGATCCGAAATGATGAGAGCAACTTCAGCACCAAGTCGCCCATCTGCCGCCGCTTCAAGAATTGCCCTCGCATTCGTTCCCTCTCCGGAACCGAGAATAGCGATTCGTTTCGCGCGGTCCGGATTCTCTGACAATTTAAGGAGAGTGGAACTCGTCGACTTGCCGGGCACGAGAGAGAGAATTCGCACCTCCGTTCCGAGCCGCTGCAGAAGTTCACGCTCTTCATCAATAAGCGACGCAACCGTATAATCCCCGCCTTTCGTGTAAACATGCGGATTGATGGCCTCAATCACCGCCGTCGCTCTGAGGCTGTCAAAGACCACCACCGAATCGACCGCCCGCAGGGCACAGAGCATTTCCGCCCGCTCATCAGCAGAATTGATGGGGCGCCCCGGACCCTTCAATTCCTCGACTGAGGCATCCGAATTGATCGCCACAACGAGGTAATCACCGAGCGCAGCCGCCTCGTTCAAATAGCGTAGATGCCCGACATGGAGAAGGTCGAACGCGCCATTGGTGAGGACGAGCTTCCCCCCGTCCGCTTCAAGACGGGCGCGGATCTCGGCGATCTCTGCAAGGGTGCTGATATACCGGTCTGCCATTCATTCAACTACGCCACAAATTCTGCTTTTCACAATCCGGTTTTCCACTGAGACTACCACATGAAAGATCCGCGTTACGATGACCTCGCCCGCCAACTCGTCCGATATTCCACGGAAACCAAACCTGGCGAGAACGTCCTCATCGAGCTGTTCGACGTGCCCGAGGAAATGGGAATCGCGCTGATTCGCGAGGTGCGCTCCGTCAAGGCCACTCCCTTTATCAACATTCACAATGCCCGCATCACCCGCGAAATGGGGCACGGAGCGACTGAGGAACAGTATTCGGCGATCGCGAAGCATGCGATGCACCAGATGAAAAACATGGACTGCTACATCGCGATCCGTGGAAGTTACAATGTGAACGAGCTTTCCGACGTGCCTTCGGCCAAGATCCAGATGCTTTCATCAAAGATGCGCCCGGTCTTGAATGAGAGGGTCAACAAAACCCGGTGGTGCGTCCTTCGCTGGCCCCACGCCTCAATGGCGCAGAGCGCAGGGATGTCGACAGAAGCGTTTGAGGACTTCTACTTCAAGGTCTGCCTCCTCGATTACGGAAAGCTCAAGCGCGGCATGTCAGCCCTCGCCAAGCTCATGACGGAAACGGACGACGTCCACATCATGGGGCCGGGCACGGATCTCCGTTTCAGCATCAAAGGACTCCCCGGGATCGCCTGCGGGGGAACTCACAACATCCCCGATGGAGAGTGCTTCACCGCTCCGGTGAAACATTCGGTTGAGGGAGTGATCAGCTACAATGCTCCTTCGATCTATCAGGGAATCGCCTTCGACAACGTGAAACTGGAGTTCGACGAAGGAAAGATCGTGAAGGCGACCGCGAACAACACGAAGGCACTCAACAAGATTTTCGATACTGATCCCGGTTCCCGCTACATCGGGGAATTCGCGATCGGATTCAATCCGGAGATCAAAGAGCCAATGCGCGACATTCTTTTCGATGAAAAGATCGCGGGCAGCTTTCACTTCACTCCCGGCCAGGCCTATGAGGTCGCGGACAACTCCAATCGTAGTTCGGTCCACTGGGATCTCGTGAATATTCAGCGCCCTGACTACGGAGGCGGCGAAATCTACTTCGACGGAAAACTGATCCGCAAAAACGGACAGTTTCTTCCGAAAGCACTTCAGGTGCTGAACTACTGATCGATTTCAGCTCACGCAGAATGATCAAGGCGATAGCTGCCCTCATGCTCGGTGGAGCATTCGGCGCCGTGTCGAGATGGGGCATTCACTACTGGGTCGATTCCCGGTTCAGTCAAAGCCCATTCCCGTGGGGAATTCTCCTCGTGAACGTGGTCGGCTGCTTCCTTTTCGGTTGGCTTTTCACTCTATTCGAGAACCGGGCCTGGTTTTCGGACACGATTCAACTCGCCGTTTTCACCGGATTTCTCGGCAGCTTCACGACCTTCTCCACCTTCAGTTGGAACACACTGGAGCTACTGCGCACCGGCCACGCAGTCTTGGCCATCGGCAACATCACGGCGAGTGTCGTCCTCGGACTCCTCGCCGTTTGGGCGGGGATGTCGCTCGCAAAGTAGAGAATCACTTCGCGCGACGGAACAAATAATGATTGTCACCTGTCACGCCTACGAGCGACCAGCCGCCGTCTTTCTCGACCACGTGGATCGTTTTGGGAAGCATGTTAATCTTGGCAATCTTGTCGACCATCTCCTGGGGGAAATTGATTTCGCCTTCTTCAGAAACTTCCAGCCCCTCCTCCTCGGCGACGGCACGAAATCCGATCGCGTCCATCTGCTGGGCATTTAAAGCCTGATATTCGTAGCTGCCGGATCCTCCGGTCGCGCCGCCTAAAAATCCGAGGGTTGCAAGAAGGTTCACGATGCAGACCAGAAGTGTCGTGACGAGTAGGGCGATGATTGTGTTTTTCATTTAAGGGGGATAGATTTTTTTAATGTGAGGGGTGAACTTCAACAGATTTCGCGGTTTCTGTAAAGTGCTTAGGTGAGAAGACTACCCGAAAACTGATTCAATCACGGAGATAGTATGATCCGTATTTTCTAAATCATGCAGGAGCATGTCAGGATCAGTCGCGGCCAGATCCTGATGCGATGAAGCACCGGTCGCGACGGCGATGACGCGGGCACCAAAGGCACGAGCACAGATAACGTCTTTCGGCGTGTCTCCGATCACGACGACCTTTGCCGGCTCAAATTTCAGCCCATGGTCCACCTCCGCCCGCCGGAGCGCAATCGGTCCCAGTGCATTGCGGTCGGCATGATCGTCACCGTAGGCTCCGAATACGAAATGATGATCGACACCATAGTGCCTGAGTTTTGCCTTCGCTCCTTCCGCCGTGTTCCCGGTGAGTATGCCCAGCGTCATTCGATCGGGACACATCGCCAGCGCCTCCAGGAGCGGAACGACGCCGGGGAGAAGCCGCCCTTTCCCCTCCTTTTCAAACGATTTTAGCCGTCCTTTCAAGGCCGTGAGGTAGGAATCAAAAAAGCGAGTCCTGTTTTCCGGATGGTCATCCAACTCAAAGGACTCAAAGAGGAAAGCGACGACACTGCCATCAGTCGCTCCGCCGAGGTCCAGGGGTGGAAACGGTTTTCCAGACAAATCCGGAAAAGCCGAAAACATCCCCTCTTCCAGAGAAATGAGACCGGCACCCTCAGTATCAATGAGGGTGCCGTCGATATCAAAAAGCAGGAGATTTTCCACAGCGTCGCGCGGGGATTCGGGAAAACGTGCTGAGCGAAAGCTTACGCTTCCTTCTCAGATGAATCCGCATCCTCCGATGATTCTTCGTCCTCAGCGGCGACCTCACCCTCAGCGGTTGAGTCTTCGCTGGGAGTAGAAGCATCTTCATCCTCATCATGAGGATCTTCATCCTCATGTTCTGCGTGAGCGGCTTCGGATTCCTCAAGGTCGTACTCCTCATCGTCCTTACGGAACTTGCGCTTTTGCTTCTCCGGAGGAAGCGGCGAAAGCATCATGAGAATATTCCGGTTGTTGAGCTTGGGCTCAAGATCGCAGTTTGCGACCGTCGAGAGGTCTTCTTTGACCCGCTGCATCAATACAAATCCCAGTTCTTTGTGAGCCATCTGCCGACCGCGAAACTGAAGCTGGACGCGAACCTTGAAACCATTAGTGAGAAAGTCCTCCGCGTGCATCATCTTGATCCCATAATCATGAGGATCGATGTTCACCCGGAATTTTACTTCCTTCTCCCGCTTCTTCGGCTTGTCCGCCTTCTTCTGCTTCGACATCTCATACTTATACTTTCCGTAATCGACAATCCGGCAAACCGGAGGACGTGCATGAGGCGCAATCTCAACGAGGTCCAACCCCAACTCCTTCGCTTTGCTAAGCGCTTTATGAGTGGGGAGAACAACATTGTGTTCACCATAGATGACACGAATTTCGGAAGCCCGAATTCGTTCGTTTACCCGCGTTCTTGGCTCACGCGGTCTTCGTTTCATGGGTCTCTTAGCGATGGCGTTTTACCTCCAATGGATTGAGTTGATGGGTGGACGAACAGATTCCCCACAGAAGGCGGGAAATCTGAAAAATGAAATTGAACCGGGCCCCGGTGAGAACTGATTCCCAGGATAAAGCATTTCTCAAGCGCAGGCGGGCTTGAGAAAGATGGAAGGAAACCCCGATCATAAACTGCGGGAGCGAACCTCATCGACGAGACGATTGGTAAATTCGTCGACGGGCATAGCCCCTTCGTCACCGCGGTCGCGGTGGCGAATGGAAACTTGATTCGATTCCTGTTCTTTCGCTCCTATAATTAACATATACGGAATCCTGTCGAGCTGAGCAAGCCGAATTTTCGCCCCAACCTTCTCATCCGCTTTATCAACTTTAACGCGAACCCCCGCTTCCCGGAGGGTTCCATAGACTTCTTCGGCCGCATCGACGAACTTTTCAGAGATCGGAAGGATGCGAACCTGCTCCGGTGAAAGCCAGGTCGGAAATTTACCCGCGAAGTGTTCGATCAAGACGCCGACAAAACGCTCCATCGATCCGAAAGGCGCCCGGTGAATCATGACAGGACGGTGAGGCGCATTATCCGCTCCGACATACTCCAAACCGAAGCGCTCCGGGAGATTGTAATCCACCTGGACCGTGCCCAGCTGCCACTCGCGTCCGATCACATCCTTCACCACGAAGTCGATCTTCGGCCCGTAAAACGCAGCTTCCCCCGGCTCTTCCGCGAATTCAGTTCCGAGCGTTAAGGCCGCTTCGCGCAAGGCCTGCTCGGCACGGTCCCACTTTTCGCTGTCGCCGACATACTTGGTCGAATCGGGATCCCGCAGTCCGACGCGAACGCGATAGTCATTCATCCCAAGGGTGCCGAGGACGATCTTCACCAACTCGAGGCATCCCATGATCTCCTCTTTAACCTGATCTTCCGTGCAGAAAAGGTGGGCATCATCCTGAGTGAAACCACGAACGCGGGTCATGCCGCCGAGCTCACCGGACTGCTCCCAGCGATAGACGGTTCCGAACTCCGCCAAGCGAACCGGAAGATCCCGGTAGCTGTGATGGTTGCTCTGGAAAATTTTGATGTGATGCGGGCAGTTCATCGGCTTGAGCATGAAGCCGGCGACCTCGCCTGACTCCAGCTTATTCGACAATTCGCCACAGGAACAACCCTCTTCCGAGAGTGCCTTCATCGCCTCGCGCTCTGCAATCGGAGGGAACTGCGAGTCCGCATAGTAAGGAAAGTGCCCCGAGGTCCGATACAAATCGAGCTTTCCAATGTGCGGCGTGAAAACTTGGCTGTAACCCTGACGATCGAGATGCTCGCCGATGAAATTCTGAAGCTCCTGACGAATCACGGCACCGTTTGGCTTCCACAGGACGAGCCCCTGACCGACTGCCTCGTCGATGTGAAAAAGATCAAGTTCCTTGCCGAGCTTGCGGTGATCGCGCTGCTTCGCTTCCTCAAGGCGCTCAAGATGCTCCTCCAGTTCAGTTTTGTTTTTGAAAGCCGTTCCGTAGACTCGCTGGAGCTGAGGATTCGCCGCATCCCCTTTGTAAAAGGCACTCGCGACGCTCATGAGCTTGTAGGCCTTGCAGTTCCCCGTCCTTCCGACATGGGGACCCGCGCAAAGATCCCAGAATTCCCCGTTTTTGAAAATCGAGATCTCTTCGTCTTCCGGAATGTCGTTGAGAAGATCGATCTTGAACTGGCTCGGAGTGCCACGCTCGGTCTCGGCAGCGAGGCGGCCCTTCTGCGCCAGCTCCATCGCTTCGGCGCGACTAACGGTGATCCGCTCAAAGGTTTGGTTTTCCTTCACGATCTTTTTCATCTCCGCTTCGATTTTCTCGAAGTCGTCGGAAGAAATACGGTGCTCAAGATCGACGTCGTAATAGAATCCGCTCTCCACCGGGGGACCGGCCGCGAACTGGGCATCGGGCCAAATGCGACAGATCGCCGTGGCGAGAACGTGCGCCGTCGAATGACGAAGACGTTCAAGATCGGACATCTGGTTGCGCTCATCGAGCGTCTTTCTCTGGGTTTCGGGGGTTTCCGGCATGACTGAAAAGAACTGGGGCTCTCAACGTACTGATTTTACAGCAATTACAAACGGGAATGCGAACTGATTGGGTCAGAAATAAAAATACTCCGGAATCACCTAAGTTTTCAATCTGCTTGAAATAGCTCTTGAAACCGTGGCAAAAACGAGGAGATTACCCGCCCTCACGTCGAGGATCTAACGACGGGATGTAGCACAGCTTGGTAGTGCGCCTGGTTTGGGACCAGGAGGTCGCTGGTTCGAATCCAGTCATCCCGATTCTTTCGGGGTCTCCACCAAAGATTGGGGACAGTTTAGTTTTTAACCGCATTCTGCGGGGTCTCCACCAAAGATTGGGGACAGTTTAGTTTTTAACCGCATTCTGCGAGGA
>CAZOUP010000158.1:0-10645 GCA_964583035.1 uncultured Akkermansia sp.
CCGTCAGTGCCTTTGTGGCCGAGAATCTTCACGGTGCGGTTGAGCTGTTCGTATTCGATCGGCTTCTTGATCACCGTGACAGGGCCGCTCGAGAGGATCTTCGTGAGAATCTCACTATCCGGATAACCGGTGATGATCACAATCGGAAGATCAGGGTTAAGGGCCTTCAGTTTCGCGTAGAGCTCATCTCCTGGAATGTCCGGAAGTTTGAGGACAAGGAAAACAAGGTCGAAGCGCTGCTTCTCAGCGTAAGTCAGAGCCTCGGCACCGGTCCCAACGACGATGCGTCCGAAGCCTGCTTTTTTGAGGAACTGCTTGAAAAGAGTCTGAAGCGCAGGGTCATCGTCCACGACAAGAACGGTGGGCTGTCCGCCTTCATCGGTCTTCAAAATGTCGCGGTCGAGGAGGCTGCGCTTGATGCGCCAGCGTCCGCCAATCTGAATGGCAGGGAGTTGCCCGCGCTGGACAAGGTAATACACCGTAGGAAGGGGGATCCGCAGGTATTCTGCGGTTTCCTTAACGGTCATGAGTTCGGGTGGTTCTTCGTCTGCCATAGGTCAGTGATATGGGTTGATCCGGCGTTCGGTCGTTTTTCAGTCAGGCATTGCCGAATAACTGAAAAACCACAATTTTGGTAACCTTCGCGCACGGTTCTAGTTATTGTGGCCACTTTTAGTATAAAGACAAGAAATAAATGAGAAATAGTTTCAATTTTGAGAGTCTCTCTTGCGAATTCCATCACGATGTTAATTGCTTTCACTAGCCTGTGAAGGTTTGCGAGGATTTTAATAATGCTTTGTCTCTCTGTAATCAGAGCATTTATCGCAACCTGAATGTATTTCCAGCGAAGGTGAGTGAAACCTTAGCGGAGTCGAGGGCGGGGTTTAAAATCCTTATGATTGTTGCCTCCTTATCGCTGGAATATTCGGGAAGCTGGACTAAATGAAGCAATGAATTTTGTGGAAGCAATGATTCTTGGTCTCGTTCAGGGATTGACCGAATTTCTCCCGGTCTCTTCTTCGGGGCATCTCGTGCTCACTCAGAAACTTCTCGGTGTCGATGATAAGGGGGTGACGTTTGAGGTCCTGGTTCACTTCGGGACCTTGCTTTCGGTGCTGATCTACTTTTGGAAGCCGCTCTGGAGAATGATTCTGTCCATTATCCCTCCATTTAAGGATGAATATGCGAAAGAGCGGAAGATGATCGGTTATCTTGCAATTGCCAGTGTCCCGGCGGCAATTGTCGGGTTCTCTCCGCTTAAAGACGTTTTCGAGAGCACTTATGAGAAGCCGGCGATCGTTGGTCTTCTTCTCATGGTGACCGGGGCGATCCTTTTTCTGCCGCGCCTCTTTGCAAAGCAAAAAGGAGAGAATGAGATGGGGATCAAATCAGCCATCGTCATGGGGGTGGGCCAGGCCTTCGCGATTTTGCCGGGAGTTTCTCGCTCCGGTTCGACAATTGTTTCAGGGATGATGTCGGGAGTAAAGCCGTCTGCAGCGGCGGAATTTTCATTTCTCATGGCTATTCCCGCGATTGCTGCCGCCTCGCTGCTTGAGGCTCGAAAGCTCTCGGAAGTCGATGCGGCGCTGTTGATGCCCTATCTCGCCGGTGCGGTGATCGCCTTTCTGTCGGGCTTGATTGCGATCTACAGCGTTCTCGCCGCGATCCGTCGCGGAAAATTTGAGTATTTCGGGGTGTATTGTCTCATTGCCGGATTAGCTGCCTTTTTGTATTTTCGCGGGCAAGGTCTCTAAGGATTGGTTAAGACGAACCGTTCAGAGACCTGTCGGATGCAGCATCCTTTCGTTTCCTGTATGGAGTTCCCCCTTATAAAGACCCCGGTTTCTGCAGCATGCAGATTTTTTCACGTGGCTATTGGTCTCGCGACATTCTTTGGCGGAGTTGGAAATACCCTGGCGCAGTCTTACAGTTCGACACGTTTGGCCGATGGTTTCGATATCCCGACCGGAAAGCCTGACGGTTACGGCTACTACGTTTACCGGGGTTTCTCTCCCTACGGCCATCTCGGCGAGGACTGGAACGGCAACGGAGGTGGCAACACTGATGAGGGCGATCCGGTTTACTCGACAGCTCACGGAGTGGTAGTCTTTTCCGAGGATTTCCGGAAAGGATGGGGGAATGTCATCATCATTCGTCACGCCTATCGCGAAACGAACGGGCAAATTGCGTTTGTTGATTCGCTCTATGGTCACCTCAAAGTCAGGTCAGTGAGAGTCGGGGAGCAGGTCACGCGGGGGCAACTCGTCGGGACGATCGGCTGTGGCCCGTATCGGATGTATGCGGCTCACTTGCATTTTGAGATCCGGAAAGACCTTCGCGTCGGGATGCGTCGGGATCTTTATCCAAAGACCTACACGACGTATCACAGCCCGCGTTCCTTCATCGCGGCAAGGCGCAAGCTTCGTTTCGAGGAGCGACTCGTGAGGGTGCCGATCAATACGTTTCAGAGTAGTAATCCGAATCGAGTCCTCACCTCAGCGGTTGAAGTTCCAGAGGTGCACGAATCGACAACGGTTCGACCAGTGGTTCCTGACGCGCTTGACGAAGTCATTGCTCAGGAGGCGCAAGTGGAGGAGGCAACGCCGGAGAAGAGCAAGGGGCTTTTTGATCGTCTTTTCGGGAACTGAGCGGCGAGCTAGGGACTTTCGAAGCGATAATCACGGGAGCGCAAGAGAGCTGCTTTTTTGAGCCTGTTAAATTCGTCCGGAAGCTTCTCCCGCAGGTCGGTGGTTTCATTCGGGTCGGTGTTCAGATCGAAGAGAAATTCTCCCTCTTGCGGACTGCTCACATATTTCAGTTCACCGTCACGATAGGCAATCCAGGATTCTCTGCCGAGTTCGGCATGGCTCCCGGTTTGCCAGAGTAACTTTCGGGAGGTCGCACCCGGATTGCCGTCGAGGATTCCCGTAAGGCTTCCTCCGTCATGAATTGGTAATTTCCCGCTCACGCCCGCCACTTCGCAGAATGAGGGAAAGAGATCGAGTGAGGAGAGGACAGCATCTGAAGAAGTTCCCGGTTTGATTCGCGCAGGCCAGCGCATGAGGCAGGGAACTTTAATGCCTCCTTCAAAGAGGGTCGCTTTGTCTCCACGGAGAGGGAGGTTACTGCCGCCATAGGTAGGATCGCCTCCGTGGTCGGTTAAAAAGATCACCCAGGTGTTTTCTTCCAGCCCCTGCTCTTCGAGACAGTTGAGGACCTCGCCGATTCCATCGTCGAGGCTCACGGTCATCGCGGCGAACTCTCTTCTGATTTTATCTTCAATAAAATCGACCCTCTTCAGTTCTGCCGCCTGCGGCTGCATCAGATTGACGGGCTTTTTCTCCGACGGCGAGTAGCCCTTGCCAAAATGGGGCGCATTGTAGGCGAGGTAGAGAAAGAAGGGCTTTTCGCGTTCTTTTTGAGAGGAGAGGTAGTCGATCGCTTCCTCAGTGATCAGCTCAGTGGCATACCCGTTTTCGCTCACGAGCTGTGATCCATGATACCAGTCGGGAATAACCCCGTAAGTCATCGTGAAGAAATCAATGCAGCCGCCGGTGTGACCGATGAAAGTGTCAAATCCATGGTTCATCGGGAGCAGAGTCGCGTCGCCATGACCGAGATGCCATTTGCCGATGAGCGCGGTGTCGTAGTTGGCCTCGTCGCGAAGAATCTCAGCAATGGTTGTTTCATGAGGCTGGAGTCCACGTGTCTTATCTTCCGCGGCCATGAACATGAGAGCACCGAGGAGGCGGTCCTGTGATCGAAGTGGGTTCTGTCCCGTGAGCAGCCCATAGCGGGACGGCGTGCAGATTGATGATGCCGAGTAGAACTGCGTGAAGCGGATTCCCTCCTCCCCGATACGGTCAATGTTCGGCGTGGGGATTTCAGATCCGTAGGAACTCACGTCGTTCACGCCCTGGTCATCTGAAAAGATGAGCACGATATTGGGAGCATCGCCCGCAGAGGTGATTTGTCCGAGGGCGATGAATAGCAAGATGAGAGTGAGACGGATCATGTGGCTAGACTTTTGCCACACGGGAGAAAAGAAGGCACGAAAAAAGGGGGTCTGGGAAGTTGTCGAGGTGAAATGTAAACTTCAATTGAAGAGACAGGGGCAGGGGCAATGCGGATGGCGATTACAAATCACCACTACCGGGCAGTGCGGCATGGAGGAGTTTTTGACCACCGATGAACACGAATGCAGGGTTCGTGCGGTGTCGATGAATTTGCGAAATTCGCGGGCTTTTTTCATCAAGCCTTGCCGGTAGTGGTGATGTGAAATCGCCACCGCGTCAGGCTGGGCTAGTGCCGATGGCGATTAAACATCACCCGGCCTCTCTGCTGATTACGAAGAGGTTTTAGACCACGGATGAACACGAATGCATGACTTCTGCGGTGCCTGTGAATGCGCGCCCGGTCGATGGCTTTTTTTCTGTGGCCCGGCGGATGATCTGACACGCCCTCTGGGAAACGACGTCGAACCGGCTCTCCCTATCCCGGATGCTTCGCGAGGAAATACTCGATCGAGTCGATCAGTGCCCGCCAGCTTGCCTGGATGATATTGTAGCTCACCCCGACGGTTCCCCAACTCTCACGCCCGTCACTGCTGAGGATGAGAACCCTCGTTTTCGCGGCAGTGCCCATGTGACTGTCGATGATGCGAACCTTGTAGTCCTTCAACTCCATGTCATCGATCTGCGGGTAGGTCGGGCGCAGGGCCTTTCGCATCGCCGCATCAAGTGCGTTCACAGGGCCGTCTCCCTCGGCGACGCGATATTCCTCAACCCCGTCGAGGACGAGTTTGACGGTCGCTGAGCAGGACTGGTAATCCCGCTGCCCGTCCCGGCGGAAGGTGCAGTGATACTCCTTGAGATCGAAAAGGGGTTTGTAGGTGTGGAGATGCTTGCGAATGAGAAGCTCGAAGGAGGCCTCGGCCGCCTCGAACTCATAGCCCTGCTCCTCGAGCTCCTTCAGATTCTGAAGAATCGCGAGCGCCTCGGGGCTTCCTTTTTCGACCGGCAGTCCGAGTTCCTCCGCCTTCATGAGCACATTAGACTGACCGGAAAGTTCGGAGACAAGAATGCGCTGCTTGTTGCCAACCGTCTTCGGCTCGACGTGTTCAAAGCTGTGGGCGACTTTCTGCACAGCATTCACGTGCATGCCGCCCTTGTGGGCGAAAGCGGTCGCTCCCACGTAGGGAGCCCGAATATTGTGGGCGCAGTTCGCGAGGTCATCGACGAAATGGGCGAGGTGGGTCAGTTGGTCGATATTCTCGACGAGAGGGCGCTCCATCTTGAGCTGTAAATTCGGAATCACCGTGGTGAGGTTGCAATTTCCAACCCGCTCGCCGTAGCCGTTGACCGTGCCCTGAACCTGGGTCGCGCCGGCGAGGACCGAAGCGAGTGCATTCGCGACCGCGACACCGGTGTCATCGTGGGTGTGAATCCCAACCGGAATCCCGAGTTCACTCATCACCACTTCCGTGATCTCCGCGACCTCATGAGGCATCGTGCCGCCGTTGGTGTCGCAAAGCACAAGCCAGTCGGCCCCGCCTTCTTTCGCGGCGGCCAGCGTCGCGAGGGCATGGTCCCGGCTGTCCTTGAAACCGTCGAAGAAGTGCTCCGCATCGTAGATGACTTCGCGCCCGTTCTCTTTCAAGTAACGCGTCGTGTCACGAATCATGGCCTGATTTTCCTCCTCGGTCGTGGTCAGGATTTCGGTGACGTGGAGCCTCCAGCTTTTTCCGAAAAAGGTGATCACCGGGGTCTTTGCATCGAGCAGGGTCTGCACCTGGGGGTCATCTTCCACGGCAATGTTCTTGCGTCGTGTGCTCCCGAAGGCGGCGATCTTCGCATTTTTCCAATCGAGATCAGCGGCGCGCTCGAAAAAGGAGACGTCCTTCGGGTTGGAGCCCGGCCATCCTCCTTCGATGTAGTGCATCCCGAACTGATCGAGCGCTTCGGCGATTCGGATTTTGTCGAGTGAGCTGAAGTTGACTCCTTCACCCTGGGTGCCGTCGCGCAGGGTCGTGTCATAGAGTTTTACTTCAGGGTGGGTGCTCATGATGAAAAGGTAACAGGGTTAGGCCAGTGACTTAACAGGGTCTGGTCGGAGTCGAAAATATCGGGTGAGGATGATCCCGATTCGTTTCGCTCTGACAGGGAGTAAAATAGACCGATTCGCAATCAAATGGCTGAATTAGCCAATCATAATTGCGTAAATAATAATGGCGCTGGTGATCGGGCGTTCCATTTTCCTGAGGATCGTAAAGCTATCCCGTCCCGGCGGTAACGCAATTCGTTAATTCCCCGCCCGGTGGAGGTCTCTATCGCTACGGCCTTTTCCCGACCATACTGCAGAGCTTTTCGCGCAAGGCTTCGAGACCGTCGCCGTTTTGGGCAGAGATCGGGAAGATTTCCTGTTTCGGGAAACGCGTCTTCAAGGCCGAGAGATACATCTCCGACTCTTCGAGATCGGTCTTATTCGCGACGATGAGCCAATCACGCTCCCCGAGCTCCTCGTCGTAGAGGCGCAGCTCTTTGCGCAAAATCTGAATATCCGAGATCGGATCGCGTTGATCGACGCCGGCAGTATCGACGACAAAGAGAAAGGTTGAGCAGCGGCTGATATGGCGGAGAAAATCGTGGCCGAGACCGACATTGTTGTGAGCCCCCTCGATCAGCCCCGGAATGTCCGCGACGGTGGCGCGATAGAATCCGGGGAAATCGACAACGCCGACCATCGGCTTCAGGGTCGTGAAGGGGTAGGAAGCCACTTTTGGCGCAGCATTCGAGAGGGCACCGAGGAGCGTCGATTTGCCGGCGTTGGGGAAGCCGACGAGGCCGACATCGGCGATGCGCCGCAGCTCAAGATTATACCAGCCTTCGTCGCCCGGTTCTCCCATCGTGAATTCGATCGGTGCCTGGTTCGAGTCGGTGCGGAAGTTCCAGTTTCCTTTCCCTCCGATCCCGCCTTCGCAAAGAATGTGGCGCTGTCCGATCTCGGTGAGGTCGGCAATGCGTTCACCGAAGGGGTGGGGCGGAACGTCATCGGCGTCGTCTTCATCGAGCTCGTCGATCAATTCGTCGTCCTCTTCGCCGTCGGGATCCTCGGCCAGTTCCGGCTTGCGGACGACCTGACCGCTCGCATCGGCAACGAATTCACCGGCCCAATCCCCGCCTTCGGGGAATTCTTCTTCGAATTCCTCTTCCTTCTTCTTTTTCGGAACGGGGGGCGTGGTCTTGTAAACGATGGTTCCGGCCGGCACCTTGAGAATCAAATCTTTGCCCGACTTACCCGTCTTCCGCTGGCCCTGGCCGTGGACGCCGCGCTCCGCTTTCTGATTCGGGCGGAAGAAATAGTCCTTCAAATTATCAGTATGATGATCGACGACGAGGACAACGCTCCCTCCGCGACCGCCGTCACCGCCGTCGGGGCCGCCTTTAGGGACATGCTTTTCACGGCGGAAGCTGGTGCAGCCGTGTCCGCCGTCGCCGGCTTTAGCAAAGATTCTGATGTGGTCGACAAACATGCGGGATGATATTTCGCGGAAAGCAAAGTGAGCGCGAGGCGGCGCTCATGAGTTGCTCCACTCATAGCACGGATTCGGCCAGTGGAAAACCATCGGGAATGGGAAACGGGAGAAGAGAGATTCGAGTTTTTCGCAAGTTATTCACATTGAATTCCCGTGTCGGCCTGAAGAGTTATTCACATAACCGAGTCATTTTGTGAACAACTCGGCGCCTGAAGGGCTTTAGGGAGTGATAGTCCGAAGGGTTTGTGAGTGCTTGATAACGAAGCATTTAGAGCGGTATTGCCATTTGCAGAGACGGCGAACAAGGCGTGTAACAATTTGATGATAAACAAGTTGAGATGTTTCCTTCCCCGTCATCCCTAGCATCAGCCCGTGTTCCGCAGGTCTAATCGTTCGAAAGCCTCCCGTGGAACGGCTGGAGGGTTTTTTCCCGGAGTTATTCACAACTTTTACCCTCCTCCGAATCGCTCACTGTCGAATTTTTCACGAGTTATTCACAATCCTTGCCGGCGGGGTGAAAAAGAAGGGTCTTTTTATAAGTCATCACCGATTTTATAATTGCCCGTCGTCCTTCACTCACGGATGATCGGAGCTATTCATGAAGGAATCGCCCGAGCCCGAAGCGGCAAAACCCATCCCCTCCCGATTTCAACGTCGTACCCTTTGGAGTGCGATCACGGCGATCTCCATTGTCGCGATTGGCGCGGTTGTCGTCGGTCTCATCATGTTGACCGGCTCGGTCCTCAGCGTGCTCCAGCCGGTCCTCGTGCCGCTCGCGGTCGCGGGAATTATCGCCTATCTCCTGGAGCCGATCGTGGAATGGCTCACGAAACGCGGTCTGAGCCACGGCAATTCGATGATGATCGTTTTTGTCGGGTTTACGATTCTGGTGGTCGTCCTCATCGTGAGCGTTGTCCTTCCGACTTTTGGGCAGGCTCAGGAATTGTATAAGGACAGGGTCGAGATTCAGAAAGATGTCACCGACTTGGTCAAAAAAGGAATCAACTCAGCGCAGGAGCGCCTCGGAACCGGCGTGGCCAGTGAATACTATGACCGGGGCGTTGAGTGGGTCTCCAATGAGGGTCCGAAAGTTTCGGCGAAGATCGGGAACTATGTCTGGAGCAAACTGAGCGGTTTCTTCGGCTTTTTCGGTTACATCCTCGGGTTGCTTCTCGTGCCGATTTACCTCTTTTACTTTCTGAGAGAGGGGCACAAAATTTCCCGAACGTGGACCGACTATCTTCCGTTGCGTGCGTCAGAGTTTAAAGACGAAGTCGTCGGGACGATCACGGAGATCAATGGCTACCTCATCTCGTTTTTCCGTGGGCAGATGGTCGTGAGCCTCATCGACGGGGCGCTCGTCGCGGTCGCGCTCTCCGCGATCGGGCTGCCGTATGCCTTGCTCATCGGAGTGTTTCTCGCGATTCTCGGACTGATTCCCTACATCGGAAACTTGCTCGTGATGATTCCGGCAGTGCTCATCGCGATCGCTTTTTTCGGGGCGACGACGACGGTGAATGTTAAGCCCGGTGTCGACGCAGTCGTCGGTGAACCTCTCGTCGTTCTTCTTACCGGCGCCAGTAAGTCGGTTCCAAAAATCGTGGAAGACGTCTCCGCGGATGGCAAAACCGCAGAGGTGCTGGTAAACGCCTGGAATTTCCTCCCGACTCCGTGGGCTTATCCCGTCATCGTCCTCGGGATCTTTATCATTCTTCAGCAGATCAACGGTCTCGTTACCGCGCCGAAGATTGTCGGGGACTCGGTTGGGCTGCATCCTTTGACGGTCATCTTTTCAGTCCTCTTCTGGACGCTTGTTCTCGGGGGCCTCCTCGGGGCGCTCCTCGCGGTGCCGCTGACCGCAGCGATCAAGGTGCTTTTCCGGCGTTACATCTGGGAGCGCCGCCTCGAGCCGGAGGTCGAAAGACGTCTCGGGCGGGAGGACAAGGAGAACGCTCCCCCGGACGAAGAAGGGGATCTCGAGCCAGCCTGAGACAGATTGAGAGATCGGCTTGCGTCGTTTCGAATCCCGTCCATCCTATCGGTCACTGAAAATTTCGCACCCGAATGCAGAACGTAGACACCACCAAACTCGCCGAGCAAATTCAGAAACATGGTCCCTGGGTTCAGGCGGTTCGCGATGAAATGGCAAAAGTCATCGTCGGTCAGGAAGTGCTCGTGGATCGGCTTCTTATCGGACTGCTCACGAATGGCCACGTTCTCCTCGAAGGCGTTCCCGGATTGGCGAAAACGCTCACCGTCAATGCCCTTGCCGGAGCGCTCAAGGCAAAGTTTCAGCGGATTCAGTTCACTCCGGATCTGTTGCCGGCCGACCTTCTCGGGACGCTGATTTTTAATCCCCAGACCAACGAGTTTTCTCCCAAGCTGGGGCCGATTTTTTCGAACCTAATCCTCGCCGATGAGATCAACCGCGCTCCCGCGAAGGTGCAGAGCGCGCTCCTCGAAGCGATGCAGGAACGCCAGGTCACGATCGGGGATACGACCTACAAGCTGGAGGATCCCTTTTTGGTCCTCGCGACTCAGAACCCGATCGATCAGGAGGGAACCTACCCGCTTCCCGAAGCGCAGCTCGACCGTTTTCTCGTGAAGGTCATCGTCGATTATCCGTCGATTGCCGAAGAGCGCATGATCCTTGACCGCATGGCGACTTCCTCGGCGAAGACCGCAACGCAGGCAGTAGTCGATTCCAAGACGGTCATCGCCGGGCGCGAGCTCGTGAACTACGTCTATGTCGATGACGGCGTGAAGGACTACATCGTGAGCATCATTCATGCGACGAGGCAGCCGGGTGAAATCGAACCTGCGCTCGGACCACTCGTCCGCGCCGGCGCATCGCCGCGCGGAACGATTAATCTTACTCTCGCGGCAAAGGCGAACGCGTTTCTCCAGGGGAGAGGTTACGTGGTCCCGCAGGACGTCAAAGATCTCGCCTACGATGTGCTTCGTCACCGCCTTCTCCTCAGCTACGAGGCGGAAGCGGAGGAAATCACGAGCGAGCAAATCATCGCGACGATTCTCGACCGGATTCCGGTGCCGTGATTCAACGCAGTCTAAGTTTCCTTCATCGTGAAGCGTATCGTAAGGGTATCCAGT
>CAZOUP010000159.1:0-10236 GCA_964583035.1 uncultured Akkermansia sp.
TTTGCCCCCGAAGGTTGTATATCGGGGCTGGCGTCAGCCACCGGCTTTTTGACAATCCCTCAGTATTACTATGCCGAAGGACCTTCCGTCTATCGTCGTGAGGCGATGAGCTTGCGCAAAAATCCACCTGCGGGTGAGGTGCAATGCGTTTCGGTGCCTGATTGGGGAAAGGCCTACCTCGAGGGCACGCTCGATCAATTCGGGAGTGATTTGCTCACGCCTCTAGAAGTGGCCGACAATCTCGATGGCTTTGCTGATGCGGTTGATGCTGCGCTGCCAAAGCTTCAGGCGCAGGCAGATGACGAACTCGAGTATCGCGACCTGCTGTGGGACTTGGAGAGCATGGCAATGCTCGGGCGTTACTACGCCGACAAGCAACGTTGTGCCGCCAGGTTCTGGGTCGCGCGGGAATCAGGTTTCGCTGACAAGCATAGTCAGTTGCATGAGCAAGCCGTGGTGCATATCAAGGACGCGCAGTCACATTGGGAAGCCTACTCCGCGATCCTCGACAAACACTACGAGCCGCAATTACTGGCCCGCACTCACTACCTCGATTGGAACAGCATTCTCAACAATGGCAAGGGGATCAAAGGCGCTCCCTTCGGTATCGAAAGAGAGGTCCGCGATATTATCAACAAAGACTATTCGAAGAAGGTGCAAACTCAGAAAAAGAAGGGAAAGAAATGATGAAGAAAATCTCACTGAACTTATTTTTAATCGAAGGTGTCTTGTCTATTTGGGTCACAGTTCTCCCTCTTTTCGTTGCCGCTCAGCCCAATGTCTTGTTTATCTCTGTCGATGACATGAACGATTGGGGGATCGGCGGTCACCGTCAGGCGATCACGCCTCATATTGATGCGCTTGCCGCCCGGGGAGTCACCTTCACCAACGCCCATTCAGCGGGTGTGAAATGTGGCCCGTCAAGAACCGCCATTTTCACCGGTCAATATCCTTCCACGAGTGGATTCTACGACGATCACGTTTACTGGCAGAAAGACGAAAAGAATCGAAACGACTATTTCACGGGTCTTCACACCGCTTTCGACAACGCTGGCTACAAAACCCTCGGCACCGGCAAGCTCTTTCATCACGCGATTGGATGGATCGATCAGCGAGGGTGGGATCAATTCTGGCTGCGCACTGACGGAACCACTGACGCTCAGAGAAAGAATGGCTGGGACGTCGGGACCTGGAGATATGGCGCTCCGAATCCGGGAGGGCCCGATGGAGACTTTGTCAGTATCTTCAACACGACCTTTCCTGACATTCAAGCGGGTGTCATGGAGTGGGCGGCGCTCGATAATACCGTCGAGAGAGAGATGGCCGACACCCAACGCGCCGACTGGGCTGTTTCGCAGCTCGCGACCGACCACGGGGATACCCCCTTCTTCCTCGGGCTCGGAATTTTCACGCCTCATTCCCCGCAATACGCTCCGCAGAAATATTACGATGCCTACCTAGAAGGGCCGCTCGAAGGCAATATCGACAATCTGGAACTTCCAAGTTACTGGAAAGACGGCAGCTCAAATCCTCTCCCCGATCTTGACGATGTCCCGAACCGGGAGCGCAGGAAGGAGATCAATCTCTACAAACGATGGATGGCCAACCTGAAGACGATCAGCCCCGATGATAGAGCTTTGAAAGAATGCATCCTTGGCTATCTCGCAGCGATCACCTATGCCGATGCTCAGATAGGCCGCGTCCTCACCGCACTGAATAACAGTAAATATGCTGACAGCACCATTGTCGTTCTCTGGAGTGATCACGGTTATCACATGGGCGAGAAAGGTCACTGGGCAAAACACGTCTTATGGGATCGAGGCACAAAGGTCCCCTTCGTATGGGCCGGCCCCGGCATTGCGCAAGGCAACCGCACCGACGTCGCCGTGAGCCTCATCGACATGTACCCGACCTTTGTCGAAATGTGTGATTTGAAAAAGGATGGTGCCAACACCGACATTCAGCCGCTCGATGGCGAATCACTTGCGACCGCACTCAAAAATCCTGATCAAGCGGAAGACCGCGATGTCATTATTTCAAATCTCGCGGCGCACGAATACGCGATCACCAATCGTGACTGGCGTTACATTCGCTATGCTGACGGCGAGGAAGAACTCTACGATCACAACAACGATCCGAACGAGTGGGATAACCTTGCGTCTCTCCCGGATTATCAATCCATCCGTGCCGACATGAGGAGCAAAGCACCGGCAAAATTTGCCGACTTTGCCCTCCTCCACAAGCAGCACGCGAGACGCCCCAATGACGATGGAACCTGGTATTTCGAAGACAGCCAGGTGAACGTCAATTTGACTCTGTCGAGCGACGCTCCGGACATCGTCCCCGGCGATTTCGACGTTACCGCTCAGTTCACCACCGGAGTCACTGGATTGGACGCGGAAGACCTCGAAACCACCAACGGAACGATCCTGAACTTCAGCGAGGTCTCGCCGGACAAGTATACATTTACGGTAAGGCCAAACCCAACCGCGATCGGCGAACTCACCGTCGTCGAATTACCCAAAAAATCAGCGACCAGCATTCCGAATAAACGGGAAACAAACAGCGATGATATCTTCGTGGCTCGCCGGTATCACCCCGAAGCCGCCGATTGGATTCCGCCAACCGCCCGTGCAGCGGTGACCATCGATTCAGGCCTGACGGCAGAGTTTAACTCCGACGCGTCAACGGACGATGGCACGCTTGATGCCTGGATCTGGCAGTTCGGTGACGGAAGCGTTTCGACGAGCAAAAACCCCCGCCACACCTACGAAAAGGCGGGCACTTACGAGGTCACATTGGGCGTCACCGATGACGACGGCATTGGCAGTGACCTTGTCTCGATCTCCGTGACTGTCGGCGACGCCAACTAGCTGTCTCTCGGCCCCTCTCCAAAACCTCCCCGCAAATGCTTCCGCCAAAAATACCCTTTCTCGCCGCACTCTCTCTTTCGATTTTCACGCCTGCGCCGGCGGAAGAGACCGCTCTTCTCCCGGAGCAGGTCGAGGCTTTTGTCAGTGAATATTGTTTTGACTGCCACGACGATTTGTCGACTGAAGGTGATCTCGACCTGACTGCTTTGAGTTTTGATCTAACCGATCCACAAAACTTCAATGCCTGGGCGACGGTATTCGACCGGGTCGGCGATGGTGACATGCCGCCGAAGGAAAAGACCCGCCCGGACGCAGCGGCGATGAAAGGTTTTCTCGACCACCTCTCGGGAGACTTTGCCAAGATCGAGTTGCAACTGCGTGAAGACAATGGGCGTTCCAAGCTGCGTCGCTTGAATCGCTCCGAATACGAGAACACGCTCCGTGATCTTTTAGCGCTTCCTTACCTCGATATTGCGAAATCATTGCCGCCTGAGGGTTCGACTTACGGTTTTGATAAATCTGCCGAAGCACTCGACTTTTCTCACATCCACGCGACGCGTCTCATGGAGGCAGCCGATGATGCCCTGCGGCTCGCGGTTGCTCCGGCACGGGCGAAGCCGGAGTCAGAAACCGTCCGTGTCGAAGTCAATGGACCCCGAAAAATGTGGCAGCAACTCCCCGGTTTTCACCGCCTCCTCAACCTGAGCAGTGCGATGCCGCTGACAGGAATGGAAGTGGACGAATCGATGACGCTGATTCGGGGAGGATTCCTCGGCGACACTCGCAACTCGGTTCAAGATAAGGAACCGTTTTTCGATTCGGTCGCGATCTTCATCAGTGGCGAGTCGAATCTCAACATGGAAATCTGGCCCTTCAGAATCGAGGCGGCCGGCTACTACAAGATCCGGGTGAACGGTTTTGGAGTGCGAAACGAAGAGGGCAAGCTGGTCCCTTCGGACCGGGTCGAGACGGTAGGCTTCTATTCTCAAGATCGCACCCTCGGCTATGTCGATCTCCCCGCCTACAAGCCTGCCACGGGTGAACTGCGGGTTTGGCTGAAGCCCGGTGACGAGGTCAAGACTCTCGTCGCGTCTGCTGAGTTCGCTCGCACGCCCATCGCGTCCCTCGTTAAGGGCGAAAAAGTCATCGGAAAGGAAGACCAGACTTTCCGGTGGATCACCGGCAACGGGATCGCGTTCCGTTGGTTTGAGCTGGAAGGTCCGCTTCACGACGACTGGCCGCCGGAGAGCCATCGGCGTTTGTTCGACGACCTGGAAGTGGAAATGGACAGCCGTCCTTTGGAGGGGAAACCGCGCCGGGAAGAGGTGTATGTGAAAGACGTGATCTCCGATTCCCCGCTCGTCGATGCGCAACGACTCATGCAGCGATTTGTCGAGCAGGCACTGCGCCGCCCCGTCACGGAAGAGGATTTGGAAATCCCGCTGCAAGTGGTGAAGGAGAAACTGGAGCGCAACGAATCCTTCCTTGAGTCGATGATCTCCGGCTATCGCGCCGTTCTGACCACGCCCGATTTTTTGCTTCTCAGTGGGAATTCAGGCCCTCTCGATGGCCACGCCGTGGCCGAGCGACTTTCCTATTTTCTCTGGGGCAGCACTCCCGATACCAGCTTGCGTGAGCTCGCTGATTCGGGCGAAATCCTAGATCCAGAAGTGCTTCACAATCAGGTCGAACGCCTCCTTGATGATGACAAGTCCCAACGCTTCGTGGAGCATTTCCTGAACAAATGGCTCAAGCTCGAAGATATCGAACTGACCGAACCGGACGGTAATCTCTACCCCGAATACAACCCGCTCTTGCTGGACTCCTCGCTGTGGGAATCGCGAGCCTACTTTACGGAAATGCTGAAACACGATCTTGGTTCGGTCTTCATTTCTCATTCGAATTTCGCGATGCTGAACCAACGCCTCGCGGAGCTCTACGAGATCCCCGGTGTGAGCGGGAACCAAATCCGCCGAGTCGAGCTTCCCCAAGAATCCGTGCGGGGCGGGTTTCTCACCCAGGCGGCGGTTCTCAAAACGACCGCCAACGGCACCGTGACTTCGCCAGTCGTGCGCGGCGACTACGTGCAAATTCACTTCCTCGGTGACCCTCCTCCCCCGCCGCCGCCGTTGATCCCCGCCGTGGAGCCCGATATCTCCGGGGCGACAACGATTCGTGAGCAGTTGGCCCTGCACAGCAGTGATCAATCCTGCGCTTCGTGCCATGCCAAAATCGATCCGCCGGGTTTTGCCCTTGAGAGCTTTGATGTCATGGGTGCTTACCGGGAGCGCTATCGTTCGTTGAAAAACGGCGACCCGATTCCAGACCTCTTTTTTGACGGGCGTCCTTCAAAAACCAAGCTCGGTCTGCCTGTCGATGCGACTGGAGAGATGCTCGACGGCACTACTTTCAGTGGGATTCGCGGGTTCAAAGGCATCCTCCTCAAACGCAACGAGCAGGTCGCCCGCAACATGCTGGAACAACTCATCACCTACAGCACCGGAGCTCCGGCTGGATTCGCTGACGAGGCCCTCGTCGATGAAATGATGACGGACCTCAGCGCTGGCAAATACGGCCTGCGCTCCATGATTCACGCGATTGTTCAAAGCTCTCTCTTTCTCGAAAAATGAAATTCCCCACCCTGTCACTTACCCGGCCCCTCAATCGCCGCACGCTTCTCAAGGGCGCGGGTGCGATGCTCGCGCTTCCGCAGTTGGAATCGATGGCGGCCGCCTCCAGCGTCGGCACGGAAAGTCCGCGCCGCATGATCGCGATGTGCAACGACCTCGGCTTCGTTCCCGATTACTTTTTCCCCCAAGGTGATGGTGTCACCTACCAAGACAGTCCCTACACCGAAGTGCTCAAGGATTTCCGCGATCAGCTCACGGTTTTCTCGGGCCTTTCTCACCCCGAAGTCGTTGGTGGTCACCTAACTGATCAATGCTTTTTGACGGGGGCGAGACATCCCCGTAAGCCGGGATTTAAGAACACGATTTCAGTCGATCAAGTCGCGGCCAACGAGCTCGGTGTCGCGACGCGATTTCCGTCCCTTTCTCTGCGAATCGGTCCTGGCAGCAGATCACTTTCCTACTCGAGCGACGGGGTCCGTATCCCGGCAGAGGACAGCCCCTCGGCGCTCTACAAAAAACTGTTCGTTCAGGGATCGTCGGAAGAAGTCGAGCGCCAGGTCACCCGCTTGCGGGACGGGCAGAGTCTCATGGATTCCTTTTCAGATCGAGTTCGGTCTTTGGAGAAAAAAGTCGGTCGTCAGGACAAAGAACGTCTCGATCAATACTTCACCGCATTCCGCGAAATGGAGCACCGGCTTAATGAGTCTGCCGAGTGGGAGACCAAAGCCAAGCCTGTCGTTAAAACCAAAATGCCGAAAGACGAGCGCAAGGCCGAAGCGCTCATCTCCCGCACCCGGCTCATGCACGATCTCGCCAAGCTCGCGGTGGAAACCGACTCGACCCGCATCATCTCCATCATCACGACCCAGCAGTTCAATCCCAAAGTCGATTTGCCCGGCGTTGAACTCGCCCATCATGCGCTTACCCACCAACAGGCCATCGAAGAAGCCCGCGACCAGCTTGCCATCATCGAAAAAGCGCAACTCGTGGAGTTTGCCCGCCTCCTCGGTGATTTTCAGCAATCCTCCGAAGGCGAGGCAAACCTCCTCGACCGCTCCATGGTTCTCCTCGGTTCCAACCTTGGGGACGCGAATATCCACAGCAACGTGAACTTGCCGACGATCCTCGCCGGAGGAGGATTCAAGCACGGACAACATCTCAACTGCGATCAGAACGGTGAGGCCCCGCTTGCCAACCTTTACCTAACGATGCTTCATCGTCTCGGCGTGAATGCTGATCGGTTCTCAACCAGCACTGGAACCCTGCAGGGACTGGAGTTTGCCGGCTGATGCGCCTCGCAACAGACGACATCTCATCAGGTCAAAATGTCCTTCACGACATGCCCGTGGACATCGGTGAGGCGAAAACGTCGGCCCTGATGGAAGTAGGTGAGCCGCTCGTGGTCGATCCCTGACAGGTGCAGAATCGTGGCCTGGAGGTCATGAACCGCGACGGGATTTTCCGCGACATTGTAGCAAAAATCGTCGGTTACGCCGTAGCTCATGCCCGGCTTCACGCCGGCTCCAGCCATCCACATCGTGAAACAACGCGGGTGGTGATCACGTCCGTAGTTGGTGTCGGTCAGGGTTCCCTGACTGTAAATGGAGCGACCGAATTCTCCGCCCCAGATCACGAGAGTGTCGTCGAGGAGTCCCCTTTCCTTCAGGTCGGCGAGGAGCGCGGCGGTTCCCTGATCGGTTTCCTCGCAACGCAGCGCGAGTTGTTCGGGGAGCTTCGAGTGTTGATCCCATCCGGTGTGGTAAAGCTGGATAAAGCGGACATCTTTCTCGGCGAGACGACGCGCAAGAAGACAGTTCGCGGCGTAGCTGCCGGGTTGGCGGGCGGCCTCTCCGTAGCGCTCGAAGGTTGACTCGGGTTCATCGCTGAGATCGGTCACATCCGGCACCGACATCTGCATGCGGTAGGCCATTTCGTATTGTGAGATCCGCGTCTGGATTTCCGCATCACCCGTCTGACCGAAGCGGAGTTGATTCATCTGCGAGATCCCATCGAGAAGGTCGCGGTTCCGTTCCCGTGGCGCTCCACCGGGGTCCTGGAGAAAGAGAACCGGATCACTTCCGGAACGCAGTCGCACGCCCTGATGCGAGGTCGGGAGAAAACCACTTCCCCAGAGCCGTGAATAGATCGGCTGCGCCTGGTTGAAATTTCCGTTGGAAACGAGAACGACAAATGCGGGCAGGTTTTCATTTTCCGACCCGATCCCGTAGCTCATCCAGGAACCGAGCGAGGGACGACCCGGCTGCTCGTGTCCGGTTTGCAGATAAGTGATCCCCGGGTCGTGATTGATCGCGTTGGTATAGACCGATTTGATGAAACAAACGTCGTCCGCCTGTTTCGCGAGGTGAGGCATCAGCTCACTGATCCAGGCCCCGCTTTGGCCATGCTGTTTGAAATCGAAGATCGAACTCGCGACAGGAAACGAACTCTGTTTTGAGGTCATTCCCGTGAGGCGTTGGCCCATGCGAATCGAAGCAGGAAGCTCCTGGCCCCGCATCTCAGTCATCTTCGGCTTGTAGTCGAAGAGATCCATCTGCGAAGGTCCGCCGCTCTGAAACAGATAGATAATCCGCTTCGCCTTCGCCGGAAAGTGCGTCTGCCCCGGCGCAAGTCCGGGCGCGGTCTGGACCCCCGCACCGAGGACATGGTTGAGGCCGAGGGCACCAAGTGAAAGCCCGCCCGCCTTCGCGAAAAACTGGCGGCGGCTCTCTTGGTGAAGTTGGGACAAAATCGGATTGTTCATGACTACTAAGGGAATAGCAAAAAATGCCGGGTCCTTACGCTAAAATCGAGGACGCTTTTCCGCAATCGTGGACTCCTGCGAGAAGGCAGCAATATGCTCTGAAAGGTAGTGGTGATTTTTAATCGCCACTGCAATGCTCCGTGCGAGATGCTGGTGGCGATTAGAAATCACCACTACCAAGCCGGAAAGGCCAGGCCCTCTCCCTAAGCAGTCAGCTCCGGGATCGCCTTTCCATCGCTCACGATGTGAGTAGGTCGGCCGTTAAAATCATTGATCGTCACTTTCGAGTAATCGATCCCGAGGTGCTGGTAGATCGTGGCGAGAAAATCATGGGGGCCGCAGGGGCGCTCGATGACGTCTTCGCCACGCTTGTCACTCGCGCCGATGATGCCTCCGGTTTGGATTCCGCCTCCCGCCCAGATGTTGGAAAAGGCGCGCGGCCAGTGATCGCGACCCGGCTGGAGGGTTCCGGTGGGGCCGCTCGCATTGCCGGCTCCGGTGCTTCGGTCATACTTGATCTTCGGGGTGCGTCCGAATTCCCCGGTGACAACGACGAGGACCCGCTTGTCGAGGCCACGGGCATAAATATCCTCTATAAGAGCGGAGACGGCCTGATCGTAGTTCGGCATCCGGAAGCGGAGCGCTTCGAACTGATGCTGGTTCACGGCGTGGTCATCCCAGTTCTGGACCCGTCCGCAAAGAGGTCCGCTCAAGGTGCTCGTCACGATATCGACCCCGGACTCGACGAGGCGCCGCGCCATCAGAAGTTGCTGTCCCCAGCGATTGCGACCATAGCGGTCACGCGTTTGAGCATCCTCTTTGCCCAGGTCAAAGGCGTCGCGAGTTTGTGGGTTTGTCAGAAGCGTCATCGCCTGAGTTTCGAATTCATCGAGCGCTCCCAGTTCCCCCTGCGTATCGAACTCGCGCTCCATCTTGTCGAGACTCTTGCGCAGGGCGAGTCGATCACTCAGGCGCTGCATTTCCGCCGGGTCGGATAGTCCGATATTAGGAACGGAGAAATTCGGACGGTTCGGGTCGTCGGTCACCGCAAAAGGGCCGAAGGAATTGCCGAGATAAGCGGGACCGCTGTAGTTCGCCGGAGGGAGATTCACCCCGACATAATGCGGGAGCGGATTGCTGCGCCCTCCCTCCTGCGATCGCAGGTAGTTCGCGACCGACATCCAGTCCGGGAGTCGCGGCTCGGGTTTGTCCCGTGTGTCGGAGTCGCCGGAGAACATCTGCATGGACCCGGCGGGGTGACCGCCTGCACCCTGATTCATCGAGCGCAGGATCGTGAACTTGTCGGCGATCTTTGCGTGCATCGGCATCAGCTCCGTGATCCGAGTGCCGGGCACCTTGGTCGAAATCTCTTTGAAGGGCCCGCTGTATTCACTGCCGCTGTCCGGTTTCGGATCATAGGAATCTAGGTGGGACAATCCGCCGGGAAGCCAGACCATGATGACGGCTGTCTTTTCGTGATCGGGCTTGGTCGCATTCTCAGCGCGGAGGCGAAGGAGACCGGGCCAGCTCAGCGAAGCG
The DNA here is from genome assembly GCA_964583035.1 of uncultured Akkermansia sp. Taxonomy (GTDB): domain Bacteria; phylum Verrucomicrobiota; class Verrucomicrobiia; order Verrucomicrobiales; family DEV007; genus Arctic95D-9. Next base: position 9,804 of record CAZOUP010000159.1, read on the forward strand.
AATCCGGTCATGCCAACTTGCATGAAACCACGACGACCGAGAGGGCCGCGGCAGTTTTCAAATGGGGCGGGTGTCAGGATGGAAGACATAGCGAATGGATAGTTGGGGATCGGGGAAAAATTCTACTGCATGCCGAAGGCGGCGAGTTCTTTGCCGTCGGCACCGTTCCAGACGCGGAGGTAGCTGTCTTCACCTCCGCCGATGAGAATACTGCCATCGGGGGTGCTCGCGGTGGCCTGCATGAAATCGGGGAGCTTGGCAATCGAACGGACCTGGCCTCCGTCGTCCCGCACGACGCGGATGAGATTATCCCCCGCCGAGGTCACAAGCTGATTCGTCGCCCCGATGAACTGGAGTGAGGTGACTTCTTTTTTCCAACCTTCGATTTTCTTCTTCCGCTCGCCGGAGATCATGTCCCAGGCATTGACGACTC
>CAZOUP010000160.1:0-10127 GCA_964583035.1 uncultured Akkermansia sp.
ATTTAACATACGAAGATTTAGCTAAAACTAATGATTCAGAGAAATTCATGTTAAAGATTTACGAGGCTTTCTTAATCAAAGCAACAAGCTTTTGCTCAAGTATTACAGAAATTTCAGCTTAAGCTGGAATAAAATTTATTTTTATTTTTATTTTTTAAATTTTTACCTGGTTTCCAGGTAGAAGTCCGTGAGGACATTAAACATCTAACTAAAGTAAGGAGAAAACCAAAAAATGACAAACACAAATGTTACAGCAGGAAGATTAGCGGAACTAGGTGGAGCAACAAACTCTGGTATAAAAATCGGATTTGTAGATAGTGCAGCGAAAGCAGCACAGAACGACACTTGGACAGTTAAGAATGCTAAGGAAGTTTTGTACGCAGCTGTCACTGACGACAGTGCTGGAACTTTAGATGCTTGTACTATAAGTACAAACATAATCACTTTGACGGGTGCAGCAGATGGTGCAGCAAGTGGTTTCATAATCTTTAGATAAGATTATTGAATAATTAAACATTAACAGGAGGTAAAATAATATGGCAGCAATAACAACATCAACAGTTACAGACCAAATACCAGCTTTAGGCAGAAAATGTATAATGGTAGAAACACCAACTACAGCCGATACAGCCGATACAGTTGCAGTTAATATGGCAACATATGGAATGTCTACATTCTTAGGAATTGTAGGATTTTCACATGATACAGAAAATAGCATAGTAACAACTGAGGCACCAACTACAGCGGTAAGTTCAGGAGTTTTAACAATCACTCTAGGTGGTTCAACAAATTCAGACGCTAAAAGGGTCTTTATAATTTGGGGTAAATAATTAAAAATGCATATAATAGCAATTGGAGAAGGGTATCCTGATGCGTTGAAAAGAGTTGAAAACTATTTTCATGGTAAAGAATACGCAAACGGAAAGTGTAAAGTACGGTTTCGTGAAATTAAAATGTATAATATTAATTTCAATGAATGTGGGTATGAAGAAGTTTTGGCCGACCTAAAGGACTTAACTAGATATAACGAAGATAAAAATTCGAACTATCAAAAGAATACCACACAGGAATTACATGCGAAACTAAGTAAATACATTAAATACTTCAGGAAGTTTTTCAAATTCCTAAAACCAATCGAGGATGATTTAGATAAAACAAAATCATCGGATTTACGGAGGACTGAAAGCATCAAAGGTAACCATCTAAATTGTGTACTACACCCATTGGGTAAAGTAAACGATTGGAGAAAAGGAGACGGGAGCGAAGCAGTATGATTGAAAAACACTTAAGTATCCAAGACACAATTGCTATTGTATTCTTTTTAGGAGCACTTATCAAAGCTATTCAATTTTTTTATTTTGATAAGAAAAATAAAGGGTTAACAAAACAGACAAGGAGGAAGAAATAAATGGCATTAACAACAAATACAGGTATAACAAATAACGAATACATGAAAGATAGAACACCAGAGGTTGAAGTAAGAATTGATTCCGAGGGTAAAGGTTATCTTTTTAGAAAGGATAAAATAATAAAGGAAGAAATCATAGAAGAAGTAGAGAAAAAACCTAAACTTAAATCAAAATCATTACGAGGTTATAAAAAATAAAATGACATATTGTACATCAAAAGAGGTAAAACAAGCAGTTAGCTATCCATTAGACGGAGCTCCATTACAAGATGCAGTAATAAATGATTTTATTTTAGACGCTGAGGAAGAGATTGAAGATATTTATAAAACTAAATTTGGAAACATTGAACAATATGGAACTGCCGACGGTGATTTTGCTACAACTACATTTTCTGATAGTAATAAAGCATGGGATTCTAATGTTTATATTGGATATGTGGCATGGATTTACGGAGGAACAGGTTCTGGACAGTATAGAGAAATAACAGCAAATGATACTACAAAGATTACAGTGTCACCAGCATTTGATACTACACCGGATGCAACATCAACGTATAGAATAGTTAAATTAGGATACATCGATGAAACAGTTGATGGGACTGGAACACAGGAAATGTTTGTAGAAAATCAACCTTTAGTTAATTTAAATGTGCTTACAATCGATTCAGTAGATATTACAACAACATCAGTTTATCAATATAAATATTCAGGTAGATTATTATTAAACTCATCAGCCGAGGCTGGTTGGTTTGCAAGCAATAATCCACAATTAATTAATTTGAAATATGTTTATGGTGTTTATCCAATACCAAGAATCATAAAAAGATTATGTATTGTATTGGCAGGGATAAGAACTTTAACAGCACAAATTGCTGGAACATATGATGATTTCACAACAGTGACTTTACCAGGAGGATTTAGTGGAAGTAAGGGAGAGCCTTATACAAATATTAGAGAATCACTAAACAAATTACAAGGTGAAGCACGAGGAATAGTTTATGGAACACAAGGTGAAGGGCAAATTGGAGGAGATTTCCGAACAGGAGCTTCATACAGATCCTACACACTTTTTGCATAAAAGGGAGGAAAATAAACATGACAGAAGAAACAAAAATCATAGAGGAAGTAGTTGTAGAAGAACCTGTAAAGGAAGAACCAATTATAGAACCAGTTAAGGAAGAACCTGTAAAAACTGAGGAAGTAGTTGTAGAAGAACCGATTGTGGAGGAACCTGTAAAGGAAGAACCTAAGGTAGACCCAATTGCAGAAGCAGCTAAACAAATTGTTGATAAAATCAATGAACCTAAAGTTGAGGCAGTTCCTGAGAAACAAGCTTCCCCATTTGATTCAATTAAAATACATACACATTAAACATGGTACAAAACATATTAACGGTAAAAGATTTTGATAGAATGTTATCAGACTATGCTGGAAGACAGCTTACACACACTCCTATAGTTAAAACTGTATCAAATGTTTCAGGTCAAGAAACATTAACGGATGGAACAGCAGTTACCATTAAAGCTTATTTTATGAGGACTAACCAGCGATGGGATTTTGAAAAAGCAGGATTCTTTGAAAAGGGTGATGCTGTAGTTCTCGCAAAGTATGCATCAGGTGTTGTAAAAAATGACAAAATTACCGTGGAGGGAAACGATTTCAGAGTTAAAGAAGCATTTAATGTTCCTGGAGTCTATGATTCTACAGGCTCCGGAACATCATTTGTTTACACAGCTTGTAATCTTTTCTTAATAGAATGAGTGTAACTGAAGAACAACTTAACAAACTTTTCTGGGGAATTGCAATTGATTTACAAGAAGCTATTAAAGAAAAGCTTTTAACAATGGGAATTAAATTCACTGGAGAAGGAGCAAGCAGTGTCAAGGTTATTGTCGAAAAAAATAAACTTGTTATAACAATGGTTGATTATTTAGAATACATCGAGTATGGAATACCAAACCCTACAACCGGTGAAGAGTTGTTTGAATGGGTTGAACAAAAATTGATGGATAATTATACTGGAAAAAATAAAGAGGGAGCTGTTAAGTCAGTTGCCAACACTATAGCAAAACGAATTTCTTTATATGGTCCACGACCTCAGCCGTTCTTACGGCCTACACTGCATACAGAGTTACCAAAAATAATCAAAAGTAATATTGATAGGTTGGATTGATGGTTTTAAAAAGAATTATTTTTTTATTATTATAATGTCTGTATAAACTCAAGAGAGTGAGGACGATTAACTAAAATGGCAAAGACTTCAATATATGAAATAAAACAAGAATTATTAATATTTCTTAGAAACTCTGATATAATATCTATAACAGATAGAGGGGTTACAACTACTAATCAAACTGGAAGTTTTTCAAACGTATCATCTGTGACTGTGGGAACTACTCCTACATTAATAAAAAATGTAAGATTGATAACTGTATCATCTGTTGCATTAGTATTCGGAGATGATTATACTGTGAATTATACAACAGGTGAAATAACATTTACTTCTGCCCAAACTGGAGCATATTTAATTAGATATGATGCTGGTAGTACTGATAGAGTATTCCCGGATTATCCTCAGGCAAATAAAAAGATAAGCGATTTTCCTAGAATAGGGTTTGATATAATTTCTGGAGCAACTTCTGAATTTGGAATTGGAGCATTGGTTAGTCAGTCTGAATATATTATTTCTATAACCTTTTATGATAGAAATCAGGATACTGTTGAAAAAGCTATTGCAACAATTAGAACAAAGTTATTAGATAACAAAAAAGATTTTTTCTATATGCCTTTCTTGACAGTTACAAATATGGGACCGTTATTAATTACACCGTTCGGACAAAATAAAGTTATGCAAAGAAACCAAGACATCATGGTTAAATTTGTATTCGAGGATTCAGATTAAAATGAAAAGAAAAATTCCAAATTATGAAGATAAAGTTTTAGACAAGGATAAAATGATTAGACTAAAAAGATTAGAGTGGCAAAGAGCCAAAGGAATAATTAAAAAAACACAAGGAGGTAAAAAACAAAATGGCGAATAATTATATTTCGGGAGCAGACACTGTAGGTTTATATGCTTATGAAAATCCAACAGCTTGGGATAATGCAGCAGCATCACATCAAGCGTCAGATGAAACTTATGTTCCGTTTGGACAAGGAGTTGATATATCTATAAGTAGAAATAATAATGCAGAAAGAATTGTTGGGGTTGGAGCAAGAAATGCAACAGCGACAGTGAATAAACAATATTCAGGAACGGCAACAATTAATGGAGCATTAACAAACGCTTGGTGGTTACTAGGAGTTTTAGGAGCAAACACCAATGGAGGTTCAGTTGGAGCTTATACTCATACTTACACAGAAGCTAATAGATTACCAAGTTTCACGTTGAAATCAGCTTTCGAATTGGGAACTACTGATGCACAAAGTATTATGGTAGGATGTAGAATTGACACATTTACTATGACTGCAGCAGTTAACGAAGCTTTAAGATTTAGTATTGAAGCACCATACAGATATGAAACATTAGGAACTACAGCAAGTACAAACATTGTAGATACAGAACCAGTTTTCACATTTGCACATGGTTCAATCGAATTACCAGATGGTACTCTTATAGCAGCAGTACAAACTGTTGAGTTAACAATCAATAATAATTTAGAAACAGTTTACGGTGTTGGGAGTAGGTTCTTAACAGACAATGTGGCTAAAAATAGAGAATACAATTTCAATATTACAGCAGCATTTAAAGACCACACAACATTATTGACTAGATTTTTGAATGGTACTAATTCAGCTACTGCACCTACAACAGGTTCAGGGACTGAGATTGCAACAATGGAGTTAACATTTACTAACGACGACGGTGATATATTAGATTTCAATTTAACAGGAGTTCATTTGAATGAGGAAACGTTACCTCAAAATGTGAACGAAGTTATAAAAGAAAATGTTACTGGTTGGGCGAGAGCTTGTACAAATGTTATTTATACAAATGATATTGAACTAGCACCAGCAGAAGCTAGTAATTAAGTTTATAAAACAAAATCCTAAATTTTATTTTTTTTAATTTTTTAGGTACAATTAAACAGGAGGAAAACAGAAACATGGATAAAATACCAGAGATGAAAATTGAAGGTGGGAAAGTTGTAGAGGAAACTATGTCTCTTGACATAGTGGTTAATGACGAAACTCAACAGGTTGTTTTAAGAAAACTAAGTTCTGGAGTACGAGGGAAGATAAGGTCTCTTTGTACAAAGACAAGATACTTAGCAGGACAACCTAGTGTTGACATTAACGACGCTGAATTTGAGATACAACTTTTACATGCAGCAATAGTATCAGCACCATTTCCACATGACTTGGAAGGAATTAGAAACTTACCTAGTGAAGTAGCTGATTATCTAATGAGTTCTTGGGCAGATTTTTCAATGCCTTCAGAAACAAAAAAAGATTAGTTGTGCAAGCTTTTAAAGGACAGACCGACAATGAATGGGCTAATAATGAAGCCATGTACGGTTGGTTTGCATATGCTTTTCATTGGACACCAGAACAAGTTGATAATATTCCAAACGATAGATTATCATATTTAATGACTGTTTTCAAAGAAATAAAAATGAAGGAGAATCAAAAATAAAATGTCAGAGTTTAAAATTGAAGTACCAATAGATGTAAAGAGTTCAACTAGTGGAGACTCTGGAGGAGGAGGTGGAGGCGGTGTTGGTTTTAAAAAATTAACAGGAGCTGTATTAGCAGGTAATATTTTAACGAAAATAATTGCATCTGCCTTAGAAGGATTAATGAAGGTCATTGCTCCGTTAACAAAAATGTTAAGTCTATTATTCTTTATAGTTTTCTTACCTCTAATGCCAATAGTTATAGCACTTACAAAAGCTTTAGCTGGAATAATTACAGGAATTATGAAATTATTTAAGGGTGAAATAAACATATTTGAATTTATAAAATCATTTTTATTTCCAGCTCTACTAACAGTTGCTAATGGCATAATTGAATATTTTAAAAATTGGGGTAAAATATTATGGGATGGTATTATCAAACCAATCTTTGAATTTGGTATGAAAATAGGACAATGGTTATATGATGCAATATTAAAACCGATATTTGATTTTGGAGCAGCTGTTGGAGGTTGGTTATACTCAGCAATAATTCAGCCAATAATAAATGGATTATTATTCTTTGTAGATTTGGGTGTTAAGATTTGGGAAGCAATAAAATCTGGATTATCATTTATAGGAAATTTGGGAAGAATGATTTGGGATTGGATAAAAAACGCTCTTAAATCAATTGGAAGTTTTGTAGGAGGATTATTTGGAGGAAAAAGAGCAGCAGGAGGGCCTGTGAGCTCTGGTTCAAGTTATTTAGTGGGAGAAAATGGTCCAGAAATGTTCACTCCCTCAGGCTCTGGAAGTATAACACCTAATGGAGCGGGTGGAGCTATAAATATTAATGTAACTGGAAATAATTTTCAAAGTGAACAAGATATGAGAAGGTTGGTTGATATGATTTCACGAAGATTACAACAATTAGGAAATAGGGGGTTTAGTCCACAATGATTGAAGAAAAACAGTTTCAGGAATTAAAAGAGATTAAACAATTCATAGTGGTTTCAACACAAATAAATAAATCTCTATTAATAGAGATTCAGGCAATAAGGAGGTTATTAGAAGATGGCAAGTATAGGAGGGATTGATTTAGGTTCTGTTCAAAGTGAAAGACAAACTAAATCTGGTCAACTGTTTCAACAACCTATTCCAACACAGGACAGTGACCAAGCAATATTGTTAGATATTTTTGGCATGAGTAGAAATATAAATATTAACGGTATTTTTGTTGGAACATTATCTGCACAAAACACATTCATTCAAGCTATAGAAGGAATAATGGATGGTTCACAATCTGGAAGTGTTTTTGTAAGTAGTCAAACATCTACACCAAATATAACATCTGTTATTTTAGATAATTTTGAATGGACTGTAAATAAGGCAGATGTTTCAAAGATAGATTATAGTTTAACACTGATACAGGGAATAGCAATTTAAAATGGGAGCATTAAAAACTAAAGTACAAATTGATGGAATAACAATTTGGGATGATTCAGATGCAGGTGCACCTGACTTATTGATAAATTGGGAATATGAAAGGACAGGAACAGATATGGTATCTATGTTAAGAATGAATACTATTAAAACAATAAATGATACTGTTGAATTGGTTGTAGGAAAAACTGTTTCTATTTGGAAAGGGTTTACAACATCTACAGATATAAAAATGTTTGAAGGTTTTATTGCAGACTTTGAACCAGATGGTGGTATTATAAGACTAACTTGTAAAGATAAAATGTGGGATTTAGTAAGGAGAAATGTTAATAGAGTTTATCTTGATAGTGACCCACAGGCTGGAGAAATTAGTGCAATTGCTGAAGACATGATTGAAACTTATGGAGGATTAACCGCCGATGTTGTTGCAACAGGAACGGGGACAACAGAAATAATTAAAGAGTTTAAATGTATTCACGCTGATATTTTTGAAAGACTAAAAGCATTAGCTGATGCTGTTCGTTATCAATTTTGGTATGATGCCGTCAATGATACTGTACACTTTGAACCCCATGGATATAATGCTTCTGCACAAACATTAACTGCAGGAGAAAATATTTTAGGTGTACCAAAATGGTTTAATGACACTTCAAAGATGATTAATGATTTAAGAGTTGACGGGGCTGTTGCATTAACACAAATTAGAAAACCAGTAGGAACTGGGTATGGAACTATTGGAACTACTGCAGATTTTGATACTACGGGAATTTTATTAGACAAAACACCTGAGAGTGTTGAATTAATTTTTGATGCTTCAACTCCTCCAATAACTGTAAAGGAAGGTGGTACTGAGGATAGTACAGCAGGAAATTTTTATTATATGGATAAAGAAGCTAAAACTGTTAGACCAGCAACAGGTACAACTTTTGCAACACAAAATGCTATTATCAATTATAATTGGTTTGCACCAGTTCCAATCCATCAAATTAATCAACAATCAATAGATGACTATGGAAAATTTGAAAAGGAGATAACACTTTCAGATATTCAAACGATTGCTGATGTAGAAGTTAGAACAGCTGAAATATTATCAAAGTTTTCACAACCATTTCTAATTGGAGAATTAATGATTATAAGTGGTTCAACCACTGATGTAAATTTAGGTGATACAGTTACAGTTGTTGACAATATTAATAGTCCTAATATTAATCAAACATTGGTTGTTACAAAACAGGTTATAAAATATCCAGCAACTAACCAAGAATTAACAGTTGGAGATGAAGGAATTAGATTAGCAGATTGGCAATTAAATGTTGAAACTAGATTAAAAAGAATTGAGGAATTATTAACATTAAGTAATCAAGATTTGGTTTTAGAATTAGTTGATATTCAAAACATTGGAAAGACTGTTGTTCCTAGATACAGACAAGTAACATCTAGGGTTTTAGCTGGGGATGGTTTTGTTTTATCACATCCGTCGTATGGAATTTTAGGAACGTCTACATTGGGAGATGACTCAGCTGTTTTCACCGATGATGTTGTTATGCAATATGAAAACACTTACGATGAACCATTCACAGATGAGGATTTTGAATCAACAAATACTACAGCAACTTGGGGAACCTCTGGCTCGGTAAGTTTTACTTCTGGGCAAATTGCAGAAAGTAATGCAATTGATTTTGATAACGGAACAATCACTCAAGCTAAACTAACTTCAACAGAAACTAGTGGAAGCTTTGATTATGAAATGACTGCAAATGGTTCAGACTGGGAAGCAGTTACGTCGGGAACTACACACACGTTCACAGATACTGGAACGGATTTACGTTGGAGAGCAACAGAGAATTCTGCTACGACGGGAGAGATTTCAAATATGACAGTTGAAAACTATCATTGATGGTTTTAAAAAAACTTAATTATTAATATTAACACAATGGCAAACGGACAAGTAGTAACAGATAGTGGAAAGATAATAATTCTTAATAGAACTTTTATAGCTGCACCAACAGTTACATCTCCTACACAGTTTAAAGTTGGAACAGGTACAACAACTCCAAGTTTGGCAGATACAGATTTAGAAACCCCGATAACAATTGGCGGAAGTGCATTTAAAGATTTTATAACAGGTTATCCTATAATAAATAATTCTACATTTGAATCTACAATTAGGTGTTTAGTTAACTCTTTAGAAGCAAACGGAAACACTCTTACAGAATTTGGGATAGTAAATGAAGACGGTACCCCACTGATGTTTAGTAGGGCAGTTCACACAGGAATAATTAAATCATCTAGCAACGAAGTTGCATATGTGGAAAAGGATACGGTGATTTAAGTTGATGGTTTTAAAAATTCAAAAGGAGATAATAATATATGGCAGTTGAAGGTGAGTTTCCAAAAATTGATGGAGATATTCTATATGGTAGTGAAGCAAACGGGTTAGTTCCAGTTGGTGCCGTTATTTCATGGTTAAAATCCTATACAAATACACCAGCATTATCAGGACAATTTGTTGAATGTAGTGGTCAAACTTTAAGCAATGCAGACAGTGTTTATGATGGTCAAACTATTCCAGATTTAAATGGCGGGGATAGATTTCTAAGAGGAGGTGCAACATCAGGTTCAACAGGTGGAGCAGCTACAGCAGATTTAGCTCATACACATAC
>CAZOUP010000161.1:0-10114 GCA_964583035.1 uncultured Akkermansia sp.
GGCTTTTCGCACGCGGATTAACCTCGTTAATGAAAAGCTTGAACCCTTGGCTGTCGCTTACAAAGTTGAATTGGCAGGACTGATGAAGCAATTGACTCAAGAGAAAAAACTCGATGAAGCGGTCAAAGTGCAAACTGAAATCGAAACAGTGGAGGCGCTCATTGCCGAGGCTTCACTGCCCTCAGTTGGTGCGCGAAAGCAGTTTCGAGTAGGCTCGCCGTCTGAGGCGCTTACGACCGATGAGGGGAAAGGTGCGCTGGCCAAAATTGTCGTGTCGGGAGCCGAGTGGAAAGCTCTACAGATTGGTGCTCTTTGTTTCTCAGATGCCGAATATCAGTGGGTTACGGTTCCCGCCGAATTGGAAAACATTCAATATACAGTGGCGGGAAAGCACAGCCATACGTTGACCATAGAAGTTATTTCAGATGGTCTCGTATTCATCGCTGTCAGCACTCGATTTCCTACCAAGAGTGGGGAAGGCGATGGTTGGGAAAAGGATGCACTCGATGAAAACGGCCTGCGTCGTCTCGGTTGGCGCCATCTCCGCGAATTCGAAGATTTGAGTGCTACTGATTCGGGTGCGCTTATGGTTTTCTATAAAGATTGCGCTGCTGGCGAATTAGTTACCCTTCGTACCGAGAAATACATCGCGCCCTTCGCACTCACGCGGTGAAGCAGTATTTGTCAGACAGACAGGTTATTTATGAGGCTGACGGTTGAGACTGCTGCGATCCCTCCGGGATCGAGATGACGATCCGGTGGTGTCGCTCATCCTTCGCTCAACCACCGGCTAATTACTGAGAAGCCTCCGCATGGGTTAGATGACCTGTCCCTGTTAAGCCGTGACCGGGGATCGCGAAGGTGACGGTGTGACCGTCGCTCGAACCGATTCCGGCGATCGCGTGACCACTTTTCAGGAGGGAGAACCAGTCACAGACCAGTTCGGGGGGGCGGTCAGTTGAGCGCAGGAGTTGATCAGTTCCATGGCATTGGCTTCGAGCTTCCAGCCCCTCCGGCGATGATGCGGGTTGGGTTCTCCTTGAATCCGAGAGGGACAAATCCCGAAAACCGTGGCAGTCATTGATTCGATGCGCACTCTATTTTTCGGCCTCGGTTTTGGATTTTTATTTCTATCCACGCTTCACGCAGACGAAGCGGTTTCCAGAATTCTGTTTGGTTCCTGCATCAAGGAGGAGAAGCCCATGCCGATTTTTGAAACGATCGTGAACCGCGAACCGGACTTGTTCATTTTTCTCGGCGACAACATTTATGCGGATACTTCGGACATGGCGGTGATGCGGGCGAAATACGCAAAGCTGAAAAGCGATCCCGGTTTTGCTCGATTGCTGAACACCTGTCCTGTCTTAGCGATATGGGATGACCATGATTATGGCAAAAACGATGCCGGTGCGGAGTATCAGCAGCGTGAGGAGGCCCAGAAAGTGTTCGTCAATTTCTGGAATGATCCTCCCGATTCTCCACGGCGAAAGCGAGCCGGGGTCTACGATGCCAGAATTTTTGGACCGGAAGGAAAGCGCGTGCAGGTCATCCTGCTCGATACGAGGTATTTTCGCGGGCCGCTGAAAACCGGCGAAAAGCGGGTCGGTGGGAAATACTATCCCGAGCTCGATGCATCGGTTCCGATGTTGGGTGAAGAACAGTGGAAATGGCTCGAAGAGGAACTCAACAAACCTGCCGAAGTGCGAATCATCGGGTCGGGAATTCAGGTGATTCCTGAAGCCTCAGGACAGGAGACCTGGGCGAACTTGCCGAAGGAGCGTGAGAGGCTTTTTGACGTCATCGCGAAGACGAAGGCGGAGGGTGTTTTCATGATCAGCGGAGACCGGCACTGGTCTGAATTTTCAAGTGTCACCGAAAATGTTCCCTATCCCATTCACGATTTTACCTCGAGTAGCTTAAACCAGGTTCACCCTCGCGGGACACCAACGGAAAATCGATTTCGAGTTTCTGAATCCACCTATCACCTGGAGAACTTTGGGGAGATCGAGATTCAGTGGGAAGGTGCGGAAACGACGATCAGTGTTCGGATTCTGGAGATGGAAGGAAAAGAGGTCTTCGGGAAGACGGTAAGACTCGCAGAACTCCGGTCGGAAGAATAACCGATCATTCAACCAGATCGCCGAGAATCAGGAGGGAGGCGGCATACCAGACATGATTGGCGTAGCGGTCGGGATTTTGGTCGAAAAACTCTTGATTTCGCTCGAAGAGAATTTCCCTTTTGTCCAGCTCAACGGGAGACAGGGCGATACTGATATTATGGGTCCCGCTCTTCAAATCGGACGAAATTTGAGTCTTCGACATGCGATGGTAGGTGCAATAGCCGTCGATTCGTTTTACGGGTTTTCCCGGTTCATCGTCAATTTTGATCTCAAGCTGCCCACCGTCGGGGCCGACGAGATCGAATACCGAAGCCATGGTGCCGTTGAGCTTGAAGCTCAAAGCAGCACCTGGAGACTTTGCTTTGAATAATTGCGGCATGTTTCTCGCGAACCGATTTGCAATCGCATCGTCGCCGGGAAGCTTCTCCCAATCACCGGTGAGCATTGTTTCAGAGATCTGAATCTGTTTTGCGTGCTCCCAGTTGTCCTGTCGAAGGGGCGCGAATAATTGATGAGGAGTGGTCTTTCCTGAAATTTTCCAAAGCGAAGGCCAGCTCCGGGCGATCGTTTCGGTGTAGAGTCTGTGCCCGGTTTCCGCAAGTGGGTGGACACCGTCGGTTGAAAAAATGAGGGGCTCTTCAGCAGTGGCATCGGTGTACTTTTCGCCCTTGAAAATGAGTGTCCCCGCTTTTTCCATCGCCGCAACTTTGACGCCAAAATGAATCGATGGGATTTGGTAGTGCTCTGCGATCAGTTCCATGGCGCTTGCCGCCCGTGGCATCTTGCCGGCCTGCATGTCTCCCAGCATGTCTTGTTTAATGGTATAAACGTAGAGAATGTCGATCTCAGGATTCGCCTTCCAGGTTTGACGGACAATTCCCTCCATCGCTTGATGGATTCTTTCGGGAAGAGCACCCCCGTCGTTCACGGCAAACTCGACGAAGAGAAGATCCGGCTTATGACGGAGAACGTCGTTCCGGAGACGAAATACTCCGAGATCGGATCCGGTCCCTCCGATGGCGGCGTGGATTTCCTCGAACTTCGCGTTCGGGTAAGTTTCTTCGAGCCACTCCCGTGATTGAACCCGCCATCCCGCTGCTGCGGTAATGCTGCCACCGAGATAGGCAATCCGAATGGTTTTTCCGGCTTCAATTTTTGCGCGGACATTTGGAATTCCAGCTCGCGGGGTGCACTCAACCGCCTCGCGAAGCGGGAAGGCATCCTGAGAATTCGCGAGCGGTGAGAAGAGAAGCCCCGCCGCGAGAATGAGTGGAATTGTTGGAGTCATCGCACCCATCCTTCCAGGAATCCCGGTGAATCACAAGAAGGGAGAGGATGGCGTAATTCCGTTTTGTTCGGAGATCCGGCTCAGCCTATCGATCCGCTCACCCGAACAGCTTCGCGATGGGCGTGCCCTGATCGGTGATCGGAACGGGGCGGGAGCCGTCGAAGAGTTCCCTCGAAGGATTGATCCCCATCGCGGCGTGGATCGTCGCGTGGAAATCCGGAATCGAAACCGGGCTTTCGAGAATGGTTTTGCTCATCTCATCGGTGACGCCGTAGGCGCCCTGGTGCTTGAGACCTCCTCCGGCGAGGACGAGGCTGAAGCAGGTTCCCTGGTGGCCGCGGCCGCCTCTGCCGTCGTAGGTGGCGGGGCGTCCGAATTCGGTGCCGATGGCGATGAGAGTTTTGTCGAGGAGGTTCTTTGACTTCAAATCAGTGATGAGGGCGGAAAGCGCGGTGTCGAGTTCCTGAATGAGGAGGTGCTGGTTTTGCTGGCCCTCATTGTGAGTGTCCCATCCTGTGCCGTTCATGAAATTGAGGTTATGTGAGACTTCGATGAATCTCACCCCGGCCTGACAGAGTCGTCGTGAAAGGAGGCAGCGCTGACCGAATTCACCGCCGTAGGCATTGCGAAGTTCGGCAGGCTCATCCTTGAGATTGAAATGCTGCATGAAGTCCGGACCGGCGAGACGGAGCGCTTCCTCCTGCGCTTCGCGGTAGGAGGCGACGACGGAGTTCGGCTCGATTTCCTGCGTGAGGGGACTGAGAAGGTCACGTCTCATCGCGGCGCGTTTCGGATCGACATCGGCGGGACGGGAAAATCCGGCGGGTCCGCTTTCGGTGTCGGTTAGGTAAACGTATCCGGATTTTGCGCCGAGAAATCCGGGGCCGCGGCTCACGTTAGGGTAGCCGATGAGCATGTAGGCGGGCACGTCGGAACTCGCCGCGCCACGCTCGTGAGCGACGATGGAGCCGATCGAAGGATAGGTGATGCTTCCACTGATCATGCGACCGGTGTGGACGATGTTTGTCGCAAAGGCGTGCTCGTTGATGACGTGATGATTCACGGTGCGGACGGCGGTGATATGCTCGGCGAGTTTCGCGGAGCGGGAGAGGTGCTCGCAATACTGAACGCCGGGAACGGAGGTGTCGATGCGCTCGTATTCAGAGCCGGCGAGCGTGGGCGATGCCTTCGAATTGCCCTTCGCCTTCGGGTCAAAGGTGTCGATTTGCGCCATGCCGCCCCCGAGCCAGATGAAGATGCAGTGCTCGGCTTTCCCTTTCGGATGATGCACGACATTGCTCGCGGCCAAGGGGGAAGCAGCAGCGCCGGTGGCGAGGAGGGCGCTTTGTTTGAGGAAATCGCGGCGATTGGTTTTCATGAGATTCGGGTCGGTTGGGTTACGGGGTATAAATCCATTCGGGCGCGTTGAGCATCGCCCAGAGGACGTCTTCGAGGCGGGACCTCCAGTCATTCGTCAACGCGGTTGTGGCGGGATCGCCGGCACGGGCGGCGGCTTCTTTTTCCTGAGCGAGAGTGTTGGCGGGACCGTCGAGATGGTTGGACCAACTCACGTAGCGAACCGGTTTGCGATCGGCCCGAACCGGCTTCGGGCGGTCGCCTTCGGGGATGATTCGCTGCTCGTATCCGTCGCCGAGATATTCGCGGTAGCGGTCGCGTTCGGCGGCAGAGGGTTCGCGGGTGAGGAGGCGGAGGTAGAGTCGATCAATGAAGGCATCGAGCGGCTGATCTTCGAGCGCCAATTGGGTGACGCCGTGGTCGTCGCTCAGGCGCGTGAGCCAGACGCCCATGGTGCCGTTCGCGAGGATCGCAGGCTGGAGGACATTCGCTTCAGTGTCTCGAAGGCTCACGGGATCCTGTCGTGAACCGCGCCAACCGAAGGTTTCCATGATGCTTGAAACGGCTTGAATCCTCGGGAGCGAGAGGCTGGGGCGGTCGCGCTCGTTCGAGGTCGAGGCAAGCATCCAGGCGCGGTTTGGTTTCCCGAGATTGAGCGAGTTTTCCAAGGCACGAACGCTGTCGATGTCGAGACTGACCTCTTCGACTTTGAAGGGCTTCCCGGTCGCGCTGAAAAGTGAGTCCACGATTTGCTCGGCGCTGAGACGGCGCGGTGCGGGGGCGATGAAAAGCGGGCTCGCTTCGGTGAGGGTCGGATCGACAGCGCGCTGGTAGGCGTGGGATTCGAGGATGGTTTTCGCGAGGTGTTTGAGGTCGTAGCCGTTGCCGATCAGCTCCCGCCCGAGCCAGGCGAGAAGGTCAGGATGTGAGGGCGACGACATTTCCCAGTCGGAGAGATTTTTCACGAGGCCACGTCCCATGAGTCGCTGCCAGACGCGATTCGCGATGACTTGCGCAAAGCGCTCGTTTTCCGGCGCAGTGATGAGCGCGGCGAGAAGGTCGCGGGGATCGTCGGGATTTTCGGCGAGAGCCTTCCCGGTTTCTTCGCTGCAAAATTGCTCGAAGGGCCAGGCCGGCGTGACTTCGGAACCGGGAGGAAGGGTTACTTCGATGAGCGGTTCACGACCGGTCTGGTGAATCCGATCCATCGGGACGCTGCTGGTCGCGGGGACTTCGATCGAGGATTCTTTCAAGAGCGCGGCAAGTTGGAAAAGGTCCTCCTGTTTCCAGGAATGCGCGGGGGCGTCATGGCAGCGGGCGCACTTCATTTCGACTCCGAGGAAGGCGGAGGAGACGATGATGCCCTTCGCGGCCATGGGGACATCGTTTTGCGAAGCGGTCCCGAATCCGGCGGGGCCACCGAAGCGCTCGCTGCCCTCCATGCGGATCAGTTCGGTCACAAAAAGGTCGGCCGGTTTGTTGTCGAGGAGTGACTCGTGCAGCCACCAGCGGAATGGGCCGGTGTTGTTCAGAGTCGGATTGATAATGTTCGGGTTTTCCGCGAGGACATCCTGCCAGTAACCCATCCAGTGATCGGCCCAGCGCGGGTCGTCGAGAAATTGAGCGATCGCTGTGGTGCGGCGGGTCTCTTCGGGGACGGCGAGGAAGTGTTCGATTTCCGCTTCGGTCGGCGGCACCCCGACGGTGTCGAGGGTGAGGCGGCGGAGAAAAGCGAGGTCGTCGGCAAGCGGAGTCGGCGTGAAGCGGTCGACGTCAAATCGCGGCCACGGCGAGCCTTCTTCGATCCAGGTCGTAAGTAGGGCAACTTCCTCTTTTGAAAGCGGATCGCCCTTCGGCGGCATGATGTCGTCCCCGGCGTCTTCGGTGATTCGATAGATCAGTGAACTGCCATCGATGTCCCCGGGGGTGATCGCAGGGCCGTCGGATTCGCCACCGGCGAGGGCGCGGTCGTGCAGGTCGAGGCGGAGGTCGCCCTTGGCTTTGCCACCGCGGTGACAGTCGTAGCATTTCGCCTCGAGAAGCGGCTGAACGTCGTCGAAGTAGTGAACGGAGCTCGATTCATCGACTTCGGCGGTCGCTGCAGCGAGAGAGATTTCGTGGCCGAGAAAATGATCGATCGCATTGTGCGCAGGCATGTCTTCGGGAAGGGGCGGAACCTCGAGGGGAGGCAGCGTCGCGAGCCACTCTTGAGCGGCCTTGCGTCGGCCCTGCCAGTAGTCGGCGTGCTCGGTGCGTTTTTCAGCGCGGGCCTTGGCATCGGCCCCGGCGAGCCATCGGTTTCTCTTTTCTTCATAGGCGGCCCAGCCTTCGTCGGTGTAGGCAATCGGAGTGGCAGCGGGAGTGAGGAGTTGCCAGGACTCCGATCCCTCCGGGGAAACGGCGGCGACGAGTTCCCCGATTTCAGGACGGCGCTGAGAGCGGCCGGCAACGCCTCCGATCATGCTTTCGAGGATCACGAAATGTTCACCGCCATCACTTTGAAAGGTGACCCAGTTCTCGCGGTTGCCGGGAGGGGCAAAGCGGAAGTCGGGGCCGAGGTCGAGATATTCATCCTGCTCCGAGACATGACCGTGGCCACCGGTGTCCGGACTGGGGAAGGGCGTTTCGAGGATTTTTTCCCCGTCAATGTAGAGACGGGAAGCGCCCCGTCCCCGGAGGAGGAGCCGATGCTCTCCTGCCGGAAGATTCACGAGTGCGGCGGCGCGAAAGTGGGAGGGGTTCGCCCGATCGCCGCGCACTCCGGTGCTGACGTATTTTTGAGGCAGTTCCGAAAATCCAAAGGCAGATTCGTTCCACGTTTCCGTGACCTTCGGAAATTCCGGCCAGTGGTTCGCGGCGGGAACGCCTTTTTCGCTGACTTGAATCAGCACCTCGTTATTTGTCAGCATTTCCCGGGTCACGGGAGGCGGCGGGGGATTGAACTGGTAGCGGCTCTCGATTACTTTCGGGTCGAGGGCTCCGCGATAGATCGCAAGATCATCGATCAGACCGGAAAACGATTCCCCCGTGGACCGGCCATTGCCGGTTCCGATGACAAGATCGTCGGCGTCGGTGACGGGGGGAAGATCGGTTGCGCCTCCCATGTCCCAGGTGCCTTTGACCTCGCGGCCATCGATCCAGGCTCTGAGGCTCTTGCTTTTCCCGAAGGTGTAGCTCAGGGCGACATGATGCCAGCCGGACGAAGGAACCGCGGTATCACTCCACCAGCGGTGCCACTCGCGGACGTCTCCGTTCGCCTTGTCGATGCTGGAGAAAAGGAAGCCGAGCCGGGCTGCGCCTCCTTCGCCTTTGAGGCGGACGGCGTAGTTTTGATTCTTGTCGGGGAGTTTTTCGCCGAGAGCTCCGTGCCGTCCTTTCCCGAGGAGGTAGGCCATGCTGCCGTCACTGATCGACTCGATTTTGATCCAACTTTCGACGGTGAGGGTTTCGCCTGCGGCAAAGCACACATTTCCGGTGCCGCCCTTTTCATGGTCCTTGATGAGAAGATAACCGTCTTTGCCGGAGAGGCGGGCTGCGAGGTTGTTCTCGGGATGTCCGGGGTAGATCGGATCGCGCGGGCCATTTTCGCTCTCATGCCCTGCTTTACCCATCCAGATCCCGGGTGCGATAGTCTCGTCGAACCTCCATTCAAGGATCGGTTTCAATGGCTCGTCAGCCTGAACTCGGGGAGAGAGAAGGAGCAGGCAAAGGCTGAAGTTGAGAAGGTGGGGGACTTTCACATTCGCAGTGAACCAGAAAATCCGCCTTTTTGCATCCGTCGCCCTATACCACTTTCGGGGTGGCGCGGTCACGGTTCGATCTTGACAATGCCACGGCGGATCGCCTCCGAAGTGGCTCCGGCCCGGTCATTGACCCCGAACTTTTGGAAGACATTGCTGGCGTGGCGTTTCACGGTGTCTTCCGCGATTCCGAGTGCCTCTGCGATTTCTTTGTTCGCTTTCCCGCGGGCGATGAGAGCGAGAATCTCGCGTTCGCGGACCGTGATCTTAGGACCGCTGCGGAGATCGCGAAGTCGCTCCGCAAGATCGTCAGCGAGGTAGAGTTTTCCGGCGGCGACGGCGCGAATCGTGGCGACGAGTTCCCCGCGCTCCGCTGACTTCTGAAGATAGCCGAGGGCTCCGGCTTCGAGGGCCGCGTTGATTTCATCATCGCGGGCGAAGGTGGAAAACATGAGGACTTTTGCTGCCGGAAAATCGCGGGTGAGCGACAAGGTTGCCTCGATCCCGTTGATCCCGGGGAGTTGGAGATCCATGAGGACGAGATCCGGCTCGTGAGTTTGGAAAAGGGGAAGCGCGTCTTCCCCTCGTTCTGCTTCGGCGACGATTTTGAGATCGTCTTCCAATTCCAGTGAGGCGACGAGGCCGCTTCGAACGATAAAGTGGTCATCGACGAGGAGAATACGAATCGTGGAGTTTTCAGACATGAATCAGCGACAGTTTCACAAAAAGGCAGGTTCCTCCCTTCTCAGGACTTTCCCAGGAAACGATAGCGTCGATTCGCCGCGCCCGTTCCCGGATTCCCATGCAACCGAAGTGGCCCGATTTCCCGAGGGTATCCGCTTCCCGGGAGATTCCGCCACCATCATCGCAGACGGACAGCGTGAGCTGCCCTTCAATGATCGAGGTTGTCACGGTGATGGTGCTGGCTTCGGCGTGTTTGATCGCATTGGTGATCGCCTCTTTCGCCATCATTTTGAGATGATGGGCCGTCCGAGAGGGAAGGGGTGGGATCTCCGCCAGCTCCCATTTCAAGCTTGGCCCGAGGTTTTGCGGGAACTCTTCGTGAATTCCGGCGAGTGCTTCGTTGAGGTGGCGGAAGCCTTCGCCGGATTCACGAAGATCGGAAACGAGACTTCGGGTTTCCGCCTGAATTCGGCTCACAAGACTCCGGGAACCGCGGATGAATTCACGGATTTTTCCGTCCTCAGTTTTTGCCCCGGCGGCATCGAGGCGGAGGGAGAGTCCCGCGAGATCCTGCTCCAATGTGTCGTGGAATTCGCGGGCGAGACGCTGCCTTTCCTCCAAAGCGGCCTCGTGCTGGATACTTTGCCGGAGGGCGGCGGTCTGGCGGCTGACCTGACGCCGGAGGAGGAGGATCCAGAGGCCCGCGATGAGAGTCGCCGCGAGAAAAGCGATTGAGGCAATCGCGAGTCGCTGTAGGGTCCACCATTGCGGAGCGCGGAGCAGTTTAAAGTCAGCCGCGCTGCGGAGGGTGAGAGAGACAGACTCGGGACGGGAGCGATATTCCGTTCCGGTCGTGGCTTCGACGCGGGTGATTCCGGTGAGGGCGGCGGTGACCCCGGCCTGGAGTTCTATCGGCAGTTCGGACA
>CAZOUP010000162.1:0-9957 GCA_964583035.1 uncultured Akkermansia sp.
TGCCGGCAGCTGGGAATACTCAGTCGTTCCCGAGGCTGCCGGAATCCAGTGGCAAATCCTCGTCAACGGCGAGTCTCTCTTGCAGGGAAAAGTCGAAAGCTCGGGGAGCTGGGAGACCTTCAAAGCCATCGCACTCGGGGAGCTGGAACTGTCCGGCGGCGACAACCAATTCGTCGTCCGCTCCCTCGGGAAAGTCGAGATTGCCCTTCTCGACCTCCGCGCCATCCGTCTTGTTCCGGTGAGATAAGCGCGGAAAGACGCTCACCTAACCTGAATGCGGTCTCAACCCGAATGCGGCCCCAAGCCTGTTTAGTCTTGCACCTGAGAGGGTTTCGCGGCATAGCTCCATGCGGCGATTTACGAGTGAGAGTATGATTGGTTCAGAAAGAAGCGAAAGTTCGAGTCCGTTCCCGACGACGCAGTGGACGTTGATTGTCGAGAGAGCGAGCGACGCGAGCGACAGGGTTTCCGGGTTGGAGGAACTGTGCCGTGTCTACTGGAGACCTGTTTATGTTTATTTCTGTGGACTCGGCGAATCTTCCCATGATGCCGAGGATCTCACCCAGGGGTTTTTTGCTGATTTTGTGAGTCGTCCCTCGCTGTCGAAGGTGGATAAAGAGAAAGGTAGGTTTCGATCCTATCTGATCACAGCGGCGAAACGTTTTCGAGCCAAACAATTTCGCAGGGACAATGCGCTGAAGCGGTCACCCGGCACGTCTCTTATTTCAATCGATGCAAGCGGCCTTGATTCAATTATTGAAAGTGACCGCAACCTGGAACCTGAGATTGCCTTCGACCGGCAATGGGCGAGGGAGGTCATCAACCACTGTTTTGTCGAAGTGGGTAATTACTATGCGGAGAGAGAGCGCGCTGAATTTTTTGAGGCCCTGAAAGGGCACCTCACAAGCGATTTGGAAGGAACGGCATACAAAGAAACGGCCCGGGAATTGGGAATCAGCACGGACTCGGTCAAGACGGGAGTCGCACGGATGCGTAAACGCTTCCGACGGAAGCTCGTGGATATAGTTGCGGCGACACTTGCAGACAGGTCCGAGGTGGAGGAGGAGATAAACTATCTTTTCGAAGTTCTCCGAAAGTGATCCAGACGAGCTTTCAAGGGTTCCGGGCGATCACCTCAAGATACGCAGTGACTTGGCCGTTGGAGAACATGATTTGACCTTCCTCCCGATTGTGTTCGACCGCGAGATACATGCCCTCTTCGTCAGTAACGCCACGTTTGAAGTGAATTTTTCTCCGCCGATCATCGATTTCGATAATGGTTCCGGGGTTGGCACCCGGTGTTGTCGGATTGAGGTCAATGAACATCGTGTCGCCTTCGACCCACCAGATCCTTCCATCGTCATTCGCGCGAAACGTCACGGTTTCCAACCACTGATGGAAGGATGATTGTTCCGTCATTTCAACCTCTGTAGGAAACTTGTCATTTAACGGATCAAAATCTCGACTCTCAAGCTCTTCGGCTTTTGACAAGAGGGAGCTGGCGAGCTCTTCGTTTCCGCTTTTTGACTCCTGTCGTGCTCTCGATTCAAGGAATTTTGCAACAGCTTTCCGCTTTTCAGTGACAGAGTCTTCGTATTTCTTTTTCCCCTGCGTTTCAAATTGCTCTAATTTTTCCAGTATCTCGTTAACGTCGGCGGGTAAGTTTTGGCACCACGCTGGCGATGAGATTACGAGAACCAACAGCAAAGCCGGAATGGAGTGTGGGAGGTGGGTTTTCATGGCGGATCTGACTCAATGGAAAAAAATAATACTTTGGATGACATGGCGTCTCATAAGGTATTACCGATCAGTGGCGAGGGGTGACAGGTGGCCCGATGATTTTCCATCTAAGAGGACCTGACGATTAAGCAATTCCAAATTCCGAGAGAAGGAGTCGTGCCGCAAAAGCGCGAAACTTGTGCTGCATCTACTCCCGTATTCTCCCTTTCTTAATGCTGCTAATTTTTGTTTAGAAAGTTTGCAGCTTGGCGAAAAGAGTCTTCCCCGATGGAGTTTTTCCACTGACGTACTGATTCCCTTATGCGCACTTCAAGGCTGCGATCCGCTGTTTTGATGGCATTTCTTAGAGCCATTTCCATCCAGAAAGCAGCGCGTTCCGGCTCCTGTCCAGATTCTGCAACAAACGTTCCAAGAGCGAGTTGTCCCTCGGTTGAATTTTTCCGCGCTGAAACGAGAAGTAGGTCTTCGACAAGGTTTGAATCGTTTCCGGGGCCAAGATAGTATTCCGCAAGTTTCAGTGCAGCGGTGGCGCAACCTCCATCGGCAGCATAACGAAGGAGACGAAGCCCGTCAATAGGACTTCGCTCCAGTTCATATATTCCCTTAAGAAGCATGGCGCGAAGATCGCCTGCCTCGACTCCTCTTTGCAACAGTTCACGAGGCTGCCGGGAGCCGAAGTCCATCTGTTCGGCTCCGGCATAGCATTCAGCGGTAGCTCTCCAATAAACCGGCCTGACGTTGGCCTCTGCAATATAGGGAACAATGTCAGGGAGTACGGCACGGAATTGGGCTAAAGGGGAATCTGAGGAGTTAATGCCATCGTTCTGACACATGATGGCGATCCAGACCCGCCCGAGGGGGTGACGAGCCCTTGCGGAACGGACGAACCATTTCAATGCTTCGACTCGATCAACTGGAAAGGTCGCCAAGCCATCGTAGTAGTGCGCTCCCACAATCGCCTCAGCTTCGTGATCTCCGCCTTCGGCGCGTTGGAATAGTTTTGAAGTGTAAGGATCGCTCCGATCAGGTGCTGTGGTGATCGAATTAAATTCGCGTTCAAAAAGGTCAAAAAATTGGGCGTCGATCATTCGCGCAATTTGTTGCTGCACTACGATATCAAAATAGGCGATGGGGAGATAAACATCTCCTTCTCGGTTGGTGTATGAAAAGCGGATCAGTTCGTTTTCCGTCGCGGTAGGAATCAAAGAATGGCGAACACCGAATTTGTCTGTGAAGGGAGAGGCATTTACGAAGTCCCGTTGACCGCGAGGAAGGATCGCGAGGCGATAAGTGGCCAATTCAAGCGGCAGCGCCGGGAGTAGCGTTCGCAGACAATCGGAAGTCTGAAAGTATTCCTCATTGGGCGAGAAGTTATCAATCTCGATGCGTTCTTTCACTGAGATGGGTTTGGAAGCGCCATTTTCTTTCGTGAAGGACAGTGTGAGGACACCTTTGCCAGAAACCTTGCGGACCCTGTCTGCGAGATCGAAAGTATAGGGTAACTCAACCTCGTAATGATCGAGGCTGGTAATCGTGACTTTTGCATTTTGCTGGAGTTGGAAATTCCGGCTCGACCAAAGCTGCCGGAATCCGCTTTCGAGCGCCGCCACGGCTGTTGCAGAAGGATCAGTGAGAGCAAGGTATTGGGTGACTGAGGAGTGCAGGAGTTCCGTGGTCGCAGAATAGTCATCATTTTCCAGGCTCTTGAGAAATTCCCCGGCCACAGCATTTGCCGAGAATATTCCAGGGAAGACTTCTTCCAATCGCTTGTCATTTGCCGCATAAGCTTCTTCATAGGCTTTCAGGGCAAGGGCCTCACTGGCTCCGATTTTTCCGGCTCCGGTTTTGTATAAATTGGCAAGAGGATACCAGGCCTCTGTCACTCCTCCTTCGGC
Organism: uncultured Akkermansia sp.; assembly: GCA_964583035.1. Lineage (GTDB taxonomy): Bacteria > Verrucomicrobiota > Verrucomicrobiia > Verrucomicrobiales > DEV007 > Arctic95D-9. Next base: position 3,636 of record CAZOUP010000162.1, read on the forward strand.
TGCTCGTTTGATAAGAAGAAATGCTTTTTCCGGATTCTGCGCGATTCCTCTTCCTCGAAAGTAGTAATCGCTGAGAAGGAATGTGCTCCGGAGGTCGCCCCGCTTGCTTAGTTCCTCAAGCAGCTCAACCGCACGCCAGGGGTCTCGCGCTTTGGCGCCTTCTTTGTCGATGATTGCGATGAGGAGAGAGATCGCTTCCGGTTCTCCGGCCTCATTAGCGAGTTCAAGCCAGTGAATAGCTTCTTCATTGCTCCCTTCTTCAGTAATTGTCGAGAGTCGTTTCGCGAGTTCGACCATGGCTGAGGACTGGCCTTGTTCGGCAGCGTCGCGCAAGAGCGGTTCAGCTTTTGACCATTCACCATTCATGGCGAGCAGCCTTCCGAGGAGAGCTTGGGTGTCGGTATCAGCATCGGCGGCAAGGGGTGAAAGCAGGTCGATAGCGAGTTCGCGATTCGCTGGGACTCCGAGTCCGTCCCCATGGATACGAGCTAGGACGAGCCGCCCCTCTCTTGACCCGTCGTCTGCGCTCTTCTTTGCAAGGGTGAGAGCTTGAGAATGAGAGATTTCGGTGCCAATTCCGTCGAGAAGGCATCGGGAAAGGGTTGCCATCGCAGGGAGGTATCCAGACGCAGCTGATTGTTCAAATTCGGCGAACGCTTCTTCTGTGGCGTCTTCCAATTCGAGAATAAGGCCGAGGCGATGTTTCCCTTCCGCACTCCCAAGGATCGCAGCCCGTTCGAACATGTCTTTCGTGCTTCGCTCAGCTGTGTGAAAAATGGGATGATTGGCGAGAAGGCGGGCGCGCAGACTTGCTGCGAAAACGGAACTGCTGCGGTCCTCCAACACGGCAAAGTCGAGAGCCTTCTCCAGCCACTTCTCAGTCTCGGCTTCGTCATTGCTCCATTCGCTTTTCAGGATTGCCCCTTCGGGCGACTTTCCTCGCAAGGATTTCCGCAGAAACCATTGAACAGTTTCATCATCGTGGTCCGCCCGTTCGGAGAGCGCTCTTGCTGTGATCGCATGCCATCGGGGATCCCGTATTTGCCTTGACGTTTCGGTCAAACCCGCATCAAGAGCGGCACGGTAAAGTTCGCCCGTGCTACGATCTTCGCCTTCAATGATAAAGCCATTGTCTTTCAGATGAGCCAAGCCGGCGATCCCAAGGGCATTTCCTTCCCCGGCGGATCGCTTTAGACGTCGCAGGCCCCGTGCTGGGGCAAAGGCGGCGTTCCATTCTCCTCTCCATTCGGAAAGAGCGAGCGTCGCCGCAGCATTGAGATCGCCGTTTTTGGCGAGCTGCTCCAGCCTCTCTGGTGACTTTGGGAGAGTGAAATCCTTCCACCAAAACCAGCCGTAGCCGCTCCCTGCGAATAAGATCAGCGTCACAAAGGGGATCCAAAGCCAGGCCGCTGAGGCTGCCCGGGGCGGCGCGAAGGTGGGGGGTGGAGATTCCCCTGTTTTGGGTAAGGGAATTCCATGCGCCTGCTGTTTTGGTGGCGGTGGAGGGGGTGGCGACGGAGACCGTGAAGTGGCGGTCTCACCGAACCCGATATCCGAAAAGCCGGACCGACCGAATCGAATCGCGGGAATGGCGGAAGGGCGGGGAACGCGAGCTCGCTGAACCGTTGTGATCTTTCGATGCCTCGCGCAAGGAGTTTCCAGGCGGTTAGTGATCGCGGCTCCTTCCTTTCTCGCAGGCGCTTGTGGGAGAATCGATTTGGAGGGCGTGGGAGAAGGTGCCGGTGGCGGAGATACGGCTGCCGCGGAAAGTGCCTCTTCTTCCGGGGGAGGCGCGGTGGCGGGCAAATCACGCTCCGCTTCGCCTAGCTCTTCATCAGGATCATCGACGAGAGACAGTTCGAGTTTGTATCGGCCCAGTGTCAGAAGCAAGGGGGCGTTTGCTTCAATCTCCTTCGCGGCAACCCCGTTGACTGTGACCGATGCCCGGTTGATTTGTCGAATCAGAAAGGTGTTTTCGGAGATGCGTTCCACCGCGCAATGTTCCTCTTCAATTCCTACCGCGTCGAGACTCAGCTTACAATCTGGAGCTGAGCCAATGAAGAACCGTTCCCGTTCACGGCAGGAAAGGAAGAAATCATTTCCCTCGACATGAATCTTCAGGGTGGAGGAGGACATCAGAAAAGGAACTCAGTGAGAAAACTCGTCAATCTTAGGATTCGTCATCCCGCGGAGCTTTCATGGCTTCGTCAGAAAGTTGCGCGATGCGTTCGGAACTTCTCACGAGCCGGAAGAGGGCGGCACCGATATCTGCGAGGCTCATCACGATCAGATAGAGAAAGTGAGCGGCGATCGGGATCAGGATAAGAAAAAGAAAGCCCGTCAGGCTCCCCGACAGAGAGCTGAAAGACGATGCTGAGAGAGCCCCCATGACAAGAGATTCACCGAGGCTCTCTTTTCCGAGAACAAGAAGGATTCCGGAATACACGGCGACAGCGGCACCGACAAGGGTCGCGAGAACAAAGTAGAAAGGAACGAGAGCGAGCTGATACCTGCCCAAAAATAGGATAATGCTGAAGAGGTAGTCGGCAGGGCCCTGCGACTCAGCTTTTGTGATCTTAATGTTTAAGACGGTTTCGAAGTTTCGCGCCATCCAAGGCTGCACCCAGCCCAGGATAAGCAGGGAGACAAAAGCGAGGACCGCACCAAAGCCTGATTGAAGCGAAGCAGAGAAAGACTGAAAGGCGAGGAATCCGCCGATGATGATCACGTAAAGAAATTGTAGAAAGCCAAGGACCACCAGCGCCTCGGGAACGAGTCGCGATACCAGTTCAATGGGGCGTCCGAAAGTCAGGTCGAGATTAGCAGAGCAAAAAAGGCTCAGAATAAACTGAACGACAAACACCGCCGGGATCACGGCAATCCCAAAGAAAAAGAGCGCCGAAGAATCCTCTTGGATTCCTGCAATCATGAGAACAATCCCCGAAATGATGCCGCCGAGGAAGAGGAGGAACAGCGCAAGGTTGTTCACGCGCGAGAGGAGAGTTCGGAAACACTCCCCGGGATTGTCGTGCCAATCTGCCGGGAGCCGAAAGGTCCGCTGGAGAAGGTTCGAAAAACGGCGGTTCAATCGTGAGACGAGATGGTTCTCACCGAAGTGATCGTAGGATGGGGGAGGGGAGTCGGTCATTCGAAGAATTTGAGGAATCCTGAAGAAGTTGGGGGTGTGACTTTATTCGTAGGCATAAGCGGTTTGGAGATTGTAGCGATCTAGTCTCGCTCTTGCGTCGGTCAACTGTTCCTCTTTTGGTGAATCAAAAAAAGGTTCATTCGACGAAGTTACTTTTTCGAGGAGTTTGATTGAGCGACTTTGGAGAGAGACCGCCTCATCGAAATTTCCAGACCTTGCTTGTGCGGCAGCTAGGGTTCCAATGTAGGCCCAATTTTCAGGCTCGGATTCGTGTGCTTTTGTTGCGTAATAGACCGCCTTCTCTCCATCACGTTGTTTCTCATCGTGGCAGCACGCAAAAATCCAAGCGACGGTATTTTGTGAGCGAGCGTCACCTTTCTCTGCAAAAGGCAGCAAGATAGCAATCGCTTCTTTGTCCGAGCGGGGAACTCCGTTTCCGAAGAGGTAGCGGCTAGCCAAATTGGCGGCCGCAAATCGATTTCCAGCTTCAACACCTTGACGAAGCCACGTGATTCCTTTTTCGGCATCGTGCAATGTTGTCTCTTCGTTAAGATACAGCAAGCCAAGTTCATTCATCGCATCAGAGTCCTCAAGTCCCGCCGACTCCAAAAAGAGTCTTTCTGCATTAGCATATTCCTTCGCTTCCTGTGCATCCCGCGCTTCATTCAACAGGTCGATTCCCTGATCACGACGAGTCACGCGAGTTGCCGTAAGCGAAATCGCTTTCACTCCATCGATCCCCTTCAAGTATTCAATCAGGTTTCGCAAGTCAGGCAGTGCACGCAGCGAAGCATCTGTCCGCAGCACGAGTGCAGAGGTAAAGCTGCTCGTGCTCAAGTCGAGACCGCCCGCAATTCCCTCCCGCAACTCCTTGGGGCCATCTGATAGATTAAGCTCGAGAAATCCATTCGCCTCAGCCGTGACGATCAGTTCCATGCCATGTTTTTCGAGCAGCAGATTGCCTTCGATTTCTTTCGTTACCTGCCTCGCCAGGGAAGTTTTTGGAGTATCGTGTTCTTCCGACGCTGCGGTGTCTTTTCCTGAAGTGAGCGGCAGTTTAAAGTCTTCAGGATCGAGGCAGGATGAAAATAGAAGCGGTAGGCAGATGACGATGGGAAGTTGAATTGTGTTGCGCATTCCAGCTTGTTTCAGGCCAATGCCAGGAAGTGAGATCATAAAAATAAGTAGGTTTAGAATGACAGGGCGTCAAGACTCATCGCATGCTTGCAGTTTACGTGTAGCTCACACCCCGACCGGCATTGTGCGCCTTGACGCATTTATTGACATCCATCGAAGTGAAGATGATGCCGAGGACCCAGACAAGTCCCGGCAGGAACATCATGCCGAGAAATGCTCCACCGGCGGCGAGTTCCCCGGCTCCCCGATTGCCGCTTTCCTGAGCAACTGCAGCCGCGCCCCCTCCCACGATGAGCGGACCGAAGAAGGCGAGGGCGAGAGCTGCCCAGTAGATCAGTTGCACAACGACCCCCCGGGCAATCTTTCCCGGTTGGATATACGAGAAGAAGGGAAGCCCGATTACAGCGAAGAGCATCGAGAGGCATCCAGCCGTTCCGGGGTTGATGCCGACAACTGCGACTTGGGGTTGTTGAACCTGCGGAACCGTGGAGACTTGCGATTGAAATGAGGGCAATGCCTCTTGGGTTGCGATCTGAAGAGATTGTTTAGTTTCCGGTTGCGGAAGTGAAAGGAGTTGCGAAAGAGGGACCCATTCCGCAGATCCGTCGATCCAGGCGAGGTCTTCCGGCCTAAGTTGCCCTTTGGTTATGTATTCCCTGGTCTGCTCCTCGGAGTAGGGACCGAAGGATTGATCGTCTCGAGTAATATGAATTTGCATGGTAGGAGCTTGGCGTAATTTGCGCGAACATCTTTTTTCATTCAGCGTCCGATTCGGTGGCGGCCTTTCCAGCCATCGAGAGTAGGCGTATATTCATCCAGATTCCGGTGCCCAGTCCGATGAGGATGCCCCAGTAGCCCGCTTGAAATTGGCCGACGATGATTCCTTCACCTTCATTTCGGACTTCGGCTTCAGTGGCTGCCTTGAAAAGTAGCAGGGCTAGAACGGCAACGCTCGCAGCGATGATCCCCGCTGTCGCCGTCGATGTTGTAACTCGCTGAAAAAGAGACGCGAGGAGAGCGATTACTGTACCAACGAATACCCATGCGATAGCGGGATAGGGGGGGATCGGCACGGGTTCTGTCCCGACGGAAATTCTCGTACCTGTCAGCAATTGCAGTCCGGAAAGATCTGCGCCCATGTTTGGCTGCATGCTACAGGAAAATCGGACTACAGGAAGAAGGAAGCAGAAAAGTGCGAACACAAAAGGTAGAGGGCGAAATCGTTTGATCGGAGGTAGCGATTTCGATCCCTCCGACAGCGGAGCAAACTCAAGATTCTCGCGGGCAAATTCAGTCGAACGTGAAGCAATTCGTTTCGCCTCATCGAGATACTTTCCGCCCGGTTTATTTTCATCGGCTGGGGCTAATATTCCTGCATCCGCTTCGGTCACGCCCGGCGTGGGAGACTGGTTGATTCCCTTTTTCTGTAGGAGGGATCGAACCGGTTTCCAGTCATCACGGTCGGAAACCCGAAAAAGGTCGCTCTCGGTGATCGTCCCTGCCTGAAGTTGTTCTAAGATTTCAGGCCCGTTGAAGGGGCCTGACGTTTTGTGGTTTTTCAGGATAAAATAGTTCATCTGCGATCACTGGTTTCTAGAAACGTGAGTCTCTACCGGGAGTTACCGGTTGAATTCCCGAGGTGACAAAAGTGGTGAGTTTTTTTTTCAGATGTTCCCACTCGAAAATCAAGATTGAGCTTTTCCCGTTTTCCCGCAAAATGAAAGACATGACCGACAGTAGCTGCCCTGAATGTGGAACCAGTCTCTTCGGCAGCGTAGCCGAGAGCATGTGTCCTGCCTGTCTTCTCGGGCAGGAGACGAATCTTGAACAAGCATCTCACTATTTCACCCCGGATGGCCGGGCACGGGTTGTCGTTGATAGTGAGGGGATTGAAAAACAGATCGGTCCGTTTCAGCTCAAGGAGAAAATTGGCGAGGGTGGCATGGGGCAGGTCTGGCGGGCGCGGCAGTCAAGCCCGATGGAGGGTCTCCACCAAAGATTGGGGACAGTTTAGTTTTTAACCGCATTCTGCGAGGA
>CAZOUP010000163.1:0-9897 GCA_964583035.1 uncultured Akkermansia sp.
CGCCGCATTGAAAACATCGTCGCCCCCGATGATCGCCGCCGTGTGGGAAACCGCAGCCTTCACTCCCGCCGCATGACGACCGGATTTCATGATCACGACCGGCTTCAAGCGAGCCGCCGCCCTCAGTCCACTGAGGAAGGATCGGGATCGATTCACCCCTTCGATATAGAGAAGAATGCTCCGTGTCTTTCCGTCCAAGGCAAGAAAATGCAAGAGTTCTCCAAAATCCAGATCCGCCGCCGTGCCCGTGGAAACAACCGCAGAAAAACCAACCCCCTCGGATTTCGCCCAGTCGAGAATCGCGGTACACAAGGCTCCCGACTGAGAGATCAGGGCGACATCGCCGCCGCGCGCTCCCGTTACTCCGAAGGTGGCATTCAGCCCCACCGCCGGACGAATCACCCCGAGACAGTTCGGCCCGAGGAAGCGGATTCGATGTCGTCTCGCCGTCTCGAGGAGGCGCGATTGCAGTGCTTTCCCTGCGGATCCAGACTCGGCAAATCCGGCGGACAGAATCACCGCCATTCTCACCCCCGCAGCACCGCATTCTTCCAGCAAATGAGGCACCGTTTCCGCCGGGGTCGCCACGACCACCAACTCGACCCGTTCCTTGATTGCGGCAATGTTAGGATAACAGGGAAGCTCACTCACCGTCTCGTGTTTCGGATTCACAGGGAAGATCTCTCCGGCGAATCCACTTTCCTGAAGATTCCGAACGACGCGCCCGCCGATTGAACTCTCCCGATCCGAGGCACCAAAAACCGCGACGGACGCAGGCGAAAAGAGAGAGGTGAGGCTGGACTGTTCCATGATGATCTTTCCGCATTCACAAGGAAGCCCTGAATCAAACGGTATCAGCCAATAGAACCCTCCCTGAGGATCTTTCTCCGCAGTTCTTGCGCTTTTCCGGTACCCGCTTCACCGGTCAGCATTTCACGGAGTGGCGAGAGAGCAATCCGGGCCGTGTCGTGAACAAGAGCAGCGTGGAGAAAGAGAGCCGTCTCCCTCATCGTGGCGATTCCATGGAGGACGCCGCAAGAGACAACGAGGAAGTAGATGGCCTGGAAACCATCTATGCAAACTCTGCGGTCCGGGAGCGGATCTTTGATTACCTCGGCGGTGACGAAGGGCGCCAACCCACCGCCTATTTCCTCGCCCGCTGTGACGGACGGCTCCCAACCGAGATCGAACAAATCCCCATTGAGTCATGGGAAACAGCGCTGGAAGTTCCCGGCGATCTCGCGAGGTCACTCGCCGACCGGGAATCACTTATTGTCCACCTCGATATTGAGTACGTGAACTTTGATTCCCCTGAGGAGTCCTTTCTTGATCCCTGGCGAATCTTCAAATTGCAAGAACCCGTCGTCACCGTCGTAGAGGAGGAACTTTCCCGATGTGGGATTCGTCCTCTCCATCTTCTCACCGGACAGGGTCACCACTTTGTCTGGCGAATCCCCCTCGATTCAGAACCCTGCCGCCGTCTTGCTGAGGAGCTAAATCCCATATCCGACGACAATTCCGAATCACTCTCTTCACCTCATCCCTTCAAAGATCGAGCATTCGGCGGACTTGGACTTCTCATGGAATTCCTCGCCCACCGCATCAAACTGCTCTCAGCCCCCCACTCCGCAATCCCAGTCGATCTCACGGCCGTCGAAGTCGGACAGCTTAAGTCGGGCCGTCGCGAAATGATCTCCATCGACGTGTCAGAGTATGGCGATCCTCTCGCCGAACGAATCATCCGCATCCCCTTCACCCACTACGAAAAACCATGGCTCAGCGGCATGGTCGAGCGGCTTGACCTTCATTTCCTGGTGCCAAAGTTCGTAACTCTTCCCCTTCACGAAATCGATGTCGCGCAAGCTCTCGTCCTCCGGCAGACATCAACCGAAGTGATCGCATTGGCAAGGAGATCAGTTGTTCGGATACCGAATCAGGAGCGGGGAATGTCCCGCCTCATCGAGAAGTATTGCTCATCTCCGCTCCGCGAATTCCACGAACACTACTACGAAGTCGCTCCGGTAGACAACGTCAGCGGGACGGAACCCTATGGCAACGACACTGCCGATACACTCCCCCCTTGTATCGCGACGATTCTCACTTTTCCGAATGACCTTCTTCTAAAGCCGGCCTGCCTCCAACTCGTCACTCGCTTCCTCCTCGCGAATGGTTGGCACCCACGTCATGTCGCGAAACTCGTTGAGAGTAAATTCAGCAACCCCGCCTTCAATTGGCTCCCTTCTTATTGGGAAAAATACAGCGCCCAAATGCGAGCTGATTTCTACGTTCGACTCTTCTCCGGGCAAATCATGACCCACCTCGACGGCGGGATCGACTTCAACTGTGTCTCAACTCAGGAAAAGCACTACTGCCCGGGAGCACCCTGCCAGAACAACCTTTCTAACCACAGAGAAAAACTTCACTCCGACAATCCATGATCCCGAAACCACATTTCTCAATCTCTACCGGCTGTTTCTATCGACAACCGATTCAGGACGTCCTTCACTGGTTCGTCAAATACCAGTTCACCGACCTCGAAATCTGCTCGTTTCCGGCCCATCTCGACTTCCACGATCATGAAAAAATCAAAGAGGCCGGAAATCTCATCCGGGAGACGGGGCTGCGAGCCATGTCCTTCCACGCCCCTTTCCACGAGAGCATCGACATCTCGTCCTGGGACGAATCCATTCGGGGTCACTCCATCGATGAGCTGCGCCTTGCCTGCGATGCCGCGAAAAGTTTAAATGCGAAGTACATCGTCCTTCACCCCGGACCAGAGAAGGAACGGACGATGTCTCCCCATGAGTGGTATCCCAAAATGCGGCTCACCGCAGACTCTCTCAACGCCGTCGCAAATCATTGCACCGAACTGAATTTAACCCTCCTCCTCGAGAACATGCTCCCCCATCTCATGTTCGGCCACATCGCCGACCTCATGTATCTCCTCGGAGCGGTCGAGTCGATGAACGTCGGCACCTGCCTCGATACCGGGCACGCCTTTCTCTCCGGTGACCTCCCGCGCGTCGCGAACAAACTCTCCGGGCATTTAAATATGATCCATGCCAATGACAATCGCGGAAAGTGGGATGATCACCTCCCCCCTGGCGATGGCGACATCGCCTGGAAGCCCCTTATCCAACAACTCATCCGCGAAAATTTCGTCGGCTCATTCGTCCTCGAACTAAACGGGAATGGTGAGCCTGACGAGATTCTTTCCGGAGCAGTCAGAGCAAAAGCGTTTCTCACAGAACTCGCCGCCGAAGTGAGTGAGTCGATCTCTTGAAAACCCGATCAGGCCGCGATGTCTGAAAATCACTGCGCGGACGATGAAAGTTCGTCCTCGTTCATTTTGGAGCGAGACGGATCTCAATATCCTTGATCGTGTGTTGACTCAAGTCTACCGCATCACTACTCACCAGTTGCTTGCTGGCCGAGGCAGAAAGACACGCTTCAATGCGTGGGAGCCATTTGGAAGGTGCCAACAAGGACCATGGCTGCCTGTTTTGTTGGGTGACAATTTTCTCGATTGAGTCAGCAAGCGCCTGCCCCTGCCGTTTCTCCCATTCAAGGGTCACCCCATGGCGTTCTCCGTGAACAAGGTTGTTTCCGTGACCGGCACGATCTCCACTTTCAAAACGCCCCGGTCGATCAGTGGCGACAGCGTCGCTTTTCGGGGGAGGCATGATGGCGGGATCCAGCGCGATTTCCTCAAGTTCAAAAACTTCCTCCTCGACGATGGCGTCATCCACCCTTCTTTGAAAGGCCCGGATCGAACTGCCATTCGCGATGATATACACTTCAGCTTTTTTCATTCTCATGGGATTGGTAGGTAACGTTTATTCCTAAATCGGGGGAACAACGAGCACCGGAATCCGACTCCGTCTGATGACCTCCTCAGCGATGCTTCCGAGGATCAAGCGCTGAAAGCGGCCGGGCCGATACGTCCCGATCACGATGAGTTCCGCCTCCTTTTCCTCAGCAAATGCCAGGATCGATTTAGTGATCCCCTTTTCCTCCGGCTTCATATAACCAGAGGCCTTGACTCCCTTATGAATGAGAGACTGCACATGCTCGCGCACCAGCGCCTGCTGTGCTTGCAAGGTCACTTCGTGATCATCCTCGTCAGCGACCGGAGGATAAACGTAGGGCGGCATGAGGATATGATCTGGATTGGGCGGGTAGACATGAACGACGCTCAATTCTGCTCCCGTGTCTTTGGCGAGTCCAGAAGCGACCTCCAGCACATCACCAATCTCTTCATCAAAGTCGACTGCAACGACAATTCTCTTCATACCTTCATTTTCTCCGGGTTCAATCTGTGAAGGAATGTCAGTCATCCCCGGAGAGCAGTCTCAGCAGCAATTGGCTTCAACTCCGCCATCGTTGTTCCGTCGCAACACCGAGCCGCGCATCACTTGGGATCAAGAAAACAAAATGGGCCTCTTCTTCAGCAATCGGCGGACAGAATGGTAATCAGCTGCTGCTAGGCTGTCCACATGAAGAAATTGCTGAAGCAAATCCTCGTCCCTCTCGACCCTTCGATCTATGCGCAAGCAGCGACGCGCACTGCCTGCCAGATTGCGAAAAAACACGGTGCCGGTGTTGCGGGTGTCGTTGTTCTCGACTCTCCCGAAATCCGCTCGCAGATCATCCCGAGCATCGGCCCCTACTACCCGATGATGATCGACGTCGTCAAAAATAAGGTCGATCATGCGCGGGATATCCTTGATGACTGCCTCCGGACATTCGTCGCCGAATGTGAAAAGTCGAAGGTGCCTCACATCGAAACCGCCTACGAAGGGATTCCGGCGCAGAAACTCCTCAGTTCCGCGATGTTTTATGATCTCCTTGTCATGGGACTGGAGACTTCCTTTCACTTCGAGACGCGCGGCGGGCGTGGCGATACTCTGGACAAACTTCTTGAGGAAACGGTCACTCCCATTATCGCCGTGCCGTCGGATGGACTCATCGATCCAAAGAAGGTTCTCATCACTTTCGATGGGAGCCACCCCTCGGCGAGCGCCCTTCACGACTTCATCACCTTTGCCTCGGCCTATGAGTTCGAGATCACCGTGGTCGTCGCGGAGAAAGACGAAAGCGAAGGCGAATTCCTCGCAAAATCAGCCGTCGGCCTCCTTGAATCGCACGGGCAAACAGCGGGGAAAGTTCTCATCAGCGACGAACCAATCAACCAAGTGGTCACGGAAGACTTCCTCAAGGGAATCGATCTCGTCGTCGCGGGAATTCACTCGAAGCGCCCGATCAAGGACCACTTCGTCGGGAGCTTCACCAAAAAGCTGATTCACGATGCGACGACCGCATTGTTCCTCTCACACTGAGTAACTAACCTCACTACATCAACGCCATGTCCATCACTTCCCTGATTGTCGTCGCATTACTGGTTCTCATCGTGCTCCTCTGGCACGTCTTTGAATTTGCCTGGGACAACGGACATTTCAAATCCCTCGAAGGAGGTCGATTCGCACAGAATCTGAGTACCATAGCAGCACTGCAAATATTCAAACAGCACTCTGATCTCACTGCCGTGGATGTGAGACCTCGCCCGCAATTCGAAAAACGCCATCTTCCCGGTGCCCTCAATGCTCCGTTTGAAGACGGCCATCTTGATGTCTCGAATCTCTCCGCACTGGATCGGTCGAAGCCCATTCTCCTCTACTGCGACGGAGGCTATCGCAGTCGCCGCGCCCTCCCCTCTCTTCTCGATGAGGGATTCACCGCCGTCTACCATATCAATCGGGGAATCAAAATGTGGCGATTCTTCGGTGGTGCCTGCGAAACCATGGATCAGTCCACCGCCACCAAAATGATCAGATGACCTGGTCCTTCACCATTGCGAAAATTGCGGGGACGAAAGTTCGCATTCATCTGACCTTCATCCTCCTCCTCGCCTGGCTTGGCACCTCATTCTGGGTCAATGGATCCCCTCGCGAGGCCCTTGGAGGGATCGCCTACCTTCTCACGATCTTTCTCTGTGTCCTGGTTCACGAATTCGGTCATGCCCTCGCCGCGCTCAGATACGGAATCACGACACCCAGCATCACCCTCTTCCCTCTCGGCGGACTTGCGAGGCTCTCGCGGATTCCGAAGGATCCCGGGGAGGAACTTTTCATCGCCGTCGCCGGTCCGCTCGTAAATCTTCTCATCGCGACGGTGCTCCTTTTGTTTAAACTGGAACTTTTCTTCGACTCCAAAATTCCAACTCTGGAACTGCCCACGGCGGGACACTTTCCCGGAGGTCTTATCACTCAACTCATTTGGATTAACCTCATCCTCGGATTGTTTAATCTCATCCCCGCGTTCCCTATGGATGGAGGACGGATTCTCCGAGCCGCCCTCGGCTATTTCATGACTCGTGAAAGCGCCACCAAGATCGCTGCGATGATCGGCCAGGCTCTCGCCATCGTCGGCGGTCTTGTCGCGATCCTCACGCTTCAGCCGATCCTTTTTCTGATCTCACTCTTCGTCCTCTTTGCCGCAAGATCCGAAGCCGCCTTTGTCCAAACGGAACACCTCCTTATCGGGGTAACCGCTTCGGATGCCGCCGTCGCCGAGTTCCACACCCTCAAACTCAGCGACTCCATTGACGAAGCGACGAGGCTTCTGCTCACGACCTCTCAAGTCGATTTTCCGGTCGTCAATGATCAGGGCCAGTGCGTCGCGCTGGTCACCCAGGCCCACCTCTTCAAAGCCCTCCGGGAACAAGGTAGCCATGCCCTCGTCAGCGACATGATCGATGTCATCCCCCCTCAGATCGAAGCTGATGCCCCCCTCCTTGAGGCGTGGGAAAAACTAAGAAACTCAAAACTCTCAGCAGCCGCCGTGGTCGATCACCAAGGTCGCCTCACCCGCTGGCTGACGATGTCGAATCTCAGCGAATACATCATCACCCAATCCGCCCTTCAGGACTTTGCCCGACACCACGGCACGACCCGCTAACAGGGTTGAATGACCGACCCAACAGGGTTGAATGGTAATCCAGCGACAGTTCCACTCAATCACAAAAAAGAGGCAATTGACACCTGCCTCAATAGTCAGTCAGCGTCTTCGGAGGCAAGGCGACTCTCAGGGCATTGAGCACCGCGAGGACGTCAATGACTTCCTGAATGATCGCCCCGGCCACCGGCGAGAGATAACCAGCGGCGGCGAAGAGCATCGCGATAACACTGAGAGCAATCCCCCCGACCGCACTCTGCAAAGCGATTCGGCGCATGCGGCGACTGATGTGGATCAGCTCATCAACCTTGCGGAGGGAGCTATCCATGATCACCGCCCCCGCCGCCTTTGCCGTGACATCACTGTTCTGACCAAAGGCGATCCCCACCGTTGCCGCCATCAGCGCGGGAGCATCGTTGATCCCGTCACCAATATAGATTGTCTTGTGCTTCGCGGTTTCGGCGCGGACAATTTCCAGTTTTTCCTCGGGACTTTTCCCGGCCCGGACATCATTAATTCCGACGCGGGCGGCGAGATAGTCAGCCTCCGACTGCCGATCACCGGAGAGCATCATGGCGTGCTCGATCCGATGTTTGCCGCCGAGATGATGGATGAATTCCGCCCCTTCTTTCCGGGGTTCATCACGGAAGCGATACAAAGCCGCGTAGCGATTGTCGATCAGGACAATGCACTCGAGACCGCCTCCGACGGGAGGAAGGAGGCGAGCTTCATCAGGAAAATCCTGAATCAACATTTTCCGACTCGTCACCTTGATCCGCTGTCCCGCCACTAAAGCGGTGAGACCCTCCCCCGGTTTCTCACTGATCTCCTCAACTTCGTATGGGTCAATTCCCGCCGCTTTACCGGCCCCGACGATGGCATCGGCGAGAGGATGCTTTGAATAGATCTCAGCGCTCGCCATCAAGCGGAGCACTTCTGCGGCATCAAACCCCGCCGCGACCGATTGTTCGATCAGTTCCGGGCGCCCGTAGGTGAGCGTTCCCGTCTTGTCAAAAATGACGGCGCGGCAGGTGTCGATCGTTTCGAGGACCGAAGGATCGCGAATAATGATGGCGCGCTTCGCCGCGAGCGAGATCGATCCGATAATCGCCACGGGAATACCAATGAGCAAAGGGCACGGCGTCGCAACGACTAACACGGCAAGAAAACGAACTGGATCGCCGCTGATCAACCACGCCGCGACCGCGATGGTGATGGCCACGGGCGTGTAGAAAGCGCCGAGTCGGTCGGCGAGACGTCTCATCTTCGGTCGCCGCTCCTCGGAATCACGCATCACCTCCATGATCTTCGCATACCGCGAATCCTCCGCCAGTTTATCGGCGCGGATCGTGATCGAAGAATCGCCGTTGAGAGCGCCCGAGATGACCATCGACCCGGGTGTCTTTGAGATCATGTAAGGCTCTCCCGTCAGAAAAGACTCATCCATCACCGTGCGCCCTTCGATCACGGTGCCATCGACCGGACAGATTTCGTGAGGCAAGACTTCGAGGAGCGCACCAATTTCAATCTCCTCGATCTTCACGTCTTCAAATGAGGACCCGCTCCGCCGGTGCGCCACCGAAGGCATGCGCTGCGCCAGTGCCTTCAACACCGAGGAAGCGTTCCGCACCGCATAAGCCTCCAGCGCTTCACCGCCCGAAAGCATCAAGATCACGAGCGTCCCCGCGAGGTATTCACCCAGAAGCAGCGCGGTCACGATTGACATCCCCGCAAGGAGGTCGGACCCGAACTCCTTTCGCCACAAGTTACCGAGCAGCCCCCAGACCAGAGGGACTCCTCCAAAAAGATAGGCCAGCCACAAAGGCGCGTTGAAAATCACCTCATCCACCGCAAAGCCGAAACGAAGGATAAGATGCCCAATGATGGCAAGAACACAAAGCCCGGCGATGGCGAGCTGAATTCGGTCAGGGTTCAATGACCCCGGAGCGGGCGAATTTTTCATGGTGGTCCGATTTCAGTTCGCACAGTTTGAGGTCGAGTTCAATGGCCCCGCTGTGAAGACCGCAAAAGCAGCCCCATGAGAACAACCGGGGCAAAGGCGAAGACAATCGCCGCCGCGCTGAGAATTGAGCAAACTGCTAACTTCAGCCTCAGGATCAAATCAGCGCCATGGATTACTGCAAAATAGAGGAGAGGACATGAGAACAAGACCACGAGGCCACACCACGATCATTCGGACCATTCGGATGTACACCGAAGCCCCCCTGCTTGATGTGGACGAACTGAGCGAAGCCACAGGATTCCACCGGGAGCTCATTCAAGAACTGGAGCACGCCGGGATGATTCCCGCCGTCGCGAGAGACCGGCGGGGAGCCCCCGTATTTGAGCGGGAGGCTATTCAACGATGTCGGCTCATCGCGAAGCTGCATCAGCGTGAAAGCATGAGCTTTCACCTCATCCGGCAATGGCTCGCGGTGCTCAACCGGCTTGAGCAAGCGGAGTTGGAACTGGATCAATATCGCCGGAATTAGATTGAACCCGGTGAACGCCATGCCTTTTGGCGGAACGCTTCGATACGAGACAGACTAACGAATCCTTGCAAAATCCGACCGTTTCTCCGCAAGAAGCGCGAAGCATTTAGCAGGAACAAATGAATCTTACGGTAGGACGAAGTCAACCGCCCTGCACCTCTTGAGGTGATTTCAGGAGAATTGACACACGCCCTTTCTTGAACGAATAGCTAACCGTGAACGTGATTGCGAAATCATTCCTTGCTGCCTACGTGAGCCTTTACTTGGTTCTCCCGGGATGCTTGTGTCAGGTGCTTTCCGCATTCGGAATTGAGCTTAGCCATGTTGCTATCGTTGAGGTCGGAGAACCTTCTGTCTCGGCGAACGGCCCCGCCCAACCCGGGCCGGTTTGTCACTGTCACGAGGATCTCTCGAAGGTGGCGGAAGTGGTCGAGGACCGCAGTCAGGAAAT
>CAZOUP010000164.1:0-9733 GCA_964583035.1 uncultured Akkermansia sp.
CCTTTTCAGGAGTTCGTCGAGTTCCATCGCCACAAAACCATCCCTTTCGGTTTCTTCGCCCCGGGCGCGAACGATTACCTCCATGCCGAAAACCGAAGCGATCTTTGCGACCTCCTTACCGATCCGGCCGTAGCCGATGATTCCGAGACAGAGGCCGGCCAACTCTTCCAATGGCTCATCCCAGAAGCAAAAGTCGCTCGCTTTTGACCATCGGCCCTCATGAACGCTCGCGGAGAGAGAGCCTGTGTGATTGGTCATTGCAAGCAGGAGAGCGAAAACATGCTGTGCCGTGGCTGCGGTGCAGTAGTCAGGCACACTCGTCACGGTGATTCCATGCTCCCGGGCGGCGGCGATATCGATCATGTCGTAGCCCGTTCCGAGGACGCCGATGTATTTCAATTTCCGAAGCCTGTCGAATAGTTCTGCATCGAAGGGGCACTTGGTCGTGATGACAACCTCAGCTTGAGATGCTCTTTCATGAATTTCGGAAGGACCGCTGCGATCGTAGAGGGTAACTTCCCCCATCGAGTCGAGCCAGGATCTTTGCCGTTCCGTCATGGATAGAGTTCCTAGATCAAGAATGGCGATGGTGGGCATTTCGATAGGTGAGAGTCGTATCCTGTTCGCAGAGGAACAATCACGGGGCAACAAAAAAGCCCGACCTCGTTTCCGAAGTCGGGCTTTTTAAAATAGCTTAAGGGCGCAGGAACCTATGCCTCGACTTCTTCGCCCACGGCAAAGCGTGAAAACCTGGAAACAGTGATTTCGTCACCGGTTCCTTTCGCGACAGCGTCGATGAGACTCTGAATAGACTTGTCACCATCTTTGATGAAAGCCTGCTCAAGGAGACAGTTCGTGCTGTAGAATTTGCCCATCTTACCACCAATGATTTTCTCGATGATTTCAACAGGCTTGTCCTTCATTTGCTCACGGAAAATGTCTTTCTCATTCTCAACAAGCGCCTCAGGCACTTCATCGCGATTGATGCAGATTGGCTGGGCAGCTGCGATCTGGAGCGTAAGATCCTTCGCAAGCGTGCGGAAGCTTTCACTTTGTGCGGTCTCAGCTTTTCCAGCCGTGATTTCAAGAAGAACGCCAACGCGCCCCGCCATGTGAATGTAGGAAGCGACGGCACCTTCACCGGAGAGCTCATACTTGGCAAAACGGGCGAGACCCATGTTCTCACCCAGTTGGCCAACCTTGGCTTTGATGAACTCTTCGAGCGTGGTCGCGTCGCCTGCGAACGGCTGAGCGAGGAGAGCTTCGAGAGTATCGACGCTCTCACTCGAAGCGATGTGATCGATGATCGCTTCAACAAAGGAGGTAAAATTCTCGTTCTTGGCAACGAAGTCAGTCTCGCAGTTCACTTCCACGAGGATACCGGTTTTCTCGCCGTCGACGATGCGGGAGGCGATGACGCCTTCCTTCGCGGCACGTCCGGCCTTTTTCTCAGCGTCAGCAATCCCCTTCTTACGAAGAATGGTTTCCGCTTCCGCAAGGTCACCACCTGCCTCAGAGAGCGCAGCCTTGCAATCCATCATCCCCGCGTTGGTTTTATCGCGGAGCGTCTTAATAAGTTGAACAGTAATTTCAGCCATAGTCTTGGGATGTTTGTAGGTAATCCGTTAGCGCACACGAATTCGCAATGTCGAATCCGTGGCAGTTTTGTGAGATGTGATTCCGAAAAGGAATTAATTCACCGCAGCAACAACTGGCTCGATGAGCTTTTTGAGGACGACACGGATGGAGCGGATCGCATCATCATTCGAGACAATCGGGTAATCGATGATGTCGGGATCGGCATTTGAGTCAACCATGGCCACAATCGGGATACGGAGCTTGCGCGCCTCGTTGATCGCGTTGTACTCACGGGCGGAGTCAACGATAACGACGGCGTCAGGAAGATTCGCCATTTTACGAATCCCGGAAAGACGAAGGTGAAGTTTACCTTTCTCGCGGTTCAGAGAGGCAATCTCTTTCTTGCTCATCTTTTTGAAATCAGGTGACTTCTGGAGGTTTTCCAGCATTTCCATGCGCCCGACGCTGCGGCGGACGGTTTCGCTGTTGGTGAGCGTGCCACCCAACCAGCGGTGATTGATGTAGAACTGGCCGGTTGCCTCGGCCGCTTCGCGGACGGCATCCTGCGCCTGGCGCTTGCACCCCACGAAAAGGATTTTCTTATTCTTGGAAGCAAGGTCCGCGAGAAATTTTCCGGCCACGTCGATCTGCTGGACGGTTTGCTCCAGATCGATGACGTGCACGTTGTGCTTTTCGCCGAGGATGTAGCTGCGCATCTTCGGGTTCCATTTGCGGGACTGGTGTCCGAAGTGGACACCGGCTTCGACGAGTTCGGTAATGAGTTCGTTAGACATATTTTTGAGTCGGCCCTTTTAGCAGGTGACCGAAGGGTTTTCGAAAAGCGCCATCGTTAGTCTTGTGACTCCCCGGCCTGCATTTAAACAGACCGTTCGCTTCTCTTTTACTTTTATTCCGATGGTTGGGAAAGGGCGGCCATTAAACGGCCAATCCCCCGAAAATCAAGAAAAAACGGGGTGCAGGAGCTCTCGCTCCTGCACCCCGTGTTAAAATGAATCTGAAGTTTACGCGAGTTCTCCGACGATTTCCTCTTCTTCGTCCTCGACCGTCTCTTCCTTGGTCGGGATGAGATCTTCCGCCTTGGCGTATTCCTCAACCTGAATGTTCCGCGTCGTGTGGAAACCGGTTCCCGCAGGAATAAGGTGTCCCATGATGACGTTTTCTTTGAATCCAAGAAGGTAATCGATCTTACCCAGCGTAGCGGCCTCCGTAAGAACACGAGTGGTGTCTTGGAAAGAAGCGGCTGAGATGAAGCTGTCCGTCTCGAGAGACGCCTTCGTGATACCCAGGAGGACCGGCTCGCCTTCTGCAGGCTTACCACCCTGATCCGTGATATCCAGGTTGATCGCTTCGAAGTTAGCCTTCTCGATTTGATCACCCCAGAGGAACTGCGTATCGCCCGGATCAGTGATCCGAATCTTACGAAGCATCTGGCGAATAATAATCTCGATGTGCTTATCGTTGATCTCAACGCCCTGGAGACGATAAACGTCCTGGACCTCGCTAACGAGGTGCTCCATGAGCGCATGTGGCCCCAAAATTTCAAGGATGTCATGCGGGATCACAGCCCCTTCAGTCAGCTTCTGACCCTTGGTAACAGTGTCACCGGGCTGGATGAGATAGTGCTTGCCGAGTGGGATGAGGTGCTCCTCCTGCTCTCCGGTGTCCGGATCAGTGACGAGAAGCTTACGTTTCGCACGAACCGTTCCCCCGAGGGAAACCTCACCATCGATTTTGGCGATTTCAGCGACTTCTTTCGGCTTCCGTGCTTCAAAAAGCTCGGCGACACGTGGAAGACCACCCGTAATATCTTTTGTCTCAGATACCTTTCGCGGTGTTTTCGCGAGCTGACCACCGCCGGTCACCTTCTGGCCTTCCTTGACAGAAAGGTGAGCACCGGTTGGGATGGAGTAAGTCGCAAGTTCGTCGCCCGATTTCGGATCGACGATGAGAATCTGCGGGTGCAGGTCCTCTTTGTGCTCGATGACAACCAATCCCTTGGCGTTCGTCTCCTTATCAATCTCTGTATCAAGAGTAATACCCTGGATCATGTCGCGGAAGACAATCTTACCTGCCTTCTCGGTGATAACGGGAACACTGTACGGATCCCAGGTCGCAAGTGTTTCGCCCTTTTTGATCTCACCGTTGTCAGGGATACGGATTTGAGATCCGCTGACGACGTTGTAGGACTCAAGCTCGATCCCGTCTTTACCGTGAATCGAAATGGTTCCGTTCTTGTTCAGCGCGACGAAAGTCTTGTCAGGCGTTTCGACCGTTCTGAGGTTGTTGTAGTGCACAACACCCTTGGCTTTCACCTTAATGATAGGCTGCTTGAACGTTCCTGAAGCAACACCACCCACGTGGAAGGTACGCATCGTGAGCTGAGTTCCCGGCTCACCAATCGACTGTGCGGCAATAATTCCAACGGCCTCGCCGTCTTTCGCCATCACATTCGTCGCGAGGTTCATTCCGTAACACTTCGCACAACAACCGCGGCGGCTTTCACAGGTGAGAACCGAGCGAATCTTAAGCTGCTCATGACCAATGTTATAAAGCTTGATCGCGACATCTTCGTCGATCATGTCACCTGGTTCGACGACGGTCTCGTCTCCGTTAACCACTTTCTCAGCGGCAACACGACCGTAGATTCGAGTCTTCAGATCAACGACCTCTTCGTCACCTTCGTAGATCGACTTCACGGTAATGCCGTTGGCGGTTCCACAATCAGTCTCGGTGATGATGACATCCTGGGCCACGTCGACCAGCTTGCGGGTCATGTAGCCTGAGTCAGCAGTCTTAAGAGCGGTATCGGCAAGTCCCTTCCGGGCACCGTGTGTCGAGATGAAATACTCGAGGACAGAAAGACCAGAACGGAAGTTTGAGATAATCGGGCGCTCAATAATCTCACCGGAAGGCTTGGCCATGAGGCCTCGCATACCGGAAAGCTGCTTAATCTGCTGGCGGTTACCACGGGCACCGGAATCGACCATCATGAAGAGCGGGCTCGGAAGGTCCTTACCATCGTTGTGCTCAATCGTGCGGAAGAGGGCTTTCGTGATCTCGTCACCAGCGTGAGTCCAGATATCAACGATCTTGTTGTATCGCTCCTTATTGGTGATAACACCGGCCCGATACTGATCGTTCGCCTTCTGGACTTCTGCCGTCGCCTGGGCCACTTCAGTTTCCTTTTCATCCGGGATGATCATGTCGAAGATACCAACCGAAATTCCGGAACGGGAAGCTTCTTTGAATCCGAGAGACTTCAGCAAATCGAGGGACTTCACGGTACCGTCCTGACCTGCGGTCTGGTAACAACGCCAAATGATGTCTGAAAGCTGCTTCTTACCGGCGGTCTCATTGAAGAATCCGAGGTCTTCAGGCCAGATCTCGTTGAAACGGACGCGACCGGCCGTCGTGATGAGGATCTTGCGCTCGGTGTCACCGTAGCGACGACCCGTCGTGCCGTAATCCGGGTTCCGCATGCGGATCGGATCGTGCATGTCGATCGAGCGGTTCGCGACCGCGAATTCGACCTCAGACGTATCAGCAAACAAAGAAAGCGTCTGCTCCTTGTCTGGATCGCGAAGAGGAATCTGACGGCAATAAGTCAGGAAGTAACTACCGAGAGTAATATCCTGGGAAGGCGTCGTGATTGGCTTACCGCTCGACGGGGTAAAGATGTTGTTCGGAGCCAACATGAGAGTGCGTGCCTCCATCTGAGCCTCAACCGAGAGAGGCACGTGAACCGCCATCTGGTCACCATCGAAGTCAGCGTTATAAGCCGTACAGACAAGCGGGTGAACGCGGATCGCGGATCCCTCGATGAGGACCGGCTCGAAGGCCTGGATCGAGAGACGGTGAAGCGTAGGCGCACGGTTCAGGAGAACCGGGTGTCCTTTCGTCACTTCTTCGAGAATGTCCCAAACCTCGGGCGTTTTGCGCTCGATAAGCTTCTTCGCGCTACGAACCGTGTGGACGTAACCAAGCTCTTTGAGTCGACGGATGATGAAAGGCTCGAAAAGAACGAGAGCCATCTTCTTCGGAAGGCCGCACTGGTGAAGACCGAGATCCGGTCCAATCACGATGACGGAACGTCCGGAGTAATCAACGCGCTTACCGAGAAGGTTCTGACGGAAACGTCCACCCTTACCCTTAAGCATGTCGGAAAGCGACTTGAGGGCACGATTTCCGGCTCCAGTGACAGCGCGTCCGTGGCGACCGTTGTCGAAGAGAGCATCAACCGCCTCTTGAAGCATGCGCTTCTCATTCCGGATGATTACGTCGGGGGTCTTCAGCTGAAGAAGATTCTTAAGACGATTGTTGCGGTTGATGACACGACGGTAGAGATCGTTCAAATCAGAGGTCGCAAAACGCCCCCCTTCGAGAGGAACGAGAGGACGAAGATCCGGAGGAATCACTGGAAGCACCTCGAGGATCATCCACTCAGGACGAGTCTTCGAGTAGTGGAATCCCTGAGCAAGCTTGAGCCGCTTCGCGAGCTTCTTACGAACCTGCTTCGAGCGGGTCTTGCCCATGGCCTCCTCCAACTCAACGATAACGTCGGGAAGATTAATGCGGGCGAGGAGCTCGCGGACTGCTTCAGCACCCATTCCCGCCTGGAAATCATTGGTGCCATACTCTTCCTGAGCATCGCGGAATTCAAGTTCCGTGAGGAGCTGCCCGGGCTCGAGAGGCGTGCTGCCCGGCTCGATAATGATGTAATCCTCGTAATAAATGACGCGCTCCAGCTGGCGGGCACTCATGTCGAGCATGAGACCGATGCGTGAAGGCATGCACTTGTAAAACCAGATATGACTGACAGCGACAGCAAGCTCGATGTGCCCCATGCGCTCGCGGCGGACGCGGCTGAGAGTCACTTCGACGCCACAACGGTCACAGACGGTGCCCTTGTGTTTGATGCGCTTGTATTTTCCGCAGGCACACTCCCAGTCCTTGGTAGGACCGAAGATACGTTCGCAGAAAAGACCGCCTTTTTCGGGCTTGAAGGTCCGGTAGTTGATGGTCTCCGGATTCTTCACTTCACCGCGACTCCAGGCACGAATTGTTTCAGGATTCGCGACCGTAATGCGGACGTGGTCGAAACTGTCGGACTTGCGTTCAAGACCGAAGATTTCGTCCAGATGGGTTTCAGAGCTGAGTGTTGGGACTGACACGGTACTAATGGGCTGAGGTTCGGAAAAGTGGGACGGGAAAAGATGAATTAAATATTGATCGCAAGGCTGTCGGAAAGAATCTCTTCCGGAGAGCGCTCGGAGGAGCCGACGCGAACGTCGAGACCGAGACTCTGCATCTCCTTGATCAACACGTTGAATGACTCAGGGGTTCCAGCGTCGAGGGTGTTATCCCCTTTGACAATGGACTCGTAAATTCTAGTTCGACCCTGAACATCGTCGGACTTAACCGTGAGGAGTTCCTGCAAGGTGTAGGCGGCGCCATAGGCTTCGAGAGCCCAGACCTCCATCTCACCAAATCGCTGTCCACCATACTGCGCTTTACCGCCGAGTGGCTGCTGCGTGACCAGGGAGTAAGGACCGACCGCACGAGCGTGGATCTTGTCCTGAACGAGGTGACCAAGCTTCAGCATGTAAATGATACCGACGACGATATCCTGATAAAAAGCCTCCCCGGTTCGACCATCATAGAGAGTCGATTTACCGTTCGTGCCGATCCATTCGAATCCATCGGTCGCTTTCGCCTGCTCAAGATACTCGACGATCTGTGCCTCGGGAATACCGTCAAACACGGGAGTCGCAACCTTAAAGCCAAGGGCTTTCGCAGCAACACCGAGGTGAGTCTCGAGCATCTGTCCGACGTTCATTCGACTCGGAACGCCGAGTGGGTTCAGACAGATATCGATGGGAGTTCCATCTTCGAGGAATGGCATGTCCTCTTCTGGAACGATCGTCGCGACAACCCCTTTGTTACCGTGGCGACCCGCCATCTTGTCACCGACAGAGAGCTTACGCTTTTTGGCGACGTAGACTTTGACCTCTTTGATGACGCCGGGATCGACCTCATCACCGGATTCGATCCGGTCGAGTTGGCGTTCCCGCTCCATGTCGATATCAGCAAATTTCTGCTCGTAGCTGGAAATGATATCGAGGATCTTGTTACGGATCGGGCTTGGATCGATCTCCACGTTGGAATAATTGTCCGCAAGCTTGCGAAGGAGCGTCTTCGTGATCTTGCGATTCGCCGGGATGATGATCTCACCGGTTCGTCCGTTGACGACATCGAGTGGGATTTTCTCGCCAAGAAGAACGTCGGAAAGTTTTTCCGTGAGCTGCTCAGTAAGCTCTTCCTGACGACGCTTGTGCTCATCAATGATCTGCTTCTGCTGCTTCTGCTGCTCTTTAGGATCAAGCTTCTCTTTCGACGTCGAGTTACGACTCGAAACGCGGACATCCATGACAATACCCACACAACCCGAGGGAACCCGGAGAGAGGTGTCTTTCACGTCAGCCGCTTTCTCACCGAAGATCGCGCGAAGAAGGCGCTCTTCCGGAGCCAGCTCGGTTTCGCTCTTCGGCGTGATCTTACCGACAAGAATGTCACCGGGCTTCACTTCCGCGCCGATGCGAATAACGCCGTCAGGACCGAGGTCTTTGAGCGCTTCCTCACCGACATTCGGAATATCGCGAGTGATCTCTTCAGGGCCGAGCTTGGTGTCACGGGCCCCAATGTTGAATTCATCGATGTGAATCGAAGTATAAACATCCTCTTTCACGATGCGCTCCGAGATGACGATCGCATCCTCGAAGTTATATCCATTCCACGGCATGAAAGCGACGAGCACGTTCTTACCGAGGGCGAGTTCACCGTTGTCAGTGTTCGGTCCGTCCGCAAGAACAGTGCCTGCCTTGACCTTATCACCACGGAGGACAATCGGCTTCTGGTTGATGCAGGTTCCGGCGTTGGAACGCATGAACTTACGGAGCGGATAAACATAGGTGCCATTCTCAGGATCACTCTTCAGCTTGAGAGGATTCGTAAGGAACTGCGCCTCGGAGCAGGGAAGATCGCCGTCTTTAGTGATGACGATGATCTCAGCCGTGGCCGCCGCAATCGTTCCGTTGCCTTCCGCAATGACAACCGCACGCGAGTCACGGGCCACCTTCGCTTCCATTCCGGTGCCGATGTAAGGCGATTCGGAAACAAGAAGCGGAACGCCCTGACGTTGCATGTTCGAGCCCATAAGAGCGCGGTTTGCATCATCGTGCTCAAGGAAAGGAATCAAGCTCGCCGCGACCGAAACAAGCTGCTTCGGCGAAACATCCATGTAAGTCGATTCGGTCGGAACCACCTCGATGAATTCACCGAGGTGACGCACCGTAATCAGCTCCGTCTGGAAAACGCCTTTGTCATCTATCGGATTATTCGCCTGAGCGATGAGGTAGCTTTCCTCCTGGTCAGCGGTGAGGTAATCAATTTTCTTGGAAACCTTCCCTTTAATGATGCGGCGGTAAGGCGTCTCAATGAAGCCGAACTCGTTGATCCGCGCATAACAACTCATGGAGTTAATGAGACCGATGTTCGGTCCCTCCGGAGTCTCAATCGGGCAAATACGACCATAGTGGGAAGGATGAACGTCCCGCACTTCAAATCCGGCGCGGTCACGATTCAAACCACCAGGCCCCAGAGCGGAGAGGCGACGCTTATGCGTCAACTCCGAGAGAGGGTTGATCTGGTCCATGAACTGACTGAGCTGAGAGCGACCGAAGAAATCACGGACGACCGCAGCAAGGGCCTTCGGATTCACCAACTTCGAAGGCGTCATGCCGTCGAGATTAATGTCGAACAAAGTCATGCGCTCTTTGACGAGACGCTCTGTCCGGGCAAGACCGACGCGGCACTGATTCGCAAGAAGCTCACCCACAGCGCGGATACGACGGCTACCAAGGTGGTCAATATCATCAAGGACACCCTCGCCACGGCGGAGACCGAAGAGGTAGGACATCGAGGCGATAAAGTCATCGTGAGTGATGACGCGCTCATTTTCGTCAACAGGAAGACCCAACTTCTGGTTAATCTTATAACGACCAACACGAGTGAGATCGTATTTCTTTGGGTCAAAGAAAAGTCGCTTCAGAAGCGCACGAGCGTTCGCCACGGTGGG
>CAZOUP010000165.1:0-1153 GCA_964583035.1 uncultured Akkermansia sp.
GTCCATTCGTGGGCTTAAAATGCGTGAGGGAGAGCTCACGAATGCTCACCAATTTCCACGAATCTTTGAGCATTTGCGGCGATTCTTAGAAAGTTCGTGGGAGCAAAGCGAATTCGTGTTAAGACCCAACAGTTCCTCCCACAATCGAAAATCGCTAACTCCCACGCGACCTCACCTTCTCATCTCCACTCCGCACACCATGAGCACTTACTGCGACATCGCTCCCGGGCACCCCTTCCACGGGCCATATCACGACCACGAATACGGATTTCCGATTGAGGACGACAATCTGCTCTTTGGTCGCCTCATTCTTGAGATCAATCAGGCGGGGCTCTCCTGGCTCACCATCTTGAAAAAGAAGGAAGCTTTTCAAGATGCCTTTGATCGTTTCGACATCGAGAGAGTCGCCAACTACAAAAATCGCGATCGCGAACGACTCCTGAATAATTCCGGCATCATCCGGAACCGTCTCAAGATCGACGCGGTGATTTATAATGCTCAACAGATCCTGCCTCTACAAGATAGTCACGGGTCCTTTCTCTCGTGGCTCGATCATCATCACCCGCTCCCGAAAGAGAATTGGGTGAGGCTTTTCAAAAAAAACTTTAAATTCACCGGCGGCGAAATCACGGGGGAATTCCTCATGAGCACCGGCTTCCTGCCGGGGGCGCATGCAGAGAACTGTCCAGTCTTCGAGCGACTTGGACCGCTCAATCCACGGTGGATGGATACCTGACTTGCTGCCCCTGTATCTGACCCCCGTCGAGAATTCGTCACAGTCTTTCTATGACCGGTTTAATCCAACAGCCGCGTCGGAAATGCCCTCCGGGCCAATCTTCGCTCGCGATGCCGGCGCACAGGTTTTACAATTTCCTGAAAATCAATGTCCTTCGCCGAAAGTATCACCCGGAACGAAACTGCTCTCCACGCCCCACCCCGGGGCTTCATGGTCGAGTTGCATGATTTGTCCTGACCTTAAGGCAGCGCAATCGCCGATACATCACTCCGGAGATCCTCATGACCAAGCCCGTTAGTCGACTCGGTTAATCTTCCCACCTGCCCGGAATGCCTTGATGTTTTCGACAAGCCCGTCGACGAGGCGCTGACGAGCTTCGTAGGCACTCCAGGCGATATGCGGAGTGATCATCAGGTT
>CAZOUP010000165.1:1253-9545 GCA_964583035.1 uncultured Akkermansia sp.
GGCGCTGACGAGCTTCGTAGGCACTCCAGGCGATATGCGGAGTGATCATCAGGTTATCGAGCTTCGCGATGAGAAACGGATGGCCTGCCGGGGGCGGCTCCGGGGTCAGAACATCGACAGCGGCAGCTGCAATCGTTCCCGATTGCAGCGCGGTAACAAGAGCCGGTTCATCGATGAGGTCACCTCTTCCGGTATTAAGGAGGATGGCATCCGATTTCATCAACTCGAGCGATTCAGCATTGATGAAGTGCTTTGTCTCCGGAGTTAGCGGACAATGGAGGCTGACCACATCCGCCCCTTTCAGAAACTCTTCATGCGGGAGTCGTTCAACGTCGCCACTCGATTCCGCGCCTTCACGAGCGTAGGCAATGACTCGCATCCCGAACGCAGAGGCGATGCGCGCAACCGCCCGACCTATCGAACCGAGTCCAACAATCCCGAAGGTTTTCCCCGCCAGTTCAGTAATCGGATAATCAAGTCGGGTGAAAATGGGAGACTGATGCCAGTTTCCTGACTCTGCCGCAAACCGGTGGATATTGGTCTTCAGGTTGAGCAGAAACGTGAAGACATGCTGAGCAACCGCTTCAGTGCTGTATCCACTGACATTACAAACTGCGATACCTCTCTTCCGGGCGGCATCGAGATCAACATTATTGATTCCGGTGGCCACAACCTGAATCAATTTCAGGTGAGGAGCGGCCTCCATTTCCGCCTCACCAATGACAACTTTATTTGTCAGGATGATAGTGGCATCAGAAACGCGGGAAGCGGTTTCCGACGGTTGTGTGATCGCGTGATAGACAATGTCCCCGAGAGATTCCAGAGCAGACAAATTCATGTCACCCCGGTCGGTTGTATCACGGTCAAGGAAAACGATGGTGTCACTCATGGACCGGAATTGGGATAGATAATTCGCCCGGATCTACTGTCCCGCGATGATCGCTGTATCGACCCCTGCTTCAAATGGCGGATCACTCTTGATCATCTCAAACTTCTGCCACCACTCAGAGGTGAGCGCCCAGACGTCTCTAATCTGACCATTCTTCAGTCCGAAAGGAGGATCTCCTTCTTCAACGCCCATGAATTTCTTCGCAGCAGAAACATCCATCACGGCAAGGCCGCCTTCGTTTGGATCTCCTGTTTTTCCAATCACCGACTCAACGTCTGCCAAATCAAACCCAAGGCCTTCCGAAATGATCTTATTGCCTTCTTCAGGGTTCTCCATCCACCAGGCAACAGCATCCCAGTATGCCTTCATAGCTTTTGTCGCAATCTGAGGCTTCTCCATGAACGCATCCGACATATACATTCCGTCAGCGAGAAGACCTGTTTGGAGCCAGAAAGGTTCGAGGGAAGTGGCGACGGCATGGCTTCCTTCCAGCGTATCAAGAACGACTGAACCGAACGGTTCCCAGAATTCACCACCGGCGACTTTTCCACTGACCATGGCTCCGACAGCGTCGTCCATGTAGAGATTTACATACTCTACCTCATCGAATTTAACTCCGTTTTCCTCTAGCCAAATTGCCATGAAAATCTGAGCGAGGCCACCTTCAAGGACAGCGACGGACTTGCCTTTGAGGTCTGCCGCGGAAGAAATATCTTTAGACACGATGAGACGATCAGTTCCATAGGAAAGGTTCGTGTATGTCACGAGCTTTACCGGAACTTCACTGTCCGCTGCAATAGGACCGTATTCCACCGTGCTCGAAGAAATGTCGAGTTGCCCCGCCGCGAGGAGACCGAAGCTCTCGTAGGGATCTTCGATAATTTGAAGATCCAGTTCAAGGTCGGGAGCGAGCCCCTTTTCCCTGGCGATAAACCAGAACCCGTATCCGGGCCAGGAAAAGAATGACACCCGGACTTTCTCGGCAGCCTCTGCTGCCGTGAAAGTACAGATAAGAAGGATTGCAATGAGCTTTAATATCTTTTTATATTTCATTTCGATATACTTGTTTTGTTTTTTTCAGTTTCAGACCCGGGCGTTGCTATTGCTTCAGCCGGTCAGAATTTTTTGTTCAGATCAGTTCGGTGACTGATCCTTCATAGATATTTCATTCGACGTCGCAGGCGACTCGAAACCCGATGTTATCAAATCTCCGGTCACGATCGACCCAGTCCCGAAAGGCAGCGCGCAACAACCGGGATGCGTAGTCCCAGGAACCTCCGCGGGTCACGACTAGCTGAGACGAATCCACGTAGAAGGGTCCGGAATCTGAGGAATGATCGCTATATCCATCGGTCCAGGAATCCTCAACAAGTTCGCAAATGGTTCCGTGCATGTCATGCAATCCGAAAGCGTTTGCAGGATAACTTCCAACCGGTAGAGGTTTCCCGGGGCCGATCTTTTTCCCGTCCTCTGAATACCAGAAGTTGGCATCTTCAAGGGTGAGATATTCGCCCGTGCTGAAAGTGGACTGAGTGCCGGCTCTGCATGCGTATTCCCATTCCGCCTCCGAAGGCAGGCGAAAAGGTTTCCCCGTTTTGTTTCGCAACCATTCCAGATAGCCCTGAGCGTCGAGCCAACTAACACTTCCCACAGGGTTGTCCCCCCGGCCGGTTTCATAGTCCGGCGGCACCTCAGAATTTGAAGTGTCGCTCACATAGGCATCAAACTGTGAAAAGGTGACGGGATACTTCCCCATTGCAAAACTCTCCAGAATGACGACTCCCCGGCGCGGTAGTTCTAACATTGTCGCAAACTTGTCATTCTCCCCCGCGCCCATCCGAAAGCTTCCCGGGGGAATGACGACCAACTCCGGCACTGCAAGATCTGTTCGTGCTTCGATGCTCATTCCAGTCCGGTAATCAGTTCAACAGCAGGGGCTCGCTCCTCCCACGGGACATAGCTTTCTGCTGCGTCCTCATCAATAACGCGTCCGTAGGTGGGACAGAAAAGCGCATCCTCGTAGTCGGCGTCGTCCAGAAAAATATCTGAGAAGATTTTCCCGGCGGTCAGCCCAAGTTCGGTCAGGCCGTAGTCATAAGTCGCCAGGGTGTCACCGCGTTTGACGGCTTCAACAGCAGCAGGACTGCCGTTCCGGGAAACAATGGGGAGATTTCCAAGAAGCCCCCGCTCTTCTAAGACGGGAAGAAAGTCCATCAACGTTTCGTCGTTGAAAACGATCAACGCCTCCATCTCCGGAAACTCATCGAGGATCCGGTTCGCCACTTCTACCCCCGCGCCCTTCACGTCGGCCTGATTGCGATAGGCGGGATCGTGAGGGTCATTCAGAAAATTGAAGCCGCAGCGTTTTCCGCCTGCGAGAAGACCTTCGACGAGTTCGTCATCGTCGAGAATAGGAGGGCCGCCGACAATCGCGACCTTCGAATCATCACTAACGCTTCTTCTGAGGAATTGGGATAGATAGATCCCATGATAAAAGTTCGGAACAGCGACAGTCGCGGTTGTCGCGAATTTCGGTTTGTGAAGAGCGACAACGGGAACATTTTTTCCTATCGCTCTCCAGACGGCCGGCTCGGGCTCGTTCTCATCGAGCGTGAAAATACAGATTCCATCCACTCCCGCCTCGGTCGCGGCAACGACCGCCTGATTCTGCACAATTGAATAGTGCGGATCACGAAGGTCGCTTGGTAGAATACGAAGTTCGGCATCCGCTCCGGCAATCCCCGCGGCGATCCCGTGAGCGACCGTATCCATCCCCGGATGAGCTCCGGGAGGCAGCGGCATGATGTAGGCAACGGTCCGACTCATGCGACTTCCTCCACTTCACTCAACTCGGAAGGGACATTCCCCGTTTCACGAATACGTGTTGCAAGGTAGCGCTGAATCTGATGAACGGGCTCTTCGAGATAGCTCATCCGCCCTCTCTGAAATGCCTGTGAGTTGAATCCTCGCTGAACCGCCGTGCACACCTGGACATCCTCCATGTGGAAATCTCTCAATCCCTCCCGCTCCTCCTCGAGGTGTTTCTCGAAGTCCGGATGTTCCTGTGCCTCCTTGTTCACCATGATGGTGGTCACGAGGCTGATCTTCTCAGCGCTGATCGGGAGAATCCGATACCAAAGAGCGCAGTTTGGACCCGTTAGCATCATGTAGCCGGGGAATCCGGTATGAACGACCCACTCATACTTTCCTTCTTCGGGAATCCCGGGAAGGGGTGGAAAAGTTCCATAATGCTCTTCCTTCGATTCTGCCTCTTTGATTGAGGTTATGAGGTTCTCTCTGTAGGGCAGATGCGCTCGTGTGTAGCGGGGGCTGTACTCTTCAGTCCAGCAACTCTTCGCAGGCATCATGGTCTGGAGTGTTTTGACGTGGATGCCCATGTGGTGGTATGGCTCCATCCAATTCTCGATCATGTTCTTCCAGTTGACATCAAGCTCCCATTCCATCTCGACGACGATGTCCATCTCAGCCATTTTCCAATCCTTAATATCCTCGTAAAGCTCTGCGAGCTGAGTCGCGACCGGCTCAGCATCTTCATTGAAGGTCATGAAAATATAGCCTTCCCAAAGTTCAGTCCGATAGGTTGGGAGAGCAAAGTCCTTGCGATTAAAATCACAGGTCTTCTGCATCTCCGGGGCTCCCTTCAGCTGGCCATCGAGATCAAAAGTCCAACTGTGGTAAGGGCACATGAAGAGACGAACTTTCCCTTTTTCTTCGTAGCCAAACCCCTCAGGCATGATATCCATCGCCCGGTGAGGACAAACCCTCGAAAGCACGTTGAACGCGTTGTCCTTGCCCCGCACGACAATGACCGGCTCCCCCACAACATCAAGGCTGATGTAGTCACCCGGTTTCGGGATCTGCGACTGATGGGCGACACAGATCCATTCCTCCTTGAAAATGGTATCCATCTCGTATTCAAAATACTCTTTTGAAGTGTAGGCATCAGCCGGGAGGGTTGATGCATTTTCGAGACTAACCGAAGCAGACCTGAGGATCTCAGCGTTGATCTCTTCGACACTTAGTTTTTTTGCTTTCATGTTTGGATTAATCAGTGGAGTTGGAAAAGTGCTTAAACGGAGACTAAATTTTGGTGATCGACTCGTCGAAAGGAGGCAGGTCGTAAGCTTCCCATCCGGCGGCGATTCCTCCGTCCACCGGAAGAACGGCACCGGTGATGTAGGAGGCCTCATCAGAGGCGAGAAACACGAAGGCAGCCGCAATCTCCTCAGGAAGAGCGAGGCGACCGAGAGGAGTCCGTTTCGTGACAAAGGGTATTTCCGGATTGTCGGGAATATTCGTCACGAAAGGCGTGAGAACTGTTCCCGGTGCCACGGCGTTTACGGTGATTCCCCGGGGTGCCAACTCAACGGCCCCGCACTTTGTCGCATGCGCGACAGCAGCCTTCGATACGGCATACGCCGATCCAGCCGGAATACCTAACAGGCCGACAAACGAACTCGTGCTGATGATGCGACCGCCCGTCTCAGGCATGAATCGTGGACCGTGTTTGATGCCGAAGAAAGTTCCGTTCACATTGACCTCAAAGGTGCGGGTGATGTCTTCGTAGGTGACGTCAGCGAAGGTTAAACCGAGAGGCTGAATGCCGGCATTATTGATGAGAATATCGATGTGCCCGGTTTCCGCAGAGGCCTTTTCGAGGACGGCTACGATCTGGTCTTCTTTCGAGACATCTGCGACCAGAGGAACAGCTCCCTCGACACAATCTTCGCTCAGATCGACTGAGTAGACGACAGCTCCGGCGGAGAGATACATTTTGACGATCGCTTCCCCGATCCCCGATGCGCCACCCGTTACGACGGCAATTTTATCAGTAAGTGTGAACATGTTAGAGATAATTCAGCTGTGTTGCCCGGTGCGCTTCGTTGATGGGGTAATAACCCTCGGTCCATTCCTTCATCTTTTGCTCGAGATAAATTTCTTTGAAGTCACCGAACACTCCCTCGATGAAGTTCGATTCCTCGAAGGCTTCAAGAGCATGGAGTAAAGTTCGCGGCAGAAGATGGACACCGGACTCTTTAAGTTGACTGCGCGAGAGGCTGTAACAATCTTCATTCAGCGGAGTTCCCGGATCGAGCGCCTGCTCGATACCATCGAGTCCGGCAGCAAGCTGAACCGCAGTCGCCAGATAAGGATTGCAGCCCATGTCAGGAGCACGGTTTTCGACGCAGTAGCGGTTCAGCGGAAGTCGCATCATCGCCGAACGATTGTTCCGGCCGTAAGCGGTAAGAACAGGCGCCCAACTGATGTCGGGCATGTCTCCCTGCGCGATCAAACCCTGGTAGCTGTTGTAACTCGGGCAGGTCACCGCGGTAATTGCCGGCGCATTTTTCAGGATGCCGGCAACAAAGTGGTAAGCGAGGTCGGAAAGTGGGATTCCATATTGCTCTCCCAAGGTGGTTTTCCCGGCGCCGGGAGCGAAGAGGTTTTCCCCCGTTTCGAGGCTGGCCATCGACATGTTAAAATGAAGGCCGCTTCGAAAGTCATTCGCAAACGGCTTCGGCATGAAAGTTGCCGTGGCCCCCATCGACTCTGCGACCTGCTTCGCCATGAGGCGGAGAAAGATGATGCGATCGGCCATCGTCATCGCGTCCGCGTAATTAAAATCAAACTCGAACTGGCTGTGTCCTCCCTCCTGGTCGAAGGAATACAGACCCCACCCTAACTCATCCATATAGTCAGCGATGGGTTCGAGAAAAGGAAGCGCATCAATCCCCTGCTTGACGTCATACGCCACGCAAACCCCTTCAAAGCGTGACGGATTGATTGAATGAAGCTTTCCGGATGCTTCATCGATTTTCACGACATAGAACTCCGGCTCGCAGCCCACGTTGAGCGACAAGCCCATTGCAGCGGCCCGCTCAATTTGACGCTTCAAAATCTGACGCGCTGCATGAGGATAAGGCTCACCATGGTAGTAGAGGTCTCCGAAAAAGATCGCGAGGCGTTTGTCCCAGGGGCACTGAACGAATGTTTTGAGGTCAGGCACGGCGGCGACCTCGTCTTCCTGCGGACCAACCAGCCCCATCCCTTCGGAGGCTCCAATCGTGAACAGCTCAGAACCCTTCGCCATCTTTTCGAGACACGAAATCGGAGTCATTTTTGCTTTTGGAACCCCGTGAATGTCGGCATAAGTCGCGAGGCAGTATTTCACGCCGGCAGCCTCCAGCTTCTCCTTAAGAGAGGTCACCTGACCCATGTCCACTTTGAAATCTTCAGGAACGGCGAAGGTAGGTGTCAGAGGCATGATAGGAAAAATTCGGATATGAGGTCGAGCACCAGCGCGGTGCTTCCACGACAAGACGATGATTCCTGCGAATTCCGATTCGCGATATAGGAAGGATGACCTATTCGGACTCTTTTTTGAGTCAAGCGACGCTCAAACGAGTCAATTGGACTCCGCGAGAGCCGCGGCGTAGCGATTGCTTACGCCCAATTTATCAAAGAGGTGATTGAGGTGATTTTTCACCGTGTGAGGGCTTATCCCCAAGATCACCGCAATCTCTTCGTTGCTCTTCCCCTCGCTCAGCCAATGCCTAACTTCCTTCTCCCTCGGAGTCAGTGGCGGTAACTGGCTGGCCTCATCAGCACCCTCTGACACCAAAAGGATAGAGTGACACTGCACCGGCAAAGAGACCCGGCGGATAGAGAGCGCAGGCTGCTTTGCCGGCTCGCGCGATGGAATCAACTGATCCTCTCCACGTCGGTGGATCAACTCCTCCGGCAATCGCGCCGGAAGGGCACCGGGCAAATTATAATGGCGCTCAAGAAGACTCTTCGCCCGTGAGGTGCAATGAACCACTGACTCGGAATCGTCAAGAAGAACGCAGCCATGGGCCATCGTGTCTTCAATGATTTTCGACAGGTTCAACCCATCCCCTGACAAAGTTTCCTCTGCCCACAGCTCCATGGAGATATCGACGCCAACAACTCCCAGCCCTTTTCCATTGCGAATGATAGGAGCTACCTGGCTCATGATAAGGATATTAGCTCCTGCCACAGGATACCTGTAGGGGCCGGCGACCTGCATCTTCTGGGTTTGCTGAGGGACCCGATACCAGTCCGGCCCTTCTCCCTCATCATATCCGGTAACGGGCCCGAGGCAGATATTATCACTTCGGCGCTGCCAGTAGTTGATCATCCTTCCCGTCTCGTCGTGCCCTTCAGTGTGACGATAAGTGGAGTCGCAGCCGTCGAGCGCATCGGGTTCCCAAACATTCCAAACCCCGATGTAACCGGGATTGTGAACCAGCATTGATCGAAGAATGGATGAGAAGATCTCCCGTTCAGATACGCCCAACTCCAGCATCTCAGAAAAGCTGTGCGCAATTCGTTCAGCAGGACGGAGTTTGGGTGCACGCTTG
>CAZOUP010000166.1:0-9330 GCA_964583035.1 uncultured Akkermansia sp.
TCAGTCTTCAGCAAAAGTCAGAAGCCACTTTTACAGATAAAAATTTGCGCGGCCACATTAACCAAGTCGATAACCTAATCACATAGTCAGTTATGAATAAGTACGGAAAATCAATTCTCATGGGCGCTTGCGCTCTTCTCGGCCTCGGGGCTGTGTCCTGCACTCCCGGTGAGCGCGGAGCATTAGTCGGTGGTGCCATCGGTGCCGGAACAGGCGCACTTATTGGTGATGGAACAGGAGCCTTGATTGGCGGTGCCATTGGTGCCGTCGCTGGTTCCTCGATCTCCAAGAATCGTGCCCGCCGCAATTACTATTACCATTGATCAATTTGATCAATTTGATCAATTTGATCAGGCGGCATCGCGATCCTGCGGTGTCTGCGGACTTCGAGACGGAGGGCTTCGGCCCTCCGTTTTTCGTGTCAGGGGGCTTTGACTCTTACTCCTCTTCTTCTTACTCTCCCACATAGCGCCGGAGAGTAGGAAGAAGATGAAGAGTAAGAAGAGGAGGCCGAACCGCGGAGTCTTTCTTTTGATCGTAATCGTGCTCCCGCGTTGCGGAAGAGATCGAGATCAAGGGGCTGAATCAGACAGCTCGCTTCTTGAAAATCACGGTGCCGAGTGGCGGGATGTTCACCTGAATCGACTGCGGACGTCCGTGGGCTTCGTGATCCTGGGTCGGGATGCCGCCCAGGGAGCCGACGTTGGCGCCGCCGTAGAGTTCGGAGTCTGAGTTCAGGATTTCTTCATAGAACCCAGCATCAGGCACGCCGAGGCGATAGCTCTCGCGTGGAACCGGAGTTGCATTCACGACGACGACGATGGTTTCCCCGCTGCGACTGCGACGGATAAAGGTGAAGAGGCTGTGCTTCGCGTCACCGTGATCGATCCACTCGAAGCCGCCTGGCTCGTGGTCGAGTTCATGCAGCGCGGGCTCGGCGACGTAGAGGTGATTGAGGTCTTTGACGATGCGCTGAAAGCCAGCGTGCTCTGGATAATCAAGGAGATGCCAGGGAAGGCTCTGGTTGTGATTCCACTCCTCGGACTGGCCAATATCGATGCCCTGGAAAAGGAGCTTTTTGCCGGGGTGGGCAAACATCCAGGCGAGGAACATTCGGGCGTTTGCCATCTGCTGCCAGCGGTCGCCCGGCATTTTTTGAATCAATGATCCCTTGCCGTGAACGACTTCGTCGTGGCTGAGAACGAGGACATAGTTCTCGTGATAGGCATAGATCATCGAAAAGGTCGCCATGCCATGATGATACTTCCGGTGAACCGGCTCATGCTCCATATAGCTGAGCGAGTCATTCATCCAGCCCATGTTCCATTTGAAGCCGAAACCGAGGCCGCCGGTATCGACGGGACGGGAGACGCCAGGGAAAGCAGTGGACTCCTCCGCGATCGTCATGATCCCCGGATTCTCCTCGTAGCAGACTTGATTGAGCTGCTTCAAAAATTCAATCGCCTCGATGTTTTCGCGTCCGCCATACTGGTTCGGGATCCATTGCCCGTCCTCACGCGAGTAATCCAGGTAGAGGAGTGACGCGACCGCATCGACGCGGAGACCGTCGATATGAAACTCCTTGAGCCAGAACATCGCGTTGCTGATGAGGAAATTTTTCACCTCGTTGCGGCCGAAGTTGAAAATCAGAGTGCCCCAGTCAGCATGCTCGCCCTGCCGAGGGTCGGCGTGCTCGTAGAGGGCGGTGCCGTCGAATTTGGCAAGGCCGTGCGCATCTTTCGGGAAGTGTGCCGGGACCCAGTCGACGATCACGCCAATACCGCGCTGGTGGCAGCGATCCACAAATTCGCGGAATTCATCCGGGGAACCGAAGCGGCTCGTCGGCGCAAAGTAGCCGCAGACCTGGTAGCCCCACGATCCGTCGAAAGGGAACTCCGCCACCGGCATGAGCTCGATGTGGGTGTAGCCCATCTCCACGACGTAATCGACAAGTTCGTCGGCGAGTTCGAGGTAGGTGAGGAAACGGTTTTCTTCCTCGAAGCGGCGCTTCCAGGAACCAAGGTGACACTCGTAAATCGACATCGGGCCGTGGTAGGGGTCCGACTTGGCGCGTTTCTGCATCCAGTCCTCGTCCTTCCAGAGATAACGATCGAGATCGTAGGTGATGCTTGCGGTCTGTGTGCCGTGCTGAGAGAAAAAAGCGTAGGGGTCACTTTTGATGAACATGTTTCCTTCGGCCCCGACGATTTCGAATTTGTAGTGTTCGCCGGTCGAGATCCCGGGGATGAAGATTTCCCAGGTCCCGTTGTGATTCCGCATCGGGTGAACGCGACCGTCCCAGACATTGAAGTCACCGACAACACTGACGCGATGCGCATTGGGTGCCCAGACTGCGAAGTGGATTCCGGCAGTGCCATCGACTTTCTTGAGGTGCGCCCCCATGCAATCGTAGAGATGACGGTGGCTTCCCTCTCCGAAAAAGTAGAGGTCCTGTTCGCCAAGGATCGGTCCGAAGGAATAGGGATCCGCCATCGTGAGGCTGTCGCCGCTCTTGAACTGAAATTGCAATTCGTAGCTGAAACGTTCTTTTGCCTCCGGAAAGATCAGTTCGTAGAATCCGGCGGGATCGAGGCTCGTCATCGCCACAGCATCACCACCGGAGGGAATCACGGAAACACCCACGGTTTCCGGACGGAAAACACGCAGGACCATTCCCTCACCGGCAGGATTCTCGTGCAGTCCCAGAAACCCAAAAGAATCCGCGTGGGTCGCCCCGAGGATCTGATTAATTTCGATTGAGTCGGTTGTGTAAGTGGTTCGTTTTGACGGCATCACAAATTAGTGTAAACGAAGAATAAAATTTCTAAAGCGGTCAGGGGAAGATTGCGTAGCTTGCCTAGCATCTTCAATGCCATGTCGAAAAGACCGAAAAAATTCCACGCCGAGCCCTTTGATTATCACGAGGAGATTATTCTCGAGATCGATTCACTGACTAACCTTGGAAAAGGCGTCGGGCGAATCAATGACTGGGTCGTTTTCGTTTCCCACGCCCTTCCCGATGAGAAGGTGAAGGCGCGAGTCTTTCGCAACAGTCCCAGTTTCTCCGAGGCGGATCTGATCGAAGTCATCGAACCCTCCCCGAACCGCATCGAGCCGGTCTGCCCGCTCTTTGGTCAGTGTGGTGGCTGCCAATACCAAAATTTTTCCTACGAAGCGCAGCTCGACTGGAAACAGGGACAGGTTACCGAACTCCTCCGACGCATGGCCGGGATCGAGTTTCCGGTCTCGCCGGTTCACCCCTCCCCCGTCACTTACGGTTATCGCTCAAAGATCACCCCGCACTTTCAGCGGCCGAAGGACGGGAGCATGGGACCGATCGGTTTCCTCCTCCAGGATCGTCGACAGCAGGTCCTCGATGTGAAGCATTGCCCAATCGCGTCGGACACGATCAATGAAAGGCTGCCTCAGGTCCGGGCCGAGGTCACGGCGAATGCGAAGAGCTACAAAAAAGGGGCGACCCTGCTCCTGCGGGATTCCATCGACGGTTACGTCTGCACCGACCCGACCGAGATGTGCGAGGAAATGGTCGGCGACCTCCGGTTTTCTTTCCACGCCGGTGAATTCTTTCAGAACAATCCTCACATTCTCCCGGCCTTTGCGGATCATGTGAAAACCGAAGCCCTCGGGGAAGGCGGCGTCGAGTATCTCGTCGATGCCTACTGCGGCTCGGGACTTTTCTGTCTGAGCGCGGCCCGGGATTTCAAAGAAGCCGTCGGCATTGAAATCAGCGAGTCATCGATCGACTGGGCAAAACGCAATGCTGCTCAGAACGGGATCGAGAACTGCACATTCATCCAGGGCGATGCGACGAACATTTTCGCCGAGGTGAAATACCCCGCCGGGAAAACCGCCGTCGTTATCGATCCTCCCCGGAAAGGTAGCAGTCCGGAGTTTCTTCGCCAGCTCATCGAGTTCGGCCCGAAGCGGGTGGTTTATGTGAGCTGTAACCCCGCGACTCAGATTCGTGATTTGGAGCAAATGAAAGAGCACTACGAGATCACGAAGATCCAGCCCTTTGATCTGTTTCCCCAAACGAGGCATTTGGAGTGTGTCGTGACGCTGGAGCGGAAGCAGGGTTAGGTCAACGACTTGACCCTGTTGGGTGCCTCGATCCGGCTGCAGGTTCGGAACAGGCATCGACACCAAAATAGCGCGCAACTCCCTCCCTCGCGCGGGGTTAGACGGTTGCCCCTTTTCACCCGGGCAGATGAGATCTCCCCTTTTTCATGAGAACATTTCCTGTTTTTCTCCTCGCTGCGCTCCTTGGCGCTCCCTCCGTCTGCGCGCTGGCGGAGATTGGGTCTCAGACGCCTTCGCAACAAATTGACGCTCTCATCGCAAAGGGCTACACGGAGCACGGGGTGACCCCGAACGCTCCTGCGTCCGACGAGATCATGGTCCGTCGCCTTTACCTCGATCTCGCGGGACGCATCCCGACGGCTGAAGAGGCCTCCGCCTATCTTGCCTCGACCGATCAGGGGAAATCAGAGAAATTGATCAGCGAGCTTCTCGCAAGCGAAGGTTATGTGAACCACTGGTTCAACTACTGGGCTGATGTCCTCCGCCTCAACCGGACTGCGAACAACAGCCAGACCGTTGCCCCTCACTACACTGCCTTCATCAAGACGGCGTTGCGCGAAAACCGGCCCTACGACGAGTTCGTCCGGGAGCTCCTCACGACGGACGGGGCGGCGTGGGACTCAGGGGCGATCGGCTACTACCTCCGCGACCGGGGCATGCCGCTCGACAACATGTCGAACACCGTCCGGATTTTTCTCGGGACTCGCCTCGAATGTGCGCAGTGCCACGACCACCCTTTCGATACCTGGACGCAAATGGACTACTTCCACATGGCGGCCTTCAGCTATGACATGCAGTCGAACTATCGCTCTCCTGTCGGGGAGGGGCTAAAGACTCTCGTCCAGAAAAAAGGTCGCTTCAAAGACATGGAAAAAGGGGACCGCGCTCAGATGACGGCGATGAAAGATGCCTTTCAGGAAGTCGTTCGCCCCTTGCGCTACACCTCAATTCAGCGCGAGGACAAGACCTTGAAGCTCCCGGATGACTATCAGTATGACAATGCGAAGCCCGGCGATGCCGTCGAGCCCAAAACGATGTTCGGCACCGAGGCGGCACCCGACCTCGATTCCTACGCCGCGTGGATGACCTCCAAGGAGAATCCCCGTTTCACCACCGTGATCGCGAACCGTCTCTGGAAGCAGGTCTTCGGCATTGGCCTGATCGAGCCGGTCGACGAAATCACGGACCTCACCCATGCCTCAAACCCTGAGCTGATGGCCTACCTTGAGTCGGAGATGAAACGCCTCGACTACGATTTGAAAGCCTTTCTTGAGATTCTCTACCACACCGACACCTATCATCGTTCGGTTTCCCGCGAAGAAGTTCAGCCCGGTGAGGCCTACTATTTCCCCGGGCCCGTCTTGCGACGGATGAAGGCAGAGCAGATCTGGGATTCCTTTGTCACCCTGATCAACCCTGAGCCCGACACTCGCCCCGAGGGAGCGGTCGAGGCAGAGGAGCGGCAGTTGCAGACAATCCATAAAATTCACGATTCGATCTACGCTCTCGCACCGGAAGAGTTGGTCGCGGGACTTCAAACCGTCGCGAAAACCTCGGCCGAAGGGGTCGCCCGCAACCGCGAGCTGACCGCTCAAATCGCGGAGGCACGAAAAGAGAAAGATGAGGAAAAGGTCAAGGCACTCTCCCGCGAAGCGAACGGTTTCCGCAGCGATGTGCGATCCGGCGTCCGCGAATACATTTACGAGCCGGGCTGGGAAAAACTCGTCGCGAGCGGTGAGGCCGCTGAAATTTTTGGTGCAGAAGCCGCTGCCGGTCCTATCGCGGAACGCGGTACCGACCGCATGATGTCCGGCATGTCGAGCGGCCGCAAAACGGGAAAAACGGACCGCGGCGGGATGAGGGAATACATGCAAAAAGGCATCGAGCTCGGGATCACCGAACGGTCGGAGCTACGCGAATTTGTCGAGTTCATGGGCAAAATGGTGCCTCAGGCCCAGCGTGCCGCCAACCTCCCGTCCCCTGCCCCGAACGGACATTTCCTTCGTGAATTCGGTCAGTCGGATCGTGACGTCATCGAAAATGCGAGCGGCGAGGCAGCGCTCCCTCAGGCCCTTCAGCTTCTCAATGGGCCCTACGCGGAAGCCCTCACGAATGAGTATGGCGTCCTCGGCCGGAAAGTCGTCCGCGAGGAAACTCCCGAAGGTCGGCTCGATGTCATTTACCTCAGCCTCTACTCCCGCTACCCGACGGAAGCGGAACGGGCCTACATCGCCCCCTTTGTCGCTGAACTCGGCAATGACGCCTACAAAGATCTCGTCTACGCGATCCTTAACACCCAGCAGTTTCTCTTTGTCCAATAATCGTCTTTTTCACCCCGCGATGCCATGACCATGAATCCGAATCGACTCTCTGAACTCTCCCGCCGCCAGTTTGCCGCCCGCGCTGCTTCCGCCGCTCTCGGCGTCGGACTCCTTCCTGTCGACCGCCTCTTTGCCGCCGGAGAAGGTGCCTCCAAGGCCCGTCATCCGAATGCAAAAGCGAAAAATGTGATCTACCTCTACATGGCGGGCGGGATGAGTCACCTCGACACCTTCGATCCCAAGCCGGGCAATGAGGTCATGGGCTCTACGACGACCCTCGCGACCGGCATCGACGACTACCACGTCGGCTCCGGCCTCCGCCGGACCGCCGCCCTGATGGACCGCTTTGCGGTGGTTAACTCTATGTATTCCACACAGGGAGCGCACGAGCAGGGCAACTACTACATGCACACCAGCTACACCCTGCGTGGCACGATCCGCCATCCCGCGATGGGAGGCTGGCTCCTGAAATTCAACGGCAAAGGCAATCCCACGCTCCCCGGAAGCGTCGTCATCGGAGACGGCAGCCGCCACCCCGGCGGAGGCTTTTTTGAGTCAAAGTTCTCTCCCCTCATGATCAATAATCCCGAGCAGGGACTGCAAAATAGTGCGCGGAAGGAGACCGTGTCCGAGACCGCCTTCAACCGTCGGCTCGACATGGCGCGCCACCTCGATGCCCCCTTTCACGAAGCCTTCCCCCAGAAGAATGTCCGTGCCTATCGTGATCTCTACGACGAAGCGCTCTCGCTCATGAAAAGCGAAGACCTCAAAGCTTTCGACATCGCTTCGGAGCCCGCCGCCGTCCGCGAACGCTACGGCGATGACAATTTCGGACAGGGCTGCCTCCTCGCGCGGAGACTCGTGCAGCATGGCGTCCGCTTCGTCGAAGTCAGCCTCGGGCGCTGGGACACCCATGTGAATAACTTCGTCGAAGTGCCGGAGCGCTGCGACATTCTCGACCGTGGTCTCAGTGCGCTCGTCCAGGATCTCGAAGCCAACGGAATGCTCGAGGATACCCTCATCGTTCTTGCCTCGGAATTCGGACGGACCCCGAAAATCAATGGGAACGAAGGCCGCGACCACTACCCGAAAGCCTTCACCACGCTTCTCGCCGGAGGCGGCGTCAAAGGCGGGACTGTTTACGGGAAAACTGACGAAGAGGGTGCCGAAGTCGTCGAGAACAAGGTCTCCGTCCCCGACCTCAACGCCACGATCGGCTACGCTCTCGGCCTGCCGCTCGACCAGGTTCTCTACAGCCCGAGCAAACGACCCTTCACCGTCGCCGACAAAGGCCAGCCGATTACCGCGCTGTTCGGGTGAGGGCGGAAGTGGCCAAAGGGCGGGTAGGAGAAAAGCCGGTGCGGTTCATCCCGCTCTTCCTTTCGGACGCCGCAGGGTTTCGATCCAGACGGAAGAGTCGAGGAGAACCATTTCGTTACCGGCTGAGGGATTCGTCGCCGGGCTGTGGATCCGGGTAGTTAAAAGCCCCCTCCCGGATTTTTTTTCCGAATTCCTTCGCGGTGGACCGTTTCACCAACTCCTCAACCGCCTTGCTGATCGCGAGACTTTTGGATTTCTCACCCGTGATGCGGAGAAGCAACTCGAGAAGGGAATCTTCTATTTTGACACTGATGCGACTCATGGGGAAAGTTTAGCAGCAAAATGATGCGATGCCGAGACAGGAATGCTGCAACAGATGGGTAAAACGTTCGCGGTCGCCTATCCCTGTTTCCTCTGCGGAAGAGACGATTCGGAGGGGGGCAAACAGGCTTCTGATTCCAGTTCTTCAGCCAGCTCTTTCATGAATAGGGCTAACGTTGCGCTTCATTGTTGAAGATAGCGCTTTAGTATGCCCCCTGAGAGTAGGTCATCTCGTAGCTGTGCGTATAGATCTCGAAGACGAGACCAAACGGATCTTCCACGTAAACCATCTTATATGGCTTTTCGTTCGGATAATATTCCCGAATTGGCATTCTTTGCTTACCTCCAAGGGAGACCACCTTCTCAACAAGCTCCTCGATATTGGGATCCTGCACGCAAAAATGGAATGTTCCGGTCTTCCAATACTCGAATTCTTCAGGCGTTTGGTTGTTTTGGAACTCAAACATTTCGATTCCAATTTTGTCGCCAGTCGAAACGTGGGCAATTTTGAATGATCCCCAACCTTCTCCGAAAACGTCGATACACATCTGTCCGATAGCGGTATCCGACTCCTCCTTCACCACAGTTGGCTTCATGATCGTATACCAACCCATGACGTCCTCATAAAACTTGACGGCCTCGTCAAGATTCGGAACTGACAACCCGATGTGGGAGAATGTCTTTGGATAGGTGCTCATAAATTTTTTTGGGCTAACGTCCGAGGAGACGAACTCTCACCTGAGGGCGGTTTCCTGAGACTGGGTTGAGGTTGAAGTTACCATGAAAATTTCGTCTCGTCGCGGGTGAGAGTTATCGTGCTCCGGCTTGTTCGATCCGGTTTTGTCATTCAAGGAATGTTTTCGTCCATACCCATTGAGCGCCGGTGTAGAGCAGAAGGTATGATCCAACTGCTACTATTCCGATCAACAAGTCTTCCCACCAAGTCAACACCGTCAAGAAGTTTGCTAGTATCCACGCTAGCAGAATCGCAACAGAGATCACAGTAAAGACTCTGACTGACAGTTCAATACCATGGGCAGGAATCCCGTAGTACAGAATAAAACTCGGAATGAGAACGACTAGGATCGATGTTGAAAAGTCAATATTGGTGCGATCTCTGAGGAGAGATGAGGTGAAAAGATGAACAATCAGAAAAGCACCAATCCACGCCACTCCATCGAATGCTAGATGCACGATTCCCATTTTCTTGATCGAGACAATATGGCTGGAACTTTGATTCGCACCATTCTTGTCAGTTAAATTAGGT
>CAZOUP010000167.1:0-9228 GCA_964583035.1 uncultured Akkermansia sp.
TCGGACGCTGCATAAATCGCGCCAGCGTCCGGGGGAGGATTTATTGACGCTTACAAACCACCCGCATCTGCAGGTATTTACTCATGTGTTCTCTGTTCGATAATAGCTCCACCTGACAGGGCCCGAATTTGATCACCGTGGAGGATCGCG
Organism: uncultured Akkermansia sp.; assembly: GCA_964583035.1. GTDB lineage: Bacteria > Verrucomicrobiota > Verrucomicrobiia > Verrucomicrobiales > DEV007 > Arctic95D-9. The sequence continues at coordinate 151 of CAZOUP010000167.1, forward strand.
CCGACTTTCTATAACTGATCCGCCCCGAATGGCACGGACTTAAGCGGCGTGACTGGCGGCACACGAGTGGGCGGCATCGGGTTCTACTTTACGATGTGGGTCGTGAGGTGGCAGCCGACGAGGAGGGGGGGCCGTCGTGGCGTCAGTGAGACGGAGCTGAAGAAGGAGGTGGTGGGAATCGGGCCGCCCGGGGTGATGGAGATTTCAGCGACCTTTAATCCACCGCCCGCCCGAGCTTTCGCTGCATTTCGTGATAGAGACGCTCGATTGCTTCCTCTTGCGATTCCATCATCATGCTTTCTTTGATTTTACTGGCGTAGAGGCCGAAGGCAAAGGGGGAAACGGCGGGGACTTCGGCGAGCTCCCAGGTGAGTGATTGTGCTTCAGTGAGGAACTCGACAGCGCGGTCGGTGTCGAGAAAGGTATGGGTCGCTTCGTGGACGGCCTGCTCCAGGAGGGGGTGATCGGGCTCGTGTTCGGCGAGGACTTTGAACAAGATGTCAGCGCTCCATCTGAGTTGCCGGATCTTCCGGTCGGCTCCGGGGAGATTGCGCGGAATCATAAGGCCGGTCTGGGCAATCCCGGAGAATTGCCACTTCACGAGTTGTGAATCTTTGAGGACCGCGCTGAGTTCTTTGGCAGCATTGTCAGGGCCGAAGAGTTCCTTCCACGCTTCGACTTCGAGGGCCTGGAATTCTTTGACGCTGAGGAGAAACCCGTAGTCATCGATCGTCACGAGGGTGTTGCCGCCGACCGCTTTTTTCAATCGATGAGAGACGATACGCGAGAGCGCGTCATTGGCACTGCGACCGATAAGGCTGTGGAAGAAAAAGTGAACCCGCTCGTCTTCTTCATCGGTCTCGTCGATAAAACGCTCGATGAGAAATCGCTGCTGCGTCGGGATCTTCGAGATAAGGGACTGATTCTCAAAATGCTCAATGATGGCCTCCGCATTGGTCTGCGAAATCGACCATTCCTCGACAAGCCAGTCGGCGATCTCTTCGTGCGCGTCTCGCTCCACGTTAAGGCGGGCGTCGAGCTCGGTCCGGAGTCTCGCGACTTCGCGGGCGATGCCTGAGCCAAGCGGCATCTTGTTGGCGTTCCAACTCGGGACCGTCGGCATGCGCCCGGCTGCATTTTCGACGATAACTTCGGTGGGGGAGCTGTCGATGAGTTTCACGGTTTTTCCGGCGAGGATAAATATATCACCAGGCTTGAGTCCTTTCACAAAGCGCTCCTCAACGGCCCCGAGACGGCGACGGTTGAGGAGGACGCTGACCATACCATCGGCGTGGATCGTGCCGACGTTAACGAGATACTCACGCTCCACTTTTTTCGAGACGGTGTGGTATTTCCCGTCCCGCTCCTCGATTTTCCCGAAAGTGTCACGGTATTGCTTTTGGAGGGAGCGACCGCCGCCTTCGAGATATTCGAGAATGCGGTCAAAAGTCTCGCGTTTCAGATTTCGGAAGGGGTAGGCGGATCGGATCGTGGCGTAGCCTTCATCAGGGTCCATCCCTTCATCCATCGCCATGCCGACGACGTGTTGAATCACGACATCGGGCGCGTAGTCGAGCGTCGCGATGGGTTCGAGTTCGCGCAGGTGGGTAAGCTTGGCACAGACGATGCACTCAATGAGGTCATTGATATTTGTCGCGACGAGGACGCCGTGGCTGACCTGATGAATCGAGTGCCCGGATCGCCCAACCCGCTGGAGAGCGCGGGAAATGCCTTTCGGGGTGCTCACCATGATGACGGTGTCGATGTGTCCGATATCAATCCCGAGTTCGAGACTGGTCGAGCAGACGACGGCGCGGAGATCGCCCATTTTGAGACGGTCCTCGACCTCCTGCCGAATGTCGCGGTCGAGCGAGGAATGGTGACATTCGATGTGCGCATTGAGCTTGGGAAGAGCGAGCTTGAGCCGATGCGTGATCCGCTCAGCTCCGGAGCGGGTGTTGGTGAAAATGAGGGTCGCCCGGTTGCCATTGACGATCCGTGCGATGTCGGAGATGACGCGGGTCGCGGTGTAGCCGGCGGGCGGATAGGCATGCTTCCGCAGGGGCGTCATGACCTCGATGATGGAGCGACGTCCGACACTGGCCTCGCGGACCGCTGCCTTTGGGCCCGAGCCGGAAAGGAAATCCGCGACGAGATCGAGCGGAGCGACGGTCGCAGAAAGTCCGATGCGACAGAGCGGTGTTTCGCGCATTCGCTCAAGGCGCTCCAGCGAAACCATGAGATGGACGCCGCGCTTGTTTTCCGCAAAGGCATGCAACTCATCGATAATGACAAACTCACACTGCGCGAGGGCCTCGCGATATCCCTTTTGCGGCAGAATGATAGCAAGACTCTCCGGTGTCGTGATAAGGATGTGCGGTGGCTTTCGTCGCTGCTTTTGACGCTCTGATGTCGTCGTATCCCCCGTTCTCATCCCGACGGTGATGACTTCCTCGAGGCCGAGACCAACGAGGGGCTGCTTTAGATTTTTCTCGATATCGTAGGCAAGGGCACGGAGGGGGGAGACGTAGACGCAGCGGATGCCCTTACTGGAAAGTGTTCCTGCATCGTGCTCGCGGGCGAGGCGGTCAATGATCCCGAGGAATCCGGCGAGCGTCTTTCCTGAGCCAGTTGGCGAGGAAAGCAAGACCGAGCGACGGTTCGCGATCTCAGGAAGGCAGAGTTCCTGTGCTTCGGTCGGTTTTTGGAATGTCTTCCGAAACCACGCCGCGACGGGTGGATGTAGGCATTTCCAGAATTCACCCTCGCTTTTCACGATGATGGATACGACGCCGCGGTGAACGAGGCAAGGTGAGAACGAGGAGGATGGTCCACCTGATCAATACTCGCAGGAGGAGTCCTGCCACTCGGGGTGGCTCAGGATCACACTGAGAATGTCGTGCGTGACTTTTACCGGGGCCTGATTGGCATTGATGTCGGCACGGCGGTCTGCGTAGTGATCGATGAGTTCCTTCGTCTCCTCTTCGTAGGTGCGAATCCGCTTTTTAATGACCTCTTCGCTCGCATCATCAATGCGCCCGTCTTTGAGGGCACGCTTCCGGATCCGGGGGATGAACTCTTCACGATCAGGGCAGGAAAGGTGAAAAAGCTGGAGGACCTCGATGTGTTCTTCAAGCAACTTGGCCTGATCGACACTGCGGGGAATGCCGTCGAGGATGAGAATGTCGATATCCGGCTTGAACATGTGGAGGTCGGCCCGCGCGTCGATCTGGGTTTTGAAATAGCGGACCGTCAGCTCGTCAGGGACCAATTCCCCTTTCCGGGAGTGGGAGATGAATTCCTGCCCGATCGGTGTCCTCGTGTCCATTGATCGAAAGGCGTCCCCCATCGAAAAATGGTAAAAACGGAGAATCGAGCCGAGAATTTCGCCCTGGGTTCCCTTTCCGCATCCCGGAGCACCCAGAAAGATAAAGGCTTTGTATTTGGCGGGACGCTCTCCAATCATGAGATTTACTACAGGGGAATTAGACTATCGGATTCGGGATAAACGCGTAACGTAGCGACTAATTTTCCCCTGTCATGCTTTTCAGTGCCTTTGTCGCGGCCCGTTATCTCAAGCCGAAGCGGACCTTTGTTTCAATCATTACCGTGATCTCGATTCTCGGGGTCGCGCTCGGGGTCTGGCTGCTCTCAGTTGTGATTGCGGTTTTCACCGGATACGGGGAGCGAATCAAGGATAGCATTCTCGGCTTTGAACCTCACCTCGTCTTAAAAACCGGCGGCATCATTGAAAACTGGCCCGAAGCCTACGAGAAGGTGAAAGAAGTGGAAGGCGTTACCTCAGTGACTCCGTTCGTGTCCGGTCAGGTCGTGATGCAGGTCACGAATGAGCGCGGAACTTTCCGCCAGGCCCCGATGATTCGTGGCATTTTGCCTCCCGAAGGCGCAGAACTTGAGCGAATGAATGCCAAGATCGCGCTGATGAAAGACCCGGACTTTCCGTTCGATCCGGAAAAAACGCTCCCTCGCGGCTCGTTTGATGTGAATGATTTTTATTCCGCCGTCATCGGTGACGGGCTCGCTGACGCCAACGGCATCGAGGTCGGCGACACGATCCTGCTCTATTCGCCGAGTGACTTTGACTCGATCATGAATTCGCTGAATCAGGTCGAAAATTCCGAATCGGATGAGGCCCGGCGCGAAGGGCTCGATGAGATCCGTGAAATGACAGCTCCACAGGAGGTGACGATCACCGGAATCTTTGACTCAGGCCATTGGGATTTCGATTCAAATATCGTCTTTCTACACCTCGAAACCGCGCAGGTGCTCTACAATTTCGATCTCGAAGAATGCCATGGTATCGCGGTGCGGACCAATGACGGCTTTCAGGCCCACGCCTTCAAAGACCTCTTCTACGAAATCCTCCCCCAGCAATACCTCGTCCTGACCTGGATGGAGATGAATAAGCTGATCTTCGATGCGGTCGCCGCCGAACGGCAGGCGATGTATCTCATTCTCTTCATGATCATGATTGTTGGTGGATTCTGCATCATGAACACGATGATCACGGTCACCTTTCAAAAACGATCCGAGATCGGCCTCATGAAAGCGCTCGGGGCGCGTGAGGGTCAGGTGGCCTGGGTGTTCCTTTTCCAGGGGATCCTCGTTGGCCTCGTGGGCGTCATCGTCGGTCTTCTCATGGCGCAGGTCACGCTCTACTTCCGCAATGACATGGCCGGTTTCATCGGCCGGACTTTCGGCGTCGATATTTTCTCCGCTGAAATCTACAAGGTCGATGGCGGACTCCCCGCTGAGCAAACGCTTCGCGATCTGGTGATCATCTCGACCGGCGCGTTCTTCGCCTGTATTGTCGCTTCGGTCATCCCCGCCGTCATCGCCGCCTCGCTGCAACCTGCAAAAGCCCTCCGCAGCGAGTAGGTCTCTTCACCTCCCTCCCTCTGAATACTCTATCCAGTTATGGATTACTATCTCTCCATCGACAGCCAGAAAGAAGGCCCCATTTCGCAACTCAGGGTCGGTGACTGGATCGAATCCGGCAAAGTCACCGCTGAAACCCTCGGTTGGCACCGGGACATGGCCGAGTGGAAACCTCTCGGGCAGATTCCCTCGCTGGAAATATTTTTTGAGAAAGTAAAAGCACCCGCCGAGCCGCCGCCGATTCCAGAGGGAGTGCTGAAACCCACTCCGGCCGCCCCAACCGTCGTCGTGGAATCAGCCGGATTCGAAGGCGGTGAGAACCGGCCTTTCGTCCGCTTTTTTGCCCGGATCTTCGACTACACGATGGTCGCCGTGATCGTCTTTCTCTTCTCGGATATCGAGTTTCCCCAGCCCGCTCCCGGCGAGACTTTCACCGATCTTTTTGCTCGTTATATGGAGCAGATGCAGCAACCGGAGGCGGTTGTCCTTGCGCGGACCCAGCTCATCGCCCTCATCGTCTGGCAGTTGCTTGAAGGGATTCTCATTCACATGATCGGAACGACTCCTGGCAAAGCTCTTTTCGGAATTCGCGTCACGAAAGAGGATGGAGCGAATCTCTCGATCAAAACCTCAATCGGCAGATCCTTTTATGTTTACGTGTTAGGGGCCGGGTTTTACCAGTTCCCCTTTATTCTTATCGGGGGTATTTTCAGCTTCTTTCGCCTTAAGGGTAGCGGCAAGTGCCTCTGGGATCAGCACCTCCAGTGTAAGGTCATGACTAAGTCCCTGAGCGTCGGCAGGATAATGCTCGCCTTCGTAGCCTTTTTCGTTTTAGTAATGTTACAGTCTGTTAAATTTTCATGAGTCGGAATTGTTCCATCGTGCTGAATGCTCACATCCCGTGGGTCCGGCACCCTGAAGTGCCCCAGTGCCTCGAAGAGGACTGGTTGCACAGTACCATCGTCGAAACGCATCTCCCTCTGCTCGAGATGCTGCTGCGCCTTCGCAACGAAAAGGTGCCGTTTCACCTCACGCTGAACCTTTCGCCGACACTCCTTGCGATGTTTCGGGACCGGATTCTCCGGCGCCGCACCCTCGCCTATCTCGACCGGACGCTTCGGCTCTGCCGTGACGAAGTCGAGCGGGCCGATGTCACCGGCCGCGGTGATCTTGCGAGGCAGTATGAAGATCGCTTTTTCCGGCTGCGCTCTCTCTATGTCGATGAGTGGCAGGGTGATCTTATCAAAGCCTACACGAGCCTTCGCGACAGTGGGCATCTCGAGATCACTGCGAGCGCGGCGACCCACGGGTTGCTTCCCCTTCTGATGCGCGTTCCCGAGGCCGTTCAGTCTCAGGTTCGGGCGGGGATTCGTCAGTATGTGCAGTGTTTCGGGAGACTCCCCAAAGGCTTCTGGCTGCCTGAGTGCGCCTACGCCCCTTCCCTCGGAAAGCTCCTCAAGCAGGAAGGCATTGACTGGACCATCGTGGAAGAGCACGGCTTGACCTCCTCCCCCGCTCCTCACGAAAATTTCCCCTTCGTCCCCGGTAAAACCGCAGACGGCCTCGTCGTTTTTGGAAGGAATCAGGAAAGTTGCGGCGAAGTCTGGAGCGCTGACGAAGGATTTCCCGGCGATGTCCGCTATCGCGATTTCATGCGCGATCTCGGGCTCGAAGCGCCCATGGAATACCTGCGTGATTACCTTGGAAAAAGTGGAGAACGCCAGCTAACCGGCATCAAATACTACCGCTCCGAACAGGGGGATGAAGGCAGCAAAATCTACAACCCCGAACTTGCCTCGAAAGCGCTCGAAGAACATTCCCTTCGTTTCGTCAGTAGCCGAGGGGCCCAGCTCTCGGCCCTCGAAACTTCCGGGGTGGCGGACCCCGTCGTCGTTTGCGCCTTCGACGCTGACCTCTTCGGCCACTGGTGGTATGAGGGCACTGAATTCCTCGAACGGGTCTTTCGCAAGACCGCAGAGCGAGGTGATTTTTCTTTCGTCAATCCCTTCAGCTACCTCTCAGCAAACGGAGACGAAGACCTGCCGGAAGCCTCGCCGGTCAGCTCCTCATGGGGAGAAGGTGGTTATTTCGAAATCTGGACGAGCGAAGAAAACAACTGGGTGCAGGAGGAAATCCAGAAACGCTCCGAGAAACTCGCTCACTTCGTTCGCGTGTTCGAAACGAATCGAGCAGACTTATACGAAGATGCTGTCGAGCATCAACAGCGTTGCATCCAGATCATGACGAAGGAGCTAATGCTCGCTCAATCGAGCGACTGGAGTTTCCTGATGAAGAACGAGCCTTCACGCGAATATGCAGAAACGCGGACGCGCCAGCATCTGGAAAATTTTGACCAAGTCTGGGGTCTCACGACTCAGACGGAGATCGAAGCCGGAAGGCTGGACGAATTTGATTCGCTCAATCCGATCTTTTCAGGCCTTCCCTGGAACCTGTTCGAGCCCTACAACTAGCCCACCTTGCCGGAAGCAGACATGGCGGATAACTACGTTTACTTCGATCTTGAAACCCAGCGCTCCGCGAATGACGTCGGTGGTTGGGACAAAAAGGCCGACATGAAAATGTCCGTCGGGGTCACTTACAGCACGGCGCGGGGTGGCTACCTGATCTACGACGAGTCGATGGTGCAGGAACTCATCGACGAACTCTGCGCCGCTGACATGGTCATCGGGTTCAATCACATCTGGTTCGACTACGAAGTCCTCATGGGCTACACGATTCTCAACCTCAAGGATCAGACAAAAAATATCGACCTCATGCTCGACCTCGAAGAAGAGCTCGAGCACAAGCCTAAGCTCGATGCCGTTGCCTCAGAGTCTCTCGGAGTCGGGAAAACCGCCGTCGGCACCGACGCGATCAAATGGTGGCAGGAAGGTCGCCTCATGGACATCGCCGAATACTGCTGCTACGACGTCAAAGTGACGAAAGAGGTTCACGAATACGGAGCCCGAAACGGTCTCGTGAAATACAAAAACCGCTTCAACCAGTCTCTCGAAGTGCCCGTGAAGTGGACTCTCCCGACCTAACAGGGTTAGGTCAGTGAGTGGACCCTGTTAGGTTTCAGAAAATGGAGAGTAAATTGGACAACGTCTTACTGCTCGAAAGGCGACGCCTCCTGCGCCTCGATCGAGGGTGTGGACTCCTCGTCAGTTCGACAAATACCCGAAAAGCTCAGACACTGATCACTTTTATCCTTCTGGGGATTTGTGTGTCTGCGTTTTGGATATCTCCCGGAGCAGGCTTGCTCTTATCTTTCGTGACTTGCGCCGTTCTCTATCCGCTCGTTGTCACTGTGCGATGGGAGCTGAATCGTCACGATATAAAGAGGGAAGTGAGATTTCTCGATTTTGTTGTTCAATCAAAATCGATTCCAACAGAGGAACTTAAGAAAGGACATCGCGTTAGTGTTCGGACCAACTACGCGACGCTTTGGGCTGTAGAGTATCAAACTGTAGACGCAGTGCTTTCCTTTAAGGATCTCACCGACGAAAAAGCAGCGGGTGAACTACTCGACTTTCTCGATGAACTCAGAGACTGGGCTGTGCCCCCGGAACGACGCGAAGAGCCAGCCAAGTTTGAATAGAGCGGCCCGAGCAGTCTCACGAGGAGACCGCTCGAGGACTTGTCTAACTCAAACTATTTGGCAAACTTGCGGTAAAGCCAGAGGAGAAGGACCGCACCGAGTGTGCCGACGATCAGTCTCATGATGAGACCGTCGCCGCCGATTCCGACGAGGCCAACGAGAAATCCGCCGACGACCGATCCGAGAATACCGATCGCGATGGTGATGAGAACGCCGACGAAGCCTTTGCCATCACCCGGGTCTTTCCCCGGCATGAAGTATTTAGCGAGGAGTCCGATGACGAGTCCGAGAAGAATGGTGTAGAGCATGATGTTTTGAATTTTGGTATGTGATTAACATTACCCAAAGAAATCCGAAAACCGAAGTATAAAGCTAGGGCAATTTTGTAACCTCAGAGGAATGAGCCGCAGAGAGCAGGGAAGATTTGCTAAATCCCCAAAGCGGGAGATTTTTATCCCCATGCTTTGACTCCTCTGCAGCGCCGCAAAGACTAAATCCGGTCGGATTTACCTCCTTCTTCTTTTTCTTGTCATCATCGGCCTTGTCCTGTGGCTGCGCAGGTAGCACGGGGACGGGTC
>CAZOUP010000168.1:0-9087 GCA_964583035.1 uncultured Akkermansia sp.
CACCTCTTCCAGCAATCCATCGAAGCCCTCAAACTCTGGATGCAAACCACCCTCGGATTACCTCATGGGCAAATCGCCGCGATCGCCGTCGTCCACACCTTTGGCGACTACCTGGGATTCCATCCTCACATGCACATCCTCGCCGCTAACGGTTTGATCGATGCGCAGAACCGCTTCCACCCGTTGGATGAGAACGAAAGCATTGCCTCACTCAGTGAGATTTTTCGAAATCTATTCATCAAAACCCTTGTGGATGAAAAACTCCTTTCTCAGAAGAAGGCCGATCAACTCCTCACCTGGAAAACCAGTGGCTTTACCCTTGATGCCGGTGACTCACCTACTCTGCCTTTTGATCGCAATGCACGCCGCCAATTCGCCGAATACATGCTGCGCGCTCCATTCTCCCTCGAAAAAATTCATTGGAACGAGAAGTCCAAACATGATTTGCTTAGGGACAGGATACGATTTTGATCATTACGAGGACGAGACGATTGCCTGCGCGCAGTGTTCGCAAGATATCGTCGTGAATTTTCCAGATCGGGAGCGAAGTCGGCGCAGGCATGGGGGGAAGGCCGCACGCTATGGCGGCAGCGCCGGGAATGCGAACGCGAAGTCGTCCGGGTGAATGCGGGAGTGAGTCTGTCCGCCCGTCATTCAGGGGCAAATAATCTACCTATCCGTCCAAATTCTCCCGAATTTTAGATCACTACCTTGTCGGGATTGATCGGATCGAGGTGACAAGACCATCGCCGTCGGACACAGGCACGGCGGAACTTGCCAATCAATTTTGACGCACCACTCCGCGCGTCGCCCCAAGCTGGAGGAACGCGGTCCCCCGTGTCCGCAGAGACTCCGCAACAATGCCTCCGGCTCTCTGTGCAGCCAGAGTCTTCTTTGGTCCAAAACTGGGAGACGCTTGGATTTGATCGACCACGGAAGTACGCGCAAAATTTGCCCCTTGGAATTCACCGCCCCTTCTACCGCTTCGCCGAAAGAATCGCACGGATGAGCTTCTTCCGATTCTCACCGAGGTCTTCCCAATCCGGTCGCGAGGTGTCGTTTGCATGAGCAATGATGAGATCTTCCCCCGGCAACACGACGATGAATTGTCCGCCGTGTCCGCGCGCGGAATAGGCCGGGGAATTAATTTTGTTACCCATCAGCCAGCCCGTATCGCTGACCCACCAAAGCAGCCCGTAGGAAGAGCCACTCGAAAGCTGTTCAGGATCGGTCTCGTGAGTCGACCACGGATGCACCGACTTCTTGATCCAGCTTTGAGGAATGACCTGTTTCGTCCCCCACTTTCCCGATTGCAAATAAAGAAGGCCAAAGCGGGCGCGATCACGAGTGCTCATGCGAAAATGATACGCCGGGTAGAGGGACTTCATCTTTTCTCTGTCGTCGTGCTGATACCAGGTATCCTCGCGATAATTAAAATCCTGCATCCCGATCGGATTCGCGATTTCGTTTTCGAACGCTTCAAAAATCGATCTTCGCGCGAGCCTTTCATAGATCCATCCCGCGACATTAAAGTCCCAGTTGTTGTAATAGTAGGAGGTGCCCGGTGCGTGGCTGCCTCGTTTCGGTTTCTTGTCCTTCATCTTCGAAGTTTCGGACTCCGCAGGGAGATAGACTCCGGATCGGCAACTCAAGACATTGAGGAGAGTCGCCTCTAATTCCGTCGCATTAGGCATCGTCAGGTCTCGCACCATGAAGTCTTTCAAGGTCTGGTCGAGATCCAGCTTCCCCTCGGCATCGAGTCGACCGTAGAGCGCATTGAGAAAACTCTTCCGGACCGAGGCGCATTTGAGAGGGCGATTCACCTCGCCCAATTCCAGGATCGAATATCCCGAATCAACGATCATCAAAGCCGACGATTGCCTGGCATCGCGGTAACCGCTCCACTGCCGCGCCATCTCGATGAGCGCATCAGTGTCCCAGCGGGCTCGAAGAAAATCCGAGGGAGCCTTCTGCCATTCAGCGCCCGGGGTCGTCGGCACCTGACCCTGCCCCTGCAAGAGCGTCCCGGAGATCAAGCAGAGAGCGACTAGTAATGAAAAGAAGGATTGTTTCATAAGCCTGATTGGAATTGGCGAGACGCCGTCTTGTTTTCTTATTCAGTATTGATCGAGGCATCACAAATTCCAAGGTCCGATTCGCTTGGGGACAGGTTGTCGATTTTGATCTCCTACCGAATTCGAAAGACTTCGCGCAGTAGCGCGTGAAGCTCAGGCTCGGTAAGCGCGGCTGCTTTTAGTGGTTCCCCTTCCAGTCTGTGATTGGCAGAGGTAAAGGTCGCCAAGTCTTTCGCCAGACTCTTTGGAAGCTCAATTCTTGACTCCGGGAGCAAGAGGGCGGCGAGTCGGGCGATGTCCTTCGGGTGCTTCTTGACCGCCCTTGAATCGACTTTCTCACCCGCCTCTTTCCGACGCTTCAGGTCGGCCCAGGCCTGCGCCTTTAGCGCGATTAAATGAGTTGCATTCAGCACACGGATTCCATCCACCACCTCGCTCCCGCCGATGACAAATTCGTAGGCCTCAGGATCCAAAAGAATCGCCGACAAACTGGACAACTCTCCGTCCAACGGAAGCGGCACGATCATCGCCCCGTCCTCAACGGTCATCATCAAGGGGGCACGGCAGAAAAGCTCCAGCATCACGGGAAATCCTTCTGTTTCCGGTTGATCGAAACGATAGAGTTGCACACCACCTTTTCCCGCACCTTGCTGTAAGTTTCGATAGGCACCTTCCCGCAAAAATGCCCAGAAATCTGCGGCAAACTCCGATGTCATCCGCTCGACCACGACCACCATATCGAGATCGCGTGTCGCGCGGAAAGGGATCCCTTCCCGCTCCATCAGCACGCTACACGCCGCTCCACCAATCATCACATAGCCATCCGAATGGGCTTCGAGCCGGTCTTTGAAAATATCTAAGCCTGCGACCATGTCACCCTCCCTTCCAGTTGCTCTAACGCTTCGGCGGTGCGTTCATCGACCGGCTCACTGAAGCTGCGCAAGACCGAAAGGATATCTGGTTTCAGTTCACGGCTCCCTCTCTCCGGATTTGGAATCGCCCTTACCGGGAGATAGGGTGGGTAAGCCCATGTCTCCACCTGCATCGCCGGACTGTCGCTTATCGTCTCAATCTCTTGAATTTGATTTCGATACTCGTGGAATACTTTCCGCTCGATCACGACCGTCGGCCATGGGTTGTCGGCGAGAATCGTGTGATCAGCGAGAAAGGAATAACCTCCCCGCATTCCGCAGGTCTGCAGAATCGGCAGCTTTTCTTCCAGAAGGTGAGTCGCGACTACCGGGGAGGGAAAGGAAAGCTTCGCTTCCTGCCAGACTTCCTTTGGGTCCTTCCTCAGTGAAATCAGGTTGCTGCGCCCTGCCTTCTTTAAACGAATCCAGCCTCGAACCTCGAAATCCCGAACAATGCGCGAAATCGTCATCCGGCTGACGCCGAAAATTTCATCGTATTCTGATTGAAGAGGAGAGAGTCCCTCACACTGAAGCAATGTCGCGAGAATGTGGCGGGCTGTCGGGGCAAGCTCTTCATCGGGACGCGACCGGATCGGATCCCAGAGATTGTCCTCCTTGAAATGGACACGAAGCGGTTTCAGATAAATCTGTTTTCCCGGCACCACAAAGGACACTCCTTTTGCCACGAGCCTCCGTCGACTCGCCAGAGAAATTCGATCCGAGACGTAAACCGGCACCTGCGGAGCAATACTGGCTTGAATCTGCTCCCACATCTTAAGAAATCGAGTAGGCGCTTCATCCAGCGGCTCTTTCGGCAGAACAAAGGTGAAGGTTTCCCCGTTCAAATCACCCTCATAAAACGCGAACCGATTCCGCACCCCGACGGAAAGCCCAGCCGGAGACACGATCAGTTGCGGATCAACAAGCAGGAAAAGCTCCGTCTCGAAAACCTGCCGGAGCGCATTGATCAGAGAACCATCTTGAGCTGTATCCATCGCTTTGTAACTTTTAAAATATACCGTAACAATAAAATGTTACAATTAAATATTTTTGTTACAAATATCTCACCAGGTGATGGCAAAACGTTCACGATCAACCCCATCGATTAATCAAAATCCTAAAATCACTCACTCGCAGAGCGCAATCCGCCCACACCTCTTCCCCTCCAGGCAAATCGTGTCTCTCGGCGAGTTAGCCAGTTCCTCTGCGGACCTCTCACCATCCGACCCAGGCAACACGGATTCGCTTACGGACAGGTTATCGATTTTGATCATTCTTCAACGGCAGATAATTTACCTGGTACCTCCAATCATTTACTCCCCTTAGCATCCCTCAGCTTTCGTTCCATTTACCGGCATTTTCCATATCCTTCGCCAGATCCTGTCGGCGAAGCTGTTGGGCAATGCCCCTCTCTCCCAGCAAGAACTGAAATTCGGCTTTTCCCATCCCTGCCATTCGGCATGCACCTGCACCACTAACGATTCCTTCGCGATACAGTTGCAACGCCAATTCTTTGCGAAGCTCAGGCTCAAGCCTATCGCGGGAAATTCGAGCACCCGCCAGCGCGTCCTCGGGAATTGAAATGAGAAAATCGGCCATGCATTATTTTAACACAGTATCGACTCGGAAAAATAGCGAAAGTTCCAACCTTTCTCATTGAACTTCGCCCCGGAAATACGCAAATCCATCAAGGCAAACAGATTCCGCATCTGATGATGAATCGCCTCCTCGGCAGTGCGCATTTTGCAAGCCTACTTCAGATCGCCGTGCTCTCAAATGCCCGGAAATCCAAGCACTGCGGGAGTTCCCGCCCGAAACTTCGCGGCACCCCTGCCGATTCTTCAGGCAGTTGAATTGACAGGGCCATCGCAGCCGGGCACGGGCAAGGTGGAACTTGCCCCTCCTTTTTTGCAAGAACACGGGGATTCTGAGGGTTGTCCGTTCCAGGGGTAGCCAGATCGAGGACTGAACCGGATCGGACTCGAGTCAGCCTGAAGCGCCCTCCTCTCCCGCAATTCCCTGCCATTCCCGCTTTTCAAGCAAGGGGGAAGCATCGAAGATCGACGACACATGTTCGAGCAGACTTTCAAAAACATCGACGACATCCTTTACAAGGATTCCGGGGCCGACAGCGAGCTGGATTACATCGGCCAGACCTCGTGGATTCTGTTCCTCCGCTACCTCGATGAGCTGGAGCAGGATAAGGCTGATGAGGCGGAGCTGGAGGGCCGGGAATACGAGTTCATCATCGAGGAAAAATTCCGCTGGCCGAGCTGGGCGATGCCCAAGGGCGACGACGGCAAAATCGATCACCATGTCGCGATGACGGGGCCCGATCTGATCGCCTTTGTCGATGGGGAGCTTTTCCCCTACCTCGCTGGATTCAAAGCCGCGACCGATGACCCGCAAACGCTGGAATACAAAATCGGCGAAATCTTTTCCGAACTCGGGAACAAGATCAAGAGCGGTTACAACCTCCGCGAGATCCTCGACTACGCCGACGAATTGCCGTTCCGTTCGAGCAAGGACAAGCACGAGCTTTCCCATCTCTACGAAACGAAGATCAAGAACATGGGCAACGCCGGTCGCAACGGCGGCCAGTATTACACGCCGCGCCCGCTCATTCGCGCGATGGTCGAGGTGACCAATCCTCAGATTGGCGAGACGGTTTACGATGGCGCGGCCGGTTCCGGCGGTTTCCTCTGCGAAGCCTACGACTACATGCTCGAACGAATGGAGCAGAGCACGAAGAACCTGAAAACGCTTCAGGAAAAAACCTTCTACGGCAAAGAGAAGAAGAACCTCGCCTACGTCATCGGGATCATGAACATGATCCTCCACGGGATCGAGGCACCGAACATCATCCACACGAACACCCTCGGTGAGAGCATCCGCGACATTCAGGAAAAGGATCGCTACCACGTCATTCTCGCGAACCCACCTTTCGGAGGCAAGGAGCGTCCCGAGGTGCAGCAGAATTTCGATATCAAGACGGGCGAGACGGCGTTTCTCTTCATGCAGCACTTCATCAAGTCGCTCAAGGCCGGAGGCCGCGCTGCCATCGTCATCAAGAACACCGTGCTCAGCAATACCGACAACGCCTCGGTCGCCCTGCGGAAACTGTTGTTGGAAAGCTGCGACCTGCACACCGTCCTCGACATGCCCGGAGGCACCTTCACGGGGGCCGGAGTCAAAACCGTGGTCCTCTTTTTCCAAAAAGGAGAACCGACCAAGAAGATCTGGTTCTATCAGCTCGACCCGGGCCGGAATATGGGGAAAACCAATCCGCTCAACGACAAGGACATGGCCGAGTTTGTCGAGTTGCAAAAGACGAAGCCGGAAAGCGAGCAGTCATGGAATCTCAAAGTCGCGGATTTGGATGAGAAGACCTGTGATTTGAGTGTGAAGAATCCGAACACGCCGGAGGAAGCGCCCTTGCGGGAGCCGGAGGTGATTTTGGCGGAAATGGTGAAGTTGGATGCGGAGACGGCGGGGTTGTTGAAGGAGATTGGGGAGTTGGTATGAAGGCGGGGTGGGAGAAACTCAAGTTTTCAGAACTGTTTGCTGATCCAAAAAAAGCAATCATTAGCGGGCCTTTCGGATCGAATTTAAAATCTTCTGAGTATCAATGTGAAGGAGTGCCTTTGGTTCGGCTTCAAAATGTAGATCGATGGAAATTCATAAATAAAAACATCATCTACATTACCCCCGAGAAAGCCGCAGAGCTCTCTAGCCACTCATATGAAGTTGGCGACATCCTGATAACAAAGCTAGGAGCCCCTCTAGGCAAAGCTTGCATAGCACCAGAAATTTCTGGTTCCGGTATTATCTTGGCTGACATCGTAAGAGTCAGATTAGATGACAAAACGCATAACAAAGACTTCATCGTTTCCCAATTAAACTCTGAGGTGATCTCGGATCAACTTAAGTCACTCACAACAGGGGCAACTCGACCAAGGGTTACGCTAAAAAATGTAAGAGAGTTGCACTTTGCTATTCCGCCGCTAGCCGAGCAGGAGGAGATTGTGGAGGTCTTGGACAAGGCCTTTGCCGCCATCGACCAAGCCAAGGCGAACCTCGAACAAAACATCGCCAACGCCAAAGAACTCTTCCAATCCAAACTCAACCAAATCTTCTCCCAAAAAGGCGCTGGATGGGTTGAGACGTCGCTTGGATCAGCTACAGGCGGAGTTTCAACGGGACCGTTCGGATCCCTCCTTCATAAAAAGGACTATATTGAAAATGGTATTCCGTTGATCAATCCAGCACACATAACTGACACGGGGATTGAGCCAGCACAAAATAAAACAGTGACAAGTGAGACCGCTGATCGCTTGTCGAACTACCAACTCGGAAAGGGCGACATTGTTATCGCTCGACGAGGTGAAATGGGAAGATGTGCTGTCGTTACAAACCGAGAAGTCGGATGGCTCTGTGGCACAGGCAGCTTTTTTATTAAACCATCTGAAACGAGCGATCCGCAATATTTGGTGAACCTTCTTCGTTCAACCGTCTACCGAGAAAAACTCGATCAGATAGCAGGAGGAGCTACGATGAAAAACCTGAGTAACAAATCTCTAAGCAGTTTCTTAATCCCCCTACCACCTCTCCCCGAGCAAAAAACCATCGTCCAGCACCTCGACACTCTTTCCGCCCAAACCCGAGCCCTCGAATCCCACTACCAAACCAAACTCACCTCCCTCGAAGAGCTCAAAAAATCCCTCCTCCAAAAAGCCTTTGCGGGAGAATTGACCTGAAATTACAGGGTCTCCAGTTGCCTTACTGTTCACTCATAGTTGTCTTACATAGGCAGCATCGTCGAATTCTTCCGATTCAACCCTGTCGGGTCGCACGCCTAACAGGGTTGAATCGGCGGTAAGGCAGTAAAAGCCCTGATGGCGATCAGCCCAGCTCCCTGCAGGTTGTCTAAGAGTTCACTTACAGTTGACTTACGGTTGACCTGATGTTATTCAAGGTCTGAAATGGCCTACGAACCGCAATTCACGATCAGCACAAAGCTCCTCTCCCTCGTTGAGGGGATCTCCTCGCTCCGTGAAAAAATCCAGGGAGCGTCGATCGACCTGAGCTGGATTCCCGCTTTGCAGAAAGACACCCGGACGAGAAACGTACACGCCTCGACCGCGATCGAGGGCAATCCTCTCACTCTCGCCGAGGTGCGCGCCCTCGAAGAGGGAAAAACTCTCGACGACACGAGCGAGCGGTCCAAGCGCGAGGTGACGAACTATTTCGCGGGTCTCCGCTACATCGAGAAACGCGCCACAAAGTCGCCCCTCCGCCACGAAGATCTCTTCGCGCTCCACCTCATCCTCGCCGGAGGCAACGTTATGGACCAAGGCGAAGCGGGGAGCTACCGTTCGATCAATGTGCGGGTCGGCGATCACTTCCCCCCGGCTCATGAGGATGTCTCTCCGCTCATGTTCGAACTTCTCACGTGGTGGAATGAAGAGGCTCCAAAAATTTCTCCGATTCTGAGCTCTGCGATTCTCCACTATCGCTTTGAAGACATCCACCCCTTTGCCGATGGCAATGGCCGTAGCGGTCGCGCCCTCGCGCTCTGGGAACTCTACCGGAGAGGGTTCGATACTCATCATATCTTCTCAGTCGACGAATACTACTGGGAGGATCGCCCCGCTTACTACGCCGCTCTCGGTCAGGTCCGTCTCGCGGGCGATGATCTGTCGGAGTGGCTCGACTACTCCGCCCGCGGACTACATGAAACCCTCGAAAGAGTCTGGGCTCGCATCCGCAGCTTCCAGCAGAAGGAGACTGCCAAACTGACCCTGACCCCCACTCAGGAAAAGCTCATCGGTTTTCTCAGAGAAGGCGACGGGATGCGTCCCTCCGAAATATGGGAAGCACTGGACATCTCAAAGCAGGGCGCGCTCAAGCTGCTCAACCCTCTCCTCGCTGCCGGAATTGTAATCCGGGTTGGCACCCGTAAATCCGGCAAATACCAGCTCGGTGATGACAGTTTTACTGGTTAGGTATTGCCATCCTGCTACCTTTACCTATCCATTAATCCAGTGAACGAATCCCAAACTCGCCTCGACTACATCGACCCCGCTCTCAAGGCGGCGGGC
>CAZOUP010000169.1:0-8967 GCA_964583035.1 uncultured Akkermansia sp.
GACGGCGGTGGACGATATTGACTCCACTAATGAAGACACGGCAAAAGTAATTGATGTGCTGAATAACGACACCGACCCTGACACGACCGATACGTTCACCGTGACGGGAATCACCCAGCCCTCTTCCGGGCAGGGCAGTGTGGCAATTACGAACGGAGGAAATGATATTACCTTTGATCCCGGTTCAGATTTCCACGATCTTGCTGTTGGTGATTCTGAGGTGGTCACCTTTGGCTATACCATGTCTGATGGTGAGGGGGGATCCGATACAGCTTCAGTCACGATAACGGTGACGGGCGTGAATGATGCGCCTGTCGCTAATGACGATATCGTGGTCAGCACAACCGACATTGATCCGGTAACGATTAATGTGACGGCAAACGATACTGACATAGATGGAACTGTCGATCCCACAACGATCGATCTTGATCCCAATCAGGCTGGTCAGCAGACGACACTTTCAATAACCGGCGAAGGGCTGTGGGAAGTGCTTACCGGAGGAAATGGAAATGTAAGGTTTACTCCGGAAACCGGCATCGACAGTCAGCCGAGTAATATCTCTTACAGCGTCGAAGACAATAACGGCGCGGTTTCGATTGCTACGATCAATCTTAAATACAGCGCTGCCGACGTCTGGTTTGCAAATGACGAGTCGGGCAGTGTGAATAATGCCGACTTCAACCAGTCGAGAGCGTTGATTTCAGGGGCGGCCAATCAGATGACCTTTGCGACTGGAGATTTGGCATTCAATGCAGCTCTTTTCAGCTGGAGCGGAAATAATGAACAGGAAAATCAGATTGCTCTAAGCAGCAACGAGACTCAGTTTGCTAATGATGCCGCCACATACAGCCGAGAATTCGGCGGCTGGACAGAGATTGGCGAAGCGATTCGATTTGGAACCACCGAAATTACGAATTCAGTCGCCGCCCGAAGACTTGCCGGGGATCCAAGAGCCGAGGTCCCTCAAGTAATGGTTATCTTGACGGATGCAGACCCGAACACTCAGATTATTGGAGACGCTGATTTGCTTCCCGCCGCGGCAGCAGCGAAGGCTGCCAACATTATTATTGTGTTCGTAGCGATTCAGGAAGCTTCTGCTCCAGCCGGGGTAGCACGACTCGAGCAGGCAGCGTCCCTCGATGGAAATAGTCAACCGCTCGTGGTGGTTGCAGATTCCTACGCCGATATTGATTCATCGGAGATCGCGGACTTACTCAATGCTATTCGTGAAGCGGCAGCTGCAGGTCTTCTTCCTCCAGTGGTGATCGACATGGACGGCGATGGAGTGGAATTCAACGATATCGAAAACGGAATCGAAATGGACGTCGATGGAGATGGGGTGGCGGAGAGAGTGGCATGGGCCGATGAAGACGATGCAGTTCTCGTTTACGACGAAAACGGAAATGATTCCATCGATGGCTTGAACGAAATTGCTTTTGCTCGCTATTCGGATGAAATCGGTGCAACCGATCTCGAGGGGCTCCGCCATTTTGATAGCAACGAAGACCTGATCCTCGACGCGAATGATGATGAGTTTGGTAGCTTCAAGCTTTGGCAGGACCGAGACGGTGATGGCGAAGTGGGAGACGGCGAGATGATGACTCTGACTGAAGCAGGCATTGAAAGCCTGGAACTCGTTTCTGATGGCAACGATTATTACACAGCCGGTGGAGACGTGCATGTGCACGGGGAAGCCGGGGTGAACTACGCCGACGGATCCAAAGGAACCCTCGCTGATGCCACTTTCGGTTATGAAGAATTGAGTGGCGGCGATGACTCACTCGAGATTATCACTGACTCAGGAGAAACCCTCAACATGAACGATTCATCCGTCGGAGGAGTTGAACCGGTGGCTCCAGATCTCCTCGAAGAAAAGGGGCAGCAGGGTGCAGCATCAGAGGGTCAAAATGTCCCTGAGGGAGGGGCTGCAATGCCGACCTCGATTGACGATGATGTTGCCGCTGCCGATTCTGCTATGTCCTAAGGATTTCCTTGAAATTAGATTTTATTAATAATTTCGGTAAAAATAATAAAATCCATGCTAAATTTCCTGTATCAAGAAGATCGATACAGAGGCACGACTGCGGAATGCGGCTGAGGAGTCGTATCAGAGCGGCAATTTTTCCACAGCTATCGAAAGTCAGCAGGCTCTCATAGCGTGGGAATCTGAGTCAGGGATGCCCTCCCTCGATTCTCTGAAGTTGCTGTCGCTCTACCTTTATAGTGCGGGGCAATATTCGGAGGCATACGATCTAATTGAGTCAACGCTTGAGCAGCATCCCCGTGATGTGGAACTCGTCGAGAATTCGGGCGTTATTTTGCGTATTCTCAAGAAGCCGGCCGAAGCCATCAACCGTTTGTTGGAGGCTCATCGACTCGCGCCTGGAAAGGTGAATGTGTGCGATGCCTTGGCTCATACATTTGCCGGAATAGGTGATTACGTAAATGCGGATTACTTCGGGCGACTGTCTCTCGAATTAAAAGATCGTGAGGCCGGAAAAAAAGTGGCCGTCACTCAAGTTCCTGAAACCCGACCGCCGTCCAGGGGAGCACAAGGGTTGAAAAAGAATGTGATCTCATTCTCTCTCTGGGGAGAAAATCCGCGCTACCTTCGGGGGGCGATCCGAAACGTGACCGCGGCCTTCGATATCTATCCGGAATGGGTCTGTCGCTTCTATTGTGATAATTCGGTGCCGACCGAAATGTTAAGGCTATTGCGACGTCGCGGCGCCGAAGTGGTGATGCGAGAGCGCCCCACTTCCTTCTACGAAGGTCTCCTCTGGCGCTTTGAGGTGGTCAACGATCCTTCGATTGACCGGTTCCTCGTTCGTGACTGTGATTCAATAGTCAACGTCAAGGAAAGGGTTGCCGTCGATGAATGGCTCGCTTCGGATAAGTGGTTCCACATCATGCGCGACTACGCGTCGCACACGGAGGTGATTCTGGCCGGGATGTGGGGAGGTGTGAGTGGCGTTTTGCCTCCGCTCGAAGAGTTACTTGAGGCTTTCGATTCCAAGCTGGCGCCCACACGAACCTTCGATCAGCTTTTTCTCAGAGACGTTGTTTGGCCAGTGGTCCGGCAGAGTGTGCTTTGTCACGACAGCGTGTATACAGGAGCGTTAAACAGTCTTCCATTCCCGGCTCTGGGGGCACTTCCTGATGCAATTCATGTCGGACAAAATGAAGCGGCAGTTCGCGAGGCGTTCATCGTGGATCTGCCCGAAATCAGCCATGACCTTGTCCCATCGATGGTAATTTTAACAGGTGTCGATGTCGAGAGCGTCCGATTCGTTAGCGAAACCCTGATGAGTTCATCTGAAGTGAGGTTGCTACAACAGAGCTCACTGACTCATCTGATTGGGAAAATAGACGGTCTCTGCGACGGCTTCTTCGGTGAAGCTGGGCAGGGTCCCCGAGAGTTGACGGTCCGCCTCCTGGGAGAGATGATCCAGTCCAAATTGCAGGGGCAGGTGGATGTTGCGAAGGGAGTTCATCTCCTGGCTGATGATACTGGCGATCTTCCTATGCTGAGCGAGTTGGCGGACTCAATCGGTGCGAAAATTCTAGTCGTCGTCCGTGATCCTCGTGATGTCGCGAGCAGCCGCCGCATTTCCGAAGAGGATGAAGCCGCCAACCTGGGCAGAGAATGGTCGGAATCCATCCGGCAGACTGCTCAAGCCAATCAATTCTATCCTGACACAGTTGAACTTGTCCGGTACGAAGACCTCTCCGTGGAAAAGAGAAAACCGACCCTGAGGCGTCTTGAGGCGTTTCTCGAACTTTCACCGGGCAGTCTTATCGGAACTGCCGACGAAGTGGATGTGGAAAAGCCGCTTCCTCAAACACTGGCGAGATTGATCGAGGTAGAGGCGGCCCCCCGGATGGAGCGTCTCCGTTATTTGAACCCCGCAACGAATCCTCGGTCCTCAGGACTTCCCCGGTGATGACACTGACTCTTTCTATTGATGAACTGTTTGCTCAGGCCTACGAGTGGCAGGCAAGTGGCCAATTCCTTCGTGCAGGTCATGCTTATGCTGAATACCTGAATCATCGCGGAGATGACCCGTCCGGTTGGAATAATTTGGGGAACTGCTATCGCTCTTTGGGGTGTGATGAAAAAGCGATTCCCTGTTTTGATCGCGCGCTTGAACTGGAACCGGGAAGGCCTTCAAGCCGTTTGAATCGTGGACTTTCCTACCTCGCTCTGGGCGATTATAAAGCGGGGTGGCCTGACTATGAAGCGAGACTTGAGGCGATCGCTTTCAGGAGCGAGATCGTGGCACAAAGGAACTGTCAGTGGAACGGAGAGACGCTTTCAGGTGAAGAAACTCTTTATTTGTTCGGGAATCAGGGCCTGGGGGACGCCCTCCAGGTCTGGCGGTATCTCGGTGACGTCGCCAATCGCGTCTCGCAGGTGACCCTGGAACTTCAATCTCCTCTGATTTCTCTGACAAAATATTTGCCGCCGAATGTAAAAGTCATCGAACGCGGGCAAGCGGTTGGGAAAGCTCACAAGTGGTGTGAGCTCTTTAGCCTGCCCGGGATCTTCGGTACGGAACTCAGCACCATCCCGAAACCTGCCGGGATCGAGTTTGACCGGGACAAAAATATTCTCCGCAGAATCGAAAAAGAACGCCGGAAAGATCGGCACGCCTTGCAGATAGGGCTGGTGTGGTCAGGAACACCGGCTAATTCGCTGAATACTTATCGAGCGCTTTCGCTGGAGCAACTGAGACCCATTTTGGAACTGGAGCATTGCCGGTTTCACAGTTTGCAAAAAGGAGGGCCTGCGAACGAAGCCGAATTGCTGGATTCGTCGATCCGGCCCGTCGATTTATCTTCGCATCTAACTGATTTTGCATCCACGGCGACGGCGATAGAAGCATTGGATCTGGTGATTACCGCGGATACCTCGGTCCCTAATCTCATTGGAGCGATGGACCAGTCTGCCTGGGTGCTTTTGCATCAGCCGTCGGACTGGCGCTGGGGTAAACACGGAGCGACGTCGCCGTGGTATCCACGGTTGGAACTGTTTCGTCAGCCGGCGATGCGGGATTGGGCTCCGGTTGTTGAGGAGGTGCGATGCCGGCTTTCGGGACTCGGTTCTGCTTAGTGCGGAACTACGACCTGAAATCTCTCGATAATCGGACCATTAAAACAGCTAAAAGTCCTCCTGGACTGAATTACTAATTGATATTAACAATAATTGTGATAATTTCAATATAATGCATCAAGTCGACGATCCATTGCTGGAAGCCCTGGTTTTTTTTGGGAAGCTTCACTCTCGAGCCGTTAATACGGCCGGAGTGATTCAGGGTCTGTCTGTCGTGGGAGGTCGCCTGACACCGGACCTTTTCGCGAACGCCGCGAAACGTTGTGGCTTTCAGTCGAAGCTGGTGACCCGATCATTGCGAAGAATCAATACTGCGACATTGCCGGTCCTTTTGATCCTGGAAAATGACGAGGCCGTCATCCTGACTTCGTTCCCTTCGAAAAACGAGGCGGAAGTGATCGTGCTGAGTAGCGGGGGAGGGACGCAGGTAGTCTCGCGGAAAGAACTTGAAGCGGTCTACACTGGGATTGCCATTTTTGTTAAACCTTCCTACGAGTTTGAGCGACGTTCGGATTTCAATGCCAAAACGTTGAAGAAAAACTGGTTCTGGGGAACCCTGTGGCGCTTTCGCAGCTTTTATGCGCGGGTTTGCCTCGCCACAGTATTCATCAATATTCTCGCGATTGCGTCATCCCTGTTTGTGATGAATGTCTATGACCGGGTTGTACCGAATGAGGCTATCGACACGCTCTACATGCTCGCGATCGGGGTGGTGGTAGCCTATTTGTTTGAGTTCACTCTGAAAACTCTTCGAACTTTCTTTGTTGATCGTGCCGGGCACCGTATCGATCTTATTCTGGGTAGTGAAATCTACAGTCGGATTCTTGGGATGAAATTTAACGAGCGCCCGACTTCCTCCGGGGCGCTGGCGAGTCAGGCGCGGTCATACGAGTCTTTGCGCGAATTTTTCACGAGTGCGACTGTTGCCGCGCTGGCCGACTTGCCCTTTGTTTTCGTTTTTGTAGGAGTCATCTACCTGCTCGGTGGTGGTTTCGTGGCTGTCCCCCTGTTAGTCGGTCTCGGTCTTGCCTTTGTCATTGGGGTGGCGATGCAGTTGCCAATCAGTCGTGCCGTCGCCGATACGTACCATTCATCGAATCAACGTCAGGCACTCTTTGTTGAGGGAATTCAGGCACTTGAGACGATTAAGGCAACTCGATCCGAATCTGAAATGCAGGCACGCATGGAAGATGCCATGCAGGTGTCGGCAAAGGCGGAAGTGAAGTCCCGTGGCTTCTCGCATCTTGCAATGAATCTGACGTCTCTCATTCAACACCTTGTTTCAACAGCCATCATTATTGCTGCCTTCTTCAGCATCACGAATGAAGAAATGACCATGGGGGCCATGATCGCCTGCGTCATTCTTTCCGGGAGGGCGATGGGGCCGATGGCAATGGTGGCATCACTCCTGACTCGCCTTCAGCAGTCGCGTCGTTCTCTACTCGGTTTGAACCAGATTATGGACATGCCCGTCGAGCGTGATGAGCGGGGCGCGCGATATCTGTCAGTTGCCGAATTCACCCCCGATATCAGTGTTGAGAAATTGAAGTTTGGGTACGATCCTGAGAGTGCACCGGTGCTGGACTCGATCAATCTTCGGATCGAGCCCGGAGAGCGGGTTGCTATTCTGGGAAAGATTGGGTCTGGAAAGAGCTCTTTGTTAAGACTCCTGATGCAGTTTGAGCAGCCGGTAGACGGAGCAATCAGTGTCTCTGGTATCGATCTCAGACAATTCGATCCCGCCGAGTTGCGGCAGCATATAGGTTACCTTCCTCAGGATCCGACACTACTTTACGGAACACTTCGATCTAATCTGAAAGCGGGTTGCCCCTGGATCACCGATGATGAAATGCTGGAAGCACTGGACTGCGTTGGTTTAGCGGGGTTCATCAGGTCTCTTCCGCGCGGCATCGATCAGCCAGTGTCGGAAGGCGGGCGATCACTTTCCGGGGGGCAAAGACAGTCTGTGGCTGTCGCGAGAGCACTGATTGAAAAGCCTGAGCTGTTAATTTTCGATGAACCAACCAGCTCGATGGATACAGGGACGGAGAGGCAGTTTCTTTCGAAGCTTGATGAATATCTGAAGAGAGACACGCTTAGGACGTTGATCGTGGCGACTCACCGACGGTCAGTCCTTTCTCTCGTCGAACGGGTCATCGTTATCGAAAACGGTAAGGTTGTCGCAGATGGCCCGCGATCTGAGGTAGTGGTTTCCCCTCAATCTATTTCAACAAATCTTTCAGGGCGGGGTGTTTCTCAACCTGATCAAAACGCAGTGGAGCCGATCGATGGCATCGGATTGCCATCCTGATTGTATATAAAAATTTCTACATGAGTTTAGGTGCCCAGAATCAATACCAGTCCCGATCTGCTGTTTCGAGGGAGGATCTGGACTACGTGAACAACGCGCGAGCCGTCGTAAAGGGAGATCGAGTCGTCGGCGCGAATTTTCTTCTCCTCGCCGTTATCGGTGTAATTGTCGGGTTCGTCGTCTGGGCTGCCAAGGCAGATATTGATGAAGTAACAAAGGGAGTCGGAAAAGTCATTCCTTCATCTTCAGTTCAAACCATTCAGAACCTGGAGGGAGGGATTGTGGCAGAAATCCTTGTGAGTGAGGGAACGAATGTGAAAAAAAATGACATCCTCCTCAGAATTGACGACACCTTGAGTGCCTCAAGTTACCGTGAAAACCTGGCAAAGAGTCAGGCTCTGGAAGCGTCTCTTTTCCGCCTTGCCGCCGAGGCGAATGGAAAATTGGGAATCGAATTTCCTGAGGAATTACAGGGTGATCGTCCTGATCTAGTAGCACGGGAACAGGCACTTTTTCGCAAAAGGGAAGAAGAGATGACATCTCAGTCATCGATAGTACAACGAAGTTTACGACTGGCGTCTGATGAGCTCACGATGACGATTCCGTTAGTACAAAAAGGAATTGTATCAAGAGTAGAACAACTTCGACTGGAGCGAGATGTGAATGAGCTGGAAGGAAAGCTGAACGAACTCGTTGGGAGCCGCCAGCAGGAGGCAATGGAGCAATACAATGAAATAAAAGCTCAATTCGAGGAACTTTCAGAAGTGCTCCAGGGGAGGCAGGACCGCGTTCGCCGAACCCTCGTCCGCTCACCGGTTTCCGGAACCGTGAATAAATTGCTCATGAACACCATCGGTGGGGTCGTTCAGCCTGGCGAAGCCATTGCTGATATCGTTCCTACGAACGGCACTCTGCTCGTCGAGGCGAAAGTTCGCCCGCAGGACATCGCGTTTCTCAGCCCGGGGCAGGAGGCTACTTTGAAATTTTCCGCCTACGATTTCTCGATCTATGGGGGACTCAAAGGAACGGTGGAGAACATTAGCGCGGACACAATTATTGATGAACTCGACAAGCAGCATTATTACATGATCAAAGTGAGAAACCCGGAAGGCCGCCTCATGAAAGACGGTGAGGTTCTCCCCATCATTCCGGGAATGGTCGTCGAAGTCGATGTCCTCACCGGTCGCCGCACGGTCCTTCAATATCTCCTGAAACCATTTCACCGGATGCGTTTTAACGCGCTCACCGAACGTTGACCAACAGGGTTGACTCATCGACCTAACCCTGTTGAGTCAGGTATGGCAGCAGATAAAATTTCGAAAGAGGAAATGGGTGAACTCATCGCGATGCTTGAGCGCCGTCTTGTCGTGATTGGCGATGCCGAGCTTCGCGAGTCGGACCCCGCAAAGCAAATGGCTCAGCTTCAGGAGGTGTCCGGGCAAATTAGCGAATTTCATGAAAAACACTCGCCTGATCTCTCGCCGCGATTGAACCATTTTCTCGGCAATTGCAGCTTCGAGAAAGCCCTCGAATGGGCACGTGC
>CAZOUP010000170.1:0-8839 GCA_964583035.1 uncultured Akkermansia sp.
CCGGTATTTCGATCAAGGTGAACAACTTCTCAGATGTTGAGACCAACAAGCTGATTCGTCGTGCCGCTGACGCCGGGGTTCCGGTCAGGCTTATTGTTCGCAGCATGTTTTCACTCGTCATGAAAGACGACGACGAGATCGAGGCGATGAGCATTGTGGATCGTTATCTGGAGCACAGTCGCATGCTGATCTTCGAAAACGGAGGCAGCCCGAAAGTGTTTCTCTCATCGGCCGATTTTCTGCCCCGGAATTTTGACACACGCGTTGAGTCGATTTTTCCGATTCTCGACGGGAAACTAAGCGGGCAGTTGCAGGAATACTTTGAGATTCAGTGGCGGGACAACAACAAAGCACGCATCCTCGACCGCGAACTCACGAACAAGTATCGCCCCCATAAAAAGGGTGATCCGGTTGTTCGGGCGCAATACGAGATTGAGAATTACCTGCGCGGCGAAAACTGAAGCGGTGATTACTTCCAGTTTTGCTCAAGCGGTTCACTCAGAAAAGCAACGGGTCGTCTCCCTTGCGATCCGGGTGAGACGACTTCGAAGGTGAAGCTTGAGCCTGCCGGTTTGGAGCGAAGAATTGCGAGAAGTTCGTGGCGTCTCCGCACCGGGATTCCATCGCAGCTCACGATGACATCGAACTGCTTGATGCCGGCGCGGGCGAGGGGGCCGTTCTCAAAGACCGGATTCACGAAGAGACCCTCCGCGTTGCGGGGCAGTTCATCGAGAAGGGCGCGGTCGGCGGTCCAGATTTCCCAAATGTAACCGCCGAGGCCGGGAGTGCGCGCAATGGTGTTGGATTCGATGAGCGCAGTGGCGGCCTGCGGACTCGAGACCATGCTCAAGCCTGAGGAACCTTTTTCGGCGAGAAGTCGTCCGTGTTGGATTCCGACGATCTCGCCACTTCGATTTACCCAGATTCCACCGGAAGTCATGACCGGATTAATCCCGCTCACGAAATAGTGAGCGAGGTAGCCTTTTGAAGAAGTGAAGTCGGTGTAGCTGATGCGTGCATCGGCGACGTGGCCGGGGATCACGAGGGTGCGCCGTCGCAAAGCGGGGCCGAAATTGAAGATCGGAGTGGTCTCATTCGGAATTGATGCCGCCAGTTTCAGACTGCCATACTGCGCAGCCTCGACCGGATCAACTTCAAGGAGCGCAAGATCATGCCCGAGATCGTAGGCGCTGAGCGAGGCAAAGTAGGTCCGTCCATCGTGGGTTGCGATGATGGCGGTGTCGCGCGGCGTGTGAAAGAGGTGTGCTGCCGTGAGCACAAAAAGTCGACTCCGGGAGTCTTTCACAAAGGCCCCGCCTCCACGAAGTTGCCCCTGGATGAGAACTTCGACGGAAGCTTCTCTGACCCGGTTCACGATCAACTTACTGAGTCCTTCATCGGCGGGAGCAGAGCTAAGCAACGTGATCAGAAAGAGGATTGCGCAAGGAAGTCTCATGGAGAAAATTCAGGAAAACTGGAACTCACTGCGCTGTTTTGCGATTTGAATGAGCGCGGCAAAATGAGATCTCTCGTGTGGTTCAGTTAGGATTATGGAGCCGCCGGAGAGCTTCCCTTTGCGCTGTTCAAGAACCGGCTTCACCTGGCCGAGGTCAGCAGCCTTCACCATTCTAAGGATGAGCCCGTGTCCGGGTGCAATCTGTTTCCGCAGTTCGTGAGCGACACGGCCCATCGTGAAGCGCGGATTGATTTCGCAGGCGACGCGATGGCAGAGCTCACCGCTCTCAGTCCGATAGAGATAGGAGTCGATTCCGAGAGCACCGGAGAAGTTGGATGGCGCCGCCCATGCTTCGAGGTCATTCACAAAGGCGGAGTCGGCATCGTAGTGGGGAAGCGCTTCCGTCATGAGGAAGCGCGCGATGTCCGGTTCCAGTCCCTGGCAGAATTTCGGCATCGCGAGGGTTCCCCGATAGCTTCCCGATGGGGCGATGATTTGCTGGACGGTGGAGACGCGCCTGGCGTGGCCATTTTCGAACTCGAACTGAACCGAGAAATCGAAGACGCGGTCGTGGCAGGGCTCGAGAAGAATCCCGCCGCCTTTGGCCGGAGCTTCCGAAAAACCGCGCGCGAGCAAGTCTTCGAGATCCGGAATCTTGAGCCGTCTCATTCCGCTTCCGGCAGTGGCGAAGGCGTGCTTGAGAATGAGCTCATGAATCCCGGCCGATCGCAGGGAGTCGATTGCCGCAACAAGGTCGTCACGAGTCTTCACGGGAAGGCTGGTTCCGAACCACTCCGGAAGCGCCTTCGCCTGGGCGCTCTTTGAAAACAGAGCGCGGTCTCTCTCGTTCCATTTCCAGTGGTTCGTTCCATTCGATTCATTTGCGGCGAGAGAGGGAAATTCTGTGGTGAGATTGGGCGCTTTCGACCAGGGCAGGAAGCGATGGATTTTCCTTTCATGGAGAATGCTCCGGGGAGTCAATTTTCCATCTCCTCCCAGTGATTCGATTTCGGGGAGATGAAAGCCGGCTTCAATGAGCTTGAGCCGATGCGCCGCTGAGGGCGCCCTGCGCATGAGGACGAGGTCGTCCCGCTTCGCGAGAAAGAGGACCAACGATTCCAGATCATCGCTCACTGCCTGGATTTTTTTCGGCGGGTGATAGACTGCCGGAGCCGCCGCCGCCCGGTTCTCCGCCTCAGGATTAAAATAGTAGACGTTCGGAGTGCGACCGCGGGATCTCTCATAGAGACTGAGCCGGTCGATGTAGTCATCGCCAAATCCGGCGGCGCGACGGCCTTCAATGTTGAAAGGGATCTGATTTCCCTTCGCCCGGATCGGGGAAAGGGGAAAGACGAGACGTTTTTCGAGGGCTTCCCAATCAGAATCTGATTCCGCTTTCCATTTCCGGAACCACCGCAGGCCGTAGCCAACGTGAGCGATTTCATCTTTGTAGATCTCTTCGAGAATCTTCGCGCTGGGCAAGTCGCCCGCTTCTTTGAGGATCCCGGCGTAGTGCTTCGAGTAGTCGAGGTTCGCCTGCTCAAAGGTGAGGCTGAGCCGCGAGACATAGTCGAGGGGGGATTCCATCGTCGAGACGCTATCCCAGAAAAAGCGGTTCACGGGGTATTCTCCGAACTCCACCCCACAGTGTTTCATTCGGTTCAAATACCAGCCGGTGTGACGTTGTTCCTCCTTCAGCGTCTTGGCGAGTCCTCGCAGAAACGCGGTGGGCGCGTTCCGGAAACGAAGGATCGCGAGTGCCATCAACTCGGCGGCAAGGAGCTCGTGGTTGGCGAAAAAATGAAGAAGAACCCCTCGGCTCGATTCATCGACGAGGGCTGGAGCGCCCGGCATGGCGGGACGTGCCTCGTCGGGGGAGGCGAAGCGGAGATGCGCGGGGCGACCCGGTTCGATCCCGTAGAGATCACGAGCGCTCTCTCCGGAGACCGGTGATGTAAAGTCCAGTGCGGTGGGAAATCGCAGTTTCTCCGCGAGCGATTCCGAGAAAAGAACGCGCTCGGCATATTCGACCGGCGTTTCGACGGTGGAAGACCGCTCTGTGGAGGTTTGGGACATGAACGGGGGCGGGAAAGCTGGTCCTTGACCGATTTACGAGATGACGCGAACCTTATCACCTTTCGGATCGGCGAAATGTTCGGAAATACGATACGTTTTCGACGCTGCCGATAGTATGCTTCATGATTGATTGGCTGACAAGGAGCTGGGTTTTCCGCTTTTGGGAGGGAGTCTTCCGCTGGGTTCGTAAGACGACTGATCGCGTCCTCAGCCTCGGGGACACTAGCGGCCTCGCGATGAAGGTCTTCATGGGCGGCCTCGCTTTCGGACTTGCACTTCAGTTTCAGGGAACCCTGGGCGAATACAAAGAAGCGAGCGGCGCGTTGAGAGACGCCGGCACTCCCGGAGCACTCCAGGAAATTCCGTCATTCGCCCCGCTCGTCTGGCAGGGGATGGGGGTTTTCTTCGCCCTCGCGGCCTTTCTCACGAGTCTCTGGATTCGGGAATCAACGACCGGTGAAGTCGAGCGGCGGGGGAGGCTTATCGTCACGGCGCTCTGGATCGCAGCGGTCGCGGCACTCTGTTCGTGGTTGCCAACCGATATCGTCGCGACACAGGAGGCGATTTCCGGCAAAGCTCTCGCGGGGGAGAATCCGTCCATTCCCGCCTATCTCGGAGGACTCTTCCTGACGACCTTACTCATTCTCAGCGTTCCCGGTATGGCGATGATCTATTTCCGTCTCAGTCTCATGGATCGCTATGTGGTGCACAGCTTTTTGTCGCCTTTTTCATTGTGTCTCTTCTCCTTCATGGCGATCTGGGTGATTGCGGACATCACCGATAACGGGCCTGCTTTTGGCGGGATGACTGCCGGGGGTATTTTGCAGTTTTACGTGGTGCAGATCCCCTTTGTGATTCTGTTTGTGATGCCGATTGCCGTGCTGCTCTCGGGTCTCTCAGCGCTGAGTAAGCTCTCGAAATCGAATGAGCTCATCAGCATGATCGGGGCGGGGCGAAGTGTTCTGAGGATCCTCCTCCCGCTTTTCGTCGCCGGGATTTATGCGAGTCTCATCAGCCTCGCTTTCAAATATGAGTGGGCTCCGTCGTCGGTCGGCTACAAGGAGGCGGTCATGGAAACTGCTCTCCGCAAAATCCAGGCAGAGAAAATAGGTGAGGAAATAACGCAGGATCTCTGGGCAAAACGCGGCTGGATGCATGTCAACGAAGTGGATCGTCGGACCTGGTTTGTCGGGCGGATTCCTTTTCGCCTGAGCGACGAAATGGCGGATGTGGTTGTCTGGAAGCTCACGCCCGAAGGCCACCCTGAGACGATTTGGAAAGCGGAGCGCGCCCGTTGGCTTGCGGGGGCGGAGCCCGCTCGATGGGAACTGGTCAACGTCAAAGTCTACACTTATGATGAGGAGCACATTCCGCGGATTAAGAGCTACGATCTCCTTCCCATCGAAGACTGGTCCGAGACCCCGTGGAAAGTCCTCAGCTCATCGCAGAACCCGGAGTATCTCGGGATACCCGGCCTGACCATGTATTTGAATGCCAACAGCGACATGGATAAAGTGAACCTTGCTCCGTTCCGGACCAACTGGTGGTATGTCTTTGCCGAGCCGCTTTCGTGTCTCGCCCTTATTCTCGTCGCGACTCCGCTCGGGATCCAATACTCGCGTCGTGCTTCCATGGCGGGTGTTACTGGGGCGATCATTATTTTTGCGATGATGTATCTGATGCGGGGCACCTTTCTCGCCCTCGGGCAGCGAGGGACGTTTAATCCGGTTATGGCGGCGTGGGCGACAAATATCATCGTTGCTGCGATCGGTGTCTTCATGCTCTGGTTCCGTGCGCAGAATCGGGAAATCCCCAAGCTCCGGAACCTCTTCAAGAGGCGGCAAGGGGTGCCAGTTTCGAATTAAGGCGCGGCAAAGATCGCCGTTGAAACCCTCATCGGATTAGCCTAAGAGAGCGCTCGACAAGCACACTGATTTTATGGCGATCATTCAGGACTGGAAAATTCGGACGACGCAGGCGAAGTGCGAACTCACGGGCGATGCCTTTGAAGATGGGCAGAAATTCTACACCTGCATTTTTGAGGATCCTACCGATCCGGAATCCGAATCCTTTATCCGCCGCGACTATGCCGTGGAATCTTGGGAAAAGGTAAGGGGAGACGACTCTCAGGCCCCCTTTTCCTTCTGGAAATCGACCTACAAAGCGCCCGTTGTCGTCGTCGATAAAAAGGCCCTCGCGGACACCTCTGCTGAAGGGATGTTGCAGCGCTTCGTCGAGGAGGATGATCCGAAGACTGAAAACGCCCGCTACATCCTCGCTCTCATGCTGGAGCGGAAGAAAGTGCTCGTTCCCACCGACATCAAAGAGACCGAAACCCGCAAGCTTCTCTTTTACCGATATGAATTGACCGGCGATGTTGTTGTCGTCGCGGATCCCGGGTTGAAACTCGACGAGATCGAAGCAGTCCAGTCGGAAGTCGGCGCCCTGCTGGCAGAGGAGGAAGCGCGCGCCGCTTCAGCTGCCGCCGGCGCGGAGGAGGAAAGCGAAGAAGCTGCCGAGAGCGAGTCCGATGATGCCGATGACGAGGGTGACGAACCCGCCGAGTCCGAAGACGAGGCGGTTTCCGGGGCCGGTGAGGAATTTCCTGACTGAATCAGATTTGACGCGTGAATAGAAAGACGGCAGCCATTCTCCCACGGCGTAGAGAACCATCTTGCCGCCGCCGAGGACGATGAGAATCCAGCTGAATATCCTGATCAAGCGAAGGCTCAGTTCGGGGTCAATCAAAGGGTTGCTTTCATTCATGACGAGTCAGCTGAGAAGACGTTTCAGATTGGCTTCGTAGACTTCCTGATCAGTGACCGTCTCGCTCACCTCAAGAGGGCGGCCCACGATCACTCCCGCATGCGAGCTGAAATCATTGAGGTAACCGGAGATGGATTTGTCGATGACGACCTTTTTGTAATTCCGCGAAGCGTGCATGAACCGAGCGACGCCGTCGTCGGTGCGGACGATCAGCCCGACATGGGAGCAGAAGCCTCCGTCGTGCTTCGTCGCGATTCCAATGATGTCTCCGTTCTTCAGCTCCGGTTCGATCGCGGCGACCTTTGATTTGGGAATGTGATAGACCGGCATCGCCGCGACGTAGTCCTCCCACACCTTCATCGGCTCCCGAAGCTCAGGGTTGTTTTTGAGGTATCGGTAATGCTTCCAGAGCACCGTCATTTCCTGAATCTTTCGATCATGGATTCGTTCGGCCCCCGGAAAGTCATTCGTGAGATGACGACAGGTGCCGCGGGCATCGTTTTCAAAAAACCACTCCGCGAGGTAGTGAATCCGCTCCAGATAATTGCCGCCGCAGACTCCGCCCCGGTAGCGAGTCAGTTCGATCTGCTTGAGGAGGTCTTCGGGGGTGTACTGATCTTTCTCAATCGCGACCATCCGCGCCATCCCGAGACTCTGCTCAAAGAAGGTCCAGCAGTCGAGCCCATCGAGATTGACCGAAGGGGACTCCACGTGGTCATCAATTTCGAGGGTGAAATTTTCGTAAGGCAAACCATGGAGTTCACGCGCGAATTTGACGATGCGGTCTCCGATCGGAAGCGAGCGCCAGTTTTCGGCGGTCGCCTTTTTGACGATGGCGGAGAAGCGACTTTCCCCTTTGAAGATGGTTGAAAGCGGGAGTTGTCGCCGTTTCGCGGCGAGCTCTTCTGAGAGAAGACGGTGACGGGGGAGAGAGAGCAGTCCAAGGGCGAGAGCCGAGCGACGCGTGAGAGATCTCATGATTCGACTATAGCGAGGAATCTCCGTTTCTGCCAGCTGATACTTAGGACAGCTGAATTAATTGATGGGCGGCGTTGTGTGAGTGAAGCGTAGACCTCCCGAACTGCATTCGCGATAGCGAGGCATGGTTGCGCCGGCGTTCACCCCGGCGGGTCTCTCCGCATGCTACCCCAAAATCCCCCTCACGACCTCGCCATGAACATCGGTGAGGCGGAAGTCGCGGCCGGCGTATTGATAGGTGAGGTGGGTGTGGTCGAGGCCGAGGGTGTGAAGGATCGTGGCGTGCCAATCGTGGATGTGGACTTTGTTTTCGATGGCCTGGTAGCCATGTTCGTCGGTCGCACCGTAGCGGAGGCCTCCTTTGACGCCGCCGCCGGCCATCCAGAGGGTGTAGCCTTTGTTGTTGTGATCGCGACCGTTGCCGTTTTGACCATGCGGGGTGCGCCCGAACTCCCCGGCCCAAATGATGAGGGTGTCTTTGAGCATGTCGCGCTGCTTCAAGTCTTCGAGAAGTCCGGCGATGGGGCGGTCGATTTCGGCGCAGTTCTGCTCGAGGCCGGCCTTGAGGTTCCGGTGGTGATCCCAGTTCCCGTGATTGATTTGGATGAAGCGCACTCCGGCTTCCGCGAGGCGTCGGGCTTTGATGCACTGCTGGGCAAAGGCTCCGGTGGTGCGGTCGTTGAGTCCGTAGAGGGACTTGATCGACACAGGCTCGTCGGAGAGATCCATGACTTCGGGCAGTTCATCCTGCATGCGGAAGGCGAGCTCGTAAGATTCGATGATGCCTTCGACATCCGGATGGTATTCATCGCGCTCCAGCTTTTCAGCGTTGAGGGATTTGACGAAGTCGAGTTGAACCCGTTGCAGGTTTTTGCTTAGTTGCGGATTGCTGATGTTTTTGACGGCACCTTGATCTTCCGGTG
The DNA here is from genome assembly GCA_964583035.1 of uncultured Akkermansia sp. Classification (GTDB taxonomy): domain Bacteria; phylum Verrucomicrobiota; class Verrucomicrobiia; order Verrucomicrobiales; family DEV007; genus Arctic95D-9. Next base: position 8,200 of record CAZOUP010000170.1, read on the forward strand.
CGACAAAACGATTGCGCGCCTGCTGTCCGATAGGCGTTCCCTGGTAGACGGCGGGGAGGAAGGCGCTGCCATAGTTCTGCGCGCCGTTGGGTGGGCTCAGGGTGATGAAGCCGGGGAGGCTGTCGTTTTCGGTGCCCAGTCCGTAGAGGGTCCAGGCTCCCATTGAGGGTCGGACAAATTGAAAATTGCCGGTGTGCATTTGCGTGGTCGCCTGCGGGTGATTCGGCAGGTCGGTGTGCATGCTGTTGATGAGGCAGAGGTCGTCGGCGTGACCGGAGAGATGCGGGAAGAGGCTCGAAATCGGAAGCCCGCTCTCTCCATGCTGTTTGAATTCAAATGGCGAGCCGAGGAGCTTGGCGAAGCCTTTGGCATCCTGCCCCGTGTCTTTGCTCAGCTGTGGCTTGTAGTCGAAGGTATCAACGTGGGAGGGAGCACCCTGCATCGCCATGAAGATGACTCGCTTCGCGGTTCCGGTAAAATGCGGCGACTTCGGGGCGAGGGGACTTGGGAGGGCGGCGGCGAGAGCACTCTGCCTTGCTGTCATGCTCGTGAGCGCGGAAAAGGCGAGGTAGCCGAATCCGCTTGAGGCAGACTGCAGGATTTGGCGACGACTGGGAGCAAACAGGGTTGATTCGTTCAT
>CAZOUP010000171.1:0-8424 GCA_964583035.1 uncultured Akkermansia sp.
GGGCAGCTCTACAAACACTATTCGGGTCCGAATGGGGCTTTCGGAACGCCCGAGGAACAGAAGACGGATCAAGACGGCAATATCAACATCTGGACTTTTGATGAACGCGGGTCGTTCAATGCCGTTTGTGGATACCTTCGGAACCTCGGGGTGCGCTGGTACATGCCGGGAGAAATTGGGGAGATCCTTCCGACATTGGATTCCATTGCCCTGCCGGAGATCGACGAAACGGTGCATCCGGATTTTGCGATGCGTAATTTTCAGTTCCGGCCCGGTGGGGGCGCGAGTGGTCACGAGGTGATGATGTGGGGCAATCGTCTCGGAATGCGTCGGCCCTATGGCCGCCAGGCGGCCCATGGCTTCCGGGACATGACCGATAACGAGCACACGATGAAGCATCATCCGGATTGGTTTGCGCTCTATGGTGGGCAACGTCACAACCAGCCTGACATCAAGAACAACCAACTCTGCTATTCTAACGAAGGGCTTTTTGCCGAGGCGGTTCGCTTTGCTCAGGTTCAATTTGATCACTACGATATGGATGTCGTGTCGATCATGCCGCCGGACGGGTACAGCGCGATTTGCCAGTGTGAGCTTTGCGAGGGCAAGGAGTCGCCGGAGTTGGGTCCACGCGGTCATCTCTCCAACTATGTCTGGGACTTTGTGAACCGGGTCGCCAAAGAGATCGTGATAAGCCATCCCGGCAAAATGATTTCGAACTGCGCTTACGGCACCTACACCGAACCGCCCGGCAATATCGACAAGCTGGAGCCCAATGTTCAAGTCATCATCGTCGGTGGTCGGCGGCCCAAGGATCCCGATCCGGAAAACATCCGCCGAATCCGGGAAGCCTGGACGAAGAAGACCGACAACCCGGTTGAGATCTTTGAGAACTATCCTTTCACTGCGGGAAATTTTTACCTGCCCGTCTTCAATCCGACGGTGCTGGGCGAAGGGATCAATGCGACGAAGGGAATCTCCCGGGGAGAAGATATCTGGTTGTCGATGGACTTCAGTGAGAAGGGCGGCGGGCTGAATCACTTCATGGTGTATTTCACCGCGAGAATGTACTGGGGCGGCAAGGATCAGGATATCGGCGTGCTTCTGGACGAGTACCTGGAGCTCTTCTATGGTCCCGCCGCGGAATCGATGGGCGCGTTCTTTGCCTACTGCGAAGAGCACTGGATGGCGATGGATCAGGATGACGTGAAAGCGGGTCGGGCGGTGGAGCTTTTTGAACTCGCGAAAGAGAAGACGGATCAAGAATCGATCTACGGTCGAAGACTCGCCTACATCGATACTTTTCTCGAGCGACTGCGATTGCGGCTCACCGTGCTTTCACAAAAGCGCGGCCCTGTGCCGAGCGTTCGAAAAGTCGGTGGGGATCCGGTGACTCCTATTGTCGTGGACGGCCGACTCGACGACCTTCCCTGGCAGAAGATCCCCACCTCTTCTACGGGCAAGTTCAGAGAAAACGAAACCGGCGAAGAGCCGAGCCTGCCGACGACTTTCATGGTGGAGTGGCGCAAGGGCATGCTCTACTTCGCGATTCGATGTGAAGAAAATCCGGGTGAGCCTCTCCGAATTGCCACGAAGAAGAATGAAGATCCCGCGCTCTGGTATGGGGATGCTGTTGAGATCCTCATCGAAACCGATCGCAACAGCTATTATCAGATCGCGGTGAATCCGGCGGGGGCGATCATCGATATGAATCGGAGTGAGGGCAAGGCGAGCCGTCAGCGCTGGTCCTCTCAGGCGGAGGTCGCGACTCACATTGCCGACGATCACTGGATCGTGGAGATCGGGATTCCGGTGACGACGGATGAAAACGATCCCTATCATCAGGTGATCGGGACCAAACCCTCGATCGATCTGCCCTGGCATATCAATCTCTGCCGTCAGCGCGTGCGAGACGGCGGGACCGAACATTCCGCTTTTGCTCCCACGGGAGCCAAGGGATTTCACGTCCCCATGAAATTTGCCTACTTCCACAAGGGAAGCTCCCACCAGTTCGAAGCGGACCCCACCGTGACCGACTACCTCATCGCGAGCAGCCAGGCAAAGAAGCTCCTCGGGATGAAGAAAGTCGAAGAAGCCCTCTCTATTTATACGGCCCTGGCCGATGACGAGAAGGTCACGCCGCGGCAGGAATCACTCGCGCTGGAACGGGCTGTGAATTGCGCGCGACGCCTCAAGAACGTTGATCTGGTCAAGGAACTGGAAGCGCGGATATCGGAGTAGTCTGCTGATTTGCTTAGGCTCCTGGTGCTTCTTTTCCTTCTTCGCGAATTGAGGCGTTTGGGGCCACCTCCGGGGTAGGGCACGACGTCAAAATCGAACTGCAGCCCGGAGACATGGAGAGGGTCGTCGGCTTTCTCTAACTGAACGGTAAGTTGCGATGAAAGCCGCTTGAGATCCGCTTTGTATTTCGGATTGTCGACGACATTTGGTATGAACCCCTCAGAATCAATTGAAACTGCCCGGCCAGGATCATCCCCCGTTTACCCAATTGGCTAAGGCTCGATTTTAGGGTTGGACCAATGCCTCATTGTCCATGGATTCACAGATAACGACTGTCATCTATCCTCGCCGTCACGTGATCAAATTGGCAAGTTCACTCCGCTCGGGATCGGTCTTCGGCAGCTTCCCGGCAAACATAGACCGCCTGATCGTAGTGAAGCTTCAAGTGGAACCAGAACATGTTGTTCCACCGCTGCGCATCAAAGGCTCCGAAAATTGGATGCTGTGAAGTGCTGGTTCCTCGAAGGGCTCCGAGCTTGGTGACGCTCGCAAGATGATTCTCGACTGACAAACGGAATCGTTCGATCTGCTCTTCACCCAGCTCGTGGGATGGCATGACGTCTCTTTTAGGATCAACCTTTGGCCCTGACTCAGGAGGCTCGCCCCGAGCAAGCCGCTGGACCGCCGCGGAGATAATGTCATTCACGATCGCATTGTGCTCCAGGATCATGAAGAACGACCATTCCCTCATGTCCTCATCAACCCCTCGCATCGGCGGCACCCTCACTGACTTGCCTGCCTCCTCCACACTCATGCCTTCCGCCAACTTGAGGTAGCCCTCCAAAATCTCACGGGTACGCTGTTCCGCCTTCTCACGCGACGTCTTCGACAGCAGCGTGCGAACAACAGTCTTGATGATAAAATTAGCCATTCGACGTTTGATTTGGGTATTGAAGCTTCACGTCAGAGTACTCTTCGAATGGAACAAACTCATACGAATTCCGGGAATCGTATTCGGCTCATTCAGTTTCGCAAACGATGTAAAATCTAAGTTCCCCCCCTGACTTGAAGCGATGTGGAGCTGACGAGCCGATCACAGGGACGCCGTGACTTCTCTGCTGGAGGCCGGAATAGCGGGCCTGGCGATGGCACACGTGACCGGCCAGACTCGGTCATTGAAACCAAGAGGATCAGGGAACGGATTGGCTGCGCTTGAAGGGCTTGGCAAACTGAAGGTCGTCTTTAGAGTGGCTATCATGATCCGATTTTCTGAACCTGCCATTCGGGTCAGTTGAGAATGACACTCATTTAAAGCCACAAATCCCCACCGACCGCCCCTCCTATGCTATCTTCCGGAGAACTCCCACCCCATGGAAATAACCAACAAAACCAAAAAGCCTCTCAGTGTTCCTCTTCCCGCCGGAAAGAAACTCTTCCTCGGCCCGGGGAAGTCTGGACAGATCACTCAGAAAGCAGCCGAACGCCCCGCGGTGGCTAAGCTGGTGGAAGCAGGAGAGGTTGAACTTTCTGAAGAAGGCGCGAAGCGGCAGGGAGGAACTCGTTTTGATTCCGGCAGCGGCTCTTCCAATATCTCACGCGACGGTAGATCCGGGGCCATGCGGCAGTCGGGCGACAAGTAATGTTCTTGCAAAATTGAGCCAGGTTTTGATGGGGCGTAGCTAAACTCCGACAACTTGTCCTCTCACCACCCATCTTTATTCATTGGCGCAGGGGTCGCAAACTGCCGCTCTTTTTGAGGAAGTCAGTGCCACGCTGATTTCCGGGATCGAGGCGGAGTGCTTCGCGAACGAATATAGGGTCTCCCGTCTCTAACAATAGCTCCACATAGTCACCGACCACGATATCCTGACTGGGGCCCGGAGTTCGCTCAGCGCGTTCCGAAAGGAGCCAGTGGACGTAGCTCCAGGCTACTTGGTCTGACTGCCCCGGATCAGATCCCAATTCAGGGATACTTCCGGCAACAGCCTGAAGAGAAGTTTCATCAAGATTGCGAATCGCTCCCCCTTCGCTCAGTCGCTTGCCGCCCATCTGCTCGGCGAATTCAAGAAACCAGGGCGGAAGGACCGGCTCGGGAGGAGGGATCTCAAAGCGAGCGAGCTCTCCATCACTCAGCAAAACCTCCAACTGACCATCTTCATCAGGAAACCGAACTCCTACTATCTCGGCTTCGGTCAAACGAAGCGGCGGGGTCAGTTCCTCGCCGGATCGCGGATCCCAGATCTGAAATTTTCCACCATCGGTCAAAGCAGCGACTTGCCGGCCATCCGGGCGCAGAGCCCATGATGCGATGGGCTGGAGCGTTCGCATGAAATGCCCATCACTCTCGCCGACTCCGCTGAAGAGGGAAAAATTTGATGTTACCTGGACAGGCACGCGGCCAGGATCATCCATCAGCTGCTCTGGGCAGATATCCCCAAACGTTTCCGTGTGGTCAATACCGTCACCCGGATTGAGTCGACGGGGCCAGCTCGGCTCGCGATCAATTTCGTAAAGACTGACCCGCCGTCGTCGATCTGAAAAAGTGACCAAACGCCGACGGTTCGAGTTCACCGCTACGGCACTCGTCTGAGCTCCCCCGGGGAAAGCTTCGCCGGAGCCGTCGATAGCGCTCCAGATGCGCAACGTTCCTCCATTGCCTCCGCTAATGAACTCCCTTGCGCTCGATGTCAGCAATCCAAAGGTGACCGGGCTGCGGTGAAATTGAGCCGGAGGAACCAAAGACCCGTCGAGCATGTTCCAGGAACGGGCATAGCCGTCGTCGGAGCCACTCATGAGCCTGCGGTAAGCAGAGTTGATCCTCAGAACCCTCACCGCATCTCCATGGTAGATAGGCCCTGCCACTTGCACCAAGTTTCGGCCACGCCAGAGATAGACCACTCCTTTCTCATCTCCCGTCACGAGGTGGGAACCGCTTTCCGGTAATGCCAGGGCAGTAATCCTTCCGCTGTGGGTATCAGAATTGCTGACTTGCCTATCCGGGGCCACCTCCCAGGTGCCAACTTCTCCCTCCGACGTGCCATACCCCACGAGCCCGCCTTCCTGGCTCAGGCCTAGAGCCGTGATCGCTGCACGGGACAGTTCGCGCGACTTTGAGACTTCCCCGGTCTTCACATCCCACAGCGTCACGTTTCCATCCTCACGCCCGGATCCCAGCACACCTGAGGAAGAAACGAGACATGTAACCGGAGCGTCGAAATCAAATCGGAAGATCATTTCTCCGGGATTCTCCGCCGATCGAATCTCCACGGCTTTTCCCGCAGAGACGGCAAAACGGGACGCGAATCCGAGAGGAATCAGAAAGCGAACCGGCTCATCAAACCCGGTTGATACGCTTTCGAAAGCACCCGTCTCGGGTGCCCATTTCACGATTCTCTCCGGCTCGTCGACAAGGCTGATGATGCTTTGGCTCTCATTGAATACGACCGGATTTCGACAATTCCGGACGGCATCGGGATACTCAATTGCCGGGTAGACCGCTTTGGTAAATTTCTGATTCGCGAGCAGGGCAAGCAAACAGGACGCCGAAGCATGATGATCGGGGTCCGTCCGCAAGGCCCGGCAAAAATGAGCAATCGCATCTCCCGGTCTTCTTCTCGCCGCGAGCTGCAAGCCCATCTTAAAGTCAGAGTTCCGGAACTCATGCCGAAGCTCAACCTCGCGGATCTGCAAATCTCCGCTCAAACGGGTGGCGTGCAGGTATTGTATCGTTGCGACGCTGATGCCGGCGATCAAAGCCAGCACCGCGAGCGCTCCCGCGGTCACAGGAACGCGATGTCTCCGGACAAATTTACGAAATCGATACCAGTTCGAGGGCGCCGCAGCCTGGACCGGACGATTCTCGAGGACCCGCTCCAGCTCACGCGCCAGCGAACCCGCGCTATCGTATCGGTCTTCGGGCTTCTTCGCGATTGCCTTGCTGACGACCCATTGAATATCCCCCCGCAGCTCCGGGACATAATGAGAAAGAGGCGGAGGCTCTTCCTCGCAGACTCGTCGCAACAATTCCGGGATCGAGTTATTCTCTTCCTGTCCATCTGAAAAAGGCTGAACTCCTGTCAGAGTTTCATAGATGAGCATACCGAGACTGTAGATATCGCTGCGCCCGTCGAGCGGCGAGTTGTCCAATGCCGCCTGCTCAGGACTCATGTAACTCGGCGTCCCGACGATCTGATGGAACTCAGTGAAGAGTACCTGTTTGGTGAGCGAAACATCGAGGGCCCTCGCGATACCAAAATCGATCACCTTAGGTAAAGGGCGTCCGTCCACTTCAGAGACCAGGGTATTGGACGGTTTGATATCCCGGTGCAGGACCCCCTTGAGATGAGCATGCTGCACTGCCTCGCAAATGCGGCGAAGGATCTCAAGTCGTTTCTCCAGAGGAAGGCCCCGCCGGGCCGAGAACTCCGTGATCGCTCCCCCATCCACGAACTCCATCGCAAAATAGGGGTTGCCATCCGGCGTCTCGCCAGCGTCATAGATGGAGGCAATATTCGGGTGATCCATCAGCGCCAGGGCCTGCCGCTCCGCATCGAATCGGGCAAGCACCTGCGGCGAACTTGCCCCCGGCTTGAGCACCTTCAGCGCGACCCGACGCCGAACCGGTTCGATCTGCTCGGCTTCGTAAACAACGGCAAACCCTCCTTCGCCGACCTGACGGATGATTCGATAGTCGCCGATCATCCTTTCATCGGAATCGGCTGGCGTTTCGAAAGCATCTTCGTCCGCTGATCCTATCAGGCACGCAGGGCAGAGGCCCAACGGAGCGTCTTCCGGAATATCGAATCCACAATCGGGACAGGCGTTCATAGGCTCTTCTCTACTCTCGAAAAGCCGCCATCATCCATTGAATCTCCGCATCGACTTCCTCAGGAGATTCCACCGTCGCGGAAATATGTCGACACAACAAATCTTTGAATCGTTTCCTGAGCCGGTGGGCCGCCATTTTGACGGCGCCTTCACTCATTCCTATCGCCACGGCCGCTTCTCCATAATTTTGAGCCCCGCTCCGACCGGTCAGAAAGCCTGACAGTTCATCAAAAACATCCCCCTTGTCCTGCCGCACGTACTCGACCCTCAGCTCATCCAGAGCATGATCGAGAATTGTGAGAGCCCAGCGACGCTCGAACAACTTTTCGGGCGTCATCAAATCAACCGGTTCATTTCCATAGCGTCGCTCAGCCAGTTCGGCGTCAATCGACAGCACCGTCTGGCCCCCTCCCCGTTTCTGCGCCTGTTCCGATCGCCACGATTGAGAAAGGAAATGACTCACCGCTGTCGCGAGGAAAGATCGCAGCTTGCCCTTGGCCTGATCCACCGTGCCAAAATCACCCCGCTCCAGAAATCGGGAGAAAAACTCCTGGGTCAAATCCTCAGCATCATGTGCCGATTCTCCCCGCCGGCGGATGTAAGCGTAAACAGGATACCAATACATCTGGCAAAGGTCCGCCAGGGCATTTGCGCCCAGCGTGTTCTCCGCCCGGGCCTGAAACAACACAGTCCAGGGCGTTTTTGGAAATGCCTGCCCCTGTGTTTTCTCGTCGCTCATTGGCAAATAGCTTCGTCGCAGTGCGATTCGGGATCAAGGATCGAAAAAAATGCAGTGAGTCCGTTACCTTTTTCTCCCGATTGCTCAATACCTGGTGAACCCGATGAAAAAGTTCACCCAAAAAATACAATGAAACCCTGTTTTAAATCACTATCCACCCTGCTCTCTATTACCTCGCTCGTCTCGATCGGATGTCTGGCCTGTCCCTCTTCCGCACAGGCTCAATTTTCCGGAGGTATTTTCGGACTAGCAGAGCCCGGCAAGGAAAAACTCCACGAGCCCGGTTTTCGCATCACGACAAAAAATTTGTCGGATGGAACGGTAATCGTCTCTCTGGCCGGAGACTTCCAAAAAGGCTCTCCTGATGTGCACGCCTTCCTTTTCGACTGGGAGATCGGTGCCCTCGTCGGTTCTGACGCGGCTGACAGCTTGATCCAGAAATTCGACGGCGGAGATGGGCCTGACTACCTCGTCGGTTCTGACGCGGCTGACAGCCTGATCCAGAAATTCGACGGCGGAGATGGGCCTGACTACCTCGTCGGTTCTGACGCGGCTGACAGCCTGATCCAGAAATTCGACGGCGGAGATGGGCCTGACTACCTCGTCGGTTCTGACGC
>CAZOUP010000172.1:0-8365 GCA_964583035.1 uncultured Akkermansia sp.
TGCCGTCGTTTTCCTGAATGGATTTCATGGCCGTGAGGAACTCATCAAAGACCGTAAACTGCGCCTCCTCGATGAGAGACAGTTCTTCGATTTTTTCAGGGTCTTTGCCGTGGTGGGAAAGGTTGTGCCAGTCCTGACTGACGCCTTCAATCGCAGGAACAGAGTTCATTCCCGCAAGCTGAAAGGTCACCGTCCGCGTTGAATCGGTCTGCAGGGCGAGAACGATCATGTCGTTCATGAGGCGCTGTTTCCCGATCGCATCAGCTTTGTCGGTGATGTCTTTTGGAAGCCCTGAATTTACTTTAGGTTTCGGCTGTTGAACCCAGTTTTCCGATTCCTGCAGTCTCACCTCAAGCTTGCGAACCGAGGTGAGATACTCGTCGAGCTTCTCACGGTCGCGATTTCCGACTTCGCGTTCCAGCTTTTTGGCTTCGCCAAGCACGGTGTCGAGAATGCTGCGACCTCGTTTAAATTCCGTCATCTCTTTTTCCACGTCAGCTTCGGTGCCATCGATAAAAAGCGCTTTGAAGAGTTTCGCCGGGGAGGTCTCGCCGGGAATCGCGACGCCGTTGGCAGTCCACGACATGGATCGACCACTGGTCGAAAGGGCGAGATAGGGATATCGCGTCTCCATCCCGACTTGTTCCGCGATGAGCTGGTCGATCGAAATCGAGTTTTTGAAACCGGCGAGACCAGGGCGGCGTGCCGAGGTCAGCCAGGTCATTTCAGAGGCGTGTCCGTTGTTGCCCTGTTGGTCCGGGTGCGAGAGGCCGGAGAAAACGGTGAAGTCGTCCCGATGATTCTTAAGCCGCGAGAGATAGGGCGTCAGTTCGTAGTCGCGTCCCGGAGTCGTCGGGAACAGTTGTGGGCCGTGAAATCCCAGAGTCGCGCACATCGCGACGATCCGTTTTGGCGGAGTCGAAGACTGGCCCCGGAGAAACGCGGGGGACATCGCTTCGAGAACCGGCAGACTGAGAACAGCGCTTCCAGTGCCTTTTAGAAAATGTCGCCGGCTCAGGGCGCGTCCGGTCGCAAGGTAGGGAGTGTTCATCGAAGTTTACTTTTGGTGGAAAATTTCGCTTTCGAGGGTGAGGAAAATAAGATCACGGATGCCATGCCCTTTCTCCGCCGAGACCCGGACGAGGCGGTTGATTTCAGGACGGTCGGAAAAGCCCATCTTCCGTCCCGTGCTGAAGGTGAGGAAATTAGTGATGAGTGCCTTCGCGAGCTGGTTTTCGTCTTCGGCAATTAGGGTCCGATATTCTTCGAATCCGCCGAAAGGGCGACCGTCCTGAAGAATTCCACTCGCATCGACGGGCTGGCCGTATTTCCAGCGGATCTGTTTTCCGCCCACCATCTTCTCGGCGGGTTTTTCCCCCTCGCCGAGGCTGCGGAAGGTTTCCCTCCAGCCACCGACGGGATTAAAACTCTCGAGCGCGAAGCCGGGCGGATCGATCATTTCATGGCAGGCCTGACAGCTCTCCGAGTCGCGATGCTTTTCAAGCAGCTCACGGATCGTGTTCGCCCCGCGAATGTCCGGCTCGACGCCGGGGATTCCGGGCGGCGGGGGAGCGGGGTGCTTGCCGAGGATTCGTTCGTTAATCCAGACTCCGCGAAGAACCGGCGAGGTGTTGGTTCCATTCGCGGACACTTTGAGGATGCTCGCCTGCGAGAGGAGTCCGCCCCGCGGCGATCCGGCGGGAATCGAGACTCTTTCCAAGGTGGGGGAACTCACCCCTTCAATGCCGTAGTGCTCAGCAAGGCGCCAGTTCAGCATCGAGAAATCGGACTTCGCGAGGTGGGCGGTGCTGAGGTTTGAACGAATCAGTTCGTGGAAAAAGGCGCGCGTCTCTTCGACCATGGAATCCTGGAGATACATATCGAACTCCGGGAAAAGGCGATCATCAGGCGTCGTGAATTCAATGTCGCGGAGATCGAGCCAGCCGTCGGTGAAGTCCTTGATAAAGCGATCAAAGTGAGGCGAAGCGATGAGGCGCTCTGCTTGCTTTTGAAGCATGTCAGGGCTGGAGGTGAGAAGATTCTGAGCGGCGGCGGATTTCAATTCATCGTCGGGCAGGGTTCGAGTCAGAAAGTAGGAAAGGCGGGAGGCGAGGGCATTGTCATCCAGCTTGCCCTCCGGCTCCCGAAAGTAGAGGAACTCCGGCGAACAGAGAATCGCGGCGAGAGCGGTCCGGTATGAATCTTCGATTGAAAAACCTCTCGTGAGTTCCCCTTGAAAGAGAATCAGATAGGGGGCGACGGCCTCTTCATCGACCTTTCGGCGAAAGGCGGCCGAGGCAAAGCGCGTCAGCGCCGGGATGATGGCTGCGGTGGGATTTTCAGCGATGACCTCGAACTTGGGCTGATACCAGGATTGCTTCTTGTGATCCGGGTGCGAGGGCTCGACTTCCCGACGATCAATCCCGTCGAAGATGAGATGGTGCCCTCTGCTCGGAAATTCATCGACGAGGGGTCCCTCCAGCTCGACGGAGGAAATCGCGAGGCCGGGGCCTTTGTAGTTGGCGATCCCCGCCTGACGGATCAGATTTTCCTGGTCGTAGATCCCCTTGGGAGTGATCTCGACCATGAATCGCTCGTCCATCCAGACCTTCAGCTCCACGGAAGTGGGTTTGCCGGGAGGAAGTGAAAAATAGCCCCAGCGTGGCTTTTTACTGCCGGGGGCGAAAGAAGTTCCACCCACGGAAAAAGTGACCGGCTTGTCGCTTTGGTAGGCGTAGCCGGTGATCTTCAGCCGATAATACCCGGACTTCTTCGCCTCGGCTTCGCGGAGCATCCCGGTGGGGTAGCCGATCTCGCGGAAAAAGACGACGGCTCCGTCCGGCGCTTTGAGCCAGGAATCGCCGAGAAATTTTTCGGCACCACGTGTTTCTGCATAGTTGGCAACGACGGTCTCTCGCGCCGGAGCAGTGGTGGTTTTCGCTATCGCGCTATCGAGCGCTTCATTCGCGGCCCCGAGATAACGCTGCATTTGAATCAACGAAATTCCGAGCGCTTCGCCGACGGTGTCGAAGCCGTGCTCGCGGCCGTCTTCCGGTAGCGTTTCCGCGAGGCTGAGACGAATTCCGAGCAGGTCGTTGATCGTATTTTCGTATTCCTGATTGTTCAGCCGACGAAGCACGGTGCCTTTTTTGGCGGCGTGCGCTTCAGCCAGGGGAAGACTCAAGTTTTCACGGAAAATTCGTTTTTCTCCATCGGTAGGACGCAGCTTATCCGGTGGCGGCATTTCCCCGTTTTGAATCCGGTCGTAAATGCGTTCCCATTTGGCGAAGGACTCAGGGTCGCCCAAATCGGTTGAGAGAGCGTAAAGGTCTAGCCCTGCCTTGGTCGTGAGGTCGTCGTGGCACTCGTAGCAGTGCTTTTCGAAGAAAAAGGAAAGCTCATCGACGGGAGCTTTCGGCGCAGCAATCAAGCTCGGTAACACTGATCCGAAGCAGAAGGAAATCAGGAAAAAACCGGAAAAAAACGGGGGATAAGGGAAGGGGGATTTCACGTTTGGAGGGTGTCCGTCAATGGCCGGAAGTCAGAGCCGCCGACCAGTCTGTCAGTATACTGAATTACTCTGCCAGTGTGACAAAAACCGACCTGCGCAAACAAGTCTTTTTGAAGACTCAAGAGGGTTAAGTCGGCGACCTAACCCTGTTCAGTTTCGGGGGGATCGGGTCTGGACTACCAGGATTTTTGCCAGCCTACGGTCATCATCCAATCCATCCCGAGGCGCGGGCCGTCGAGGTCCTGGTAGAGCGGTTTGCCTGCCTCAACCGCAAGTCGGTGGCCTTTCAGCGCACCGTTTTGGAAGAGGTAGTTGACGCCGTAGAAGAGATCGACCCGCTCGCCGCCCTGAATATTGGTGAAGGCCGTCGGAACCGGTCCCATGATCATGGCGTCACGGCCATCGATGTCTCCCCAGCTTGTGCCGGAAAGACGCAGGGAAGTGCTCACGGAATCGGAGAGGCGGATCGCTCCCCAGATGTTCGCGGTGATGTCATTCCCCAGGGCATAGTCCTCGCTGTTTTCACCGAGGCGGACCGTGCCGAGCAACTGGCTACCCCAGGAGAAGTTCCCGTTTTGACCGAGAAAGGTCACGCCCGGACGAAAGTCCCACGTCCCTGATCCCAGTTGCATCGGGTAGGGAAGGCGGATGACGCGTCCTGCGGGGGCGACGAATCCAGTTTCCTCGATCGATCCGGTCGGGGCGCTCATCATGAGATTGAGGTGACCTCTGACATTCTCCTGCTCATAGAGCTTCACGAGTCCGCCGAACTTGAAGTCACCGATCCCGTTCGTCGCGGTCGTAAACTGAGTCCCCATCGCGGTGAGGTGATCCATCGTGTGATTGATGATCGGGAGCATGAACGCGAGCGTCACTTCATCGGAAGGGGCCACCATCATCCCGATCATGTGCATCTCGGTTTGCATGTTGAGTGGCATGATTTGAAACGGTCCGCGGCCGGGACGGCTGAGTTGAGACTGAGGCGTGACCTCGTCGCTGCCGACGAAATTCGGCCGCATGTCCATCGCCATGTAGCGATAGGAGAGCATCATCTCGCCTTTGTGGTGCAGGTGATCACCCATCACGCCAATGGGAGCGTGGGAATCGACGCGCTTGTGGTCGAAGGTTTCGAGGGTGTCATACTCGTCGACGCTGATCGCTTTGGCGGCGTCAAAGTCGCCTCCAGTCGCAGAGGAAATTAGGGCGGTAAAAAGAACGGAAAGTAGGAATGATTTTTTCATGAATACAAAAATGTAAAAGGTTAGGAAGTGCGCTGACCGTGCGCGGTGGTTGCCTTGCGCAACGCTTCGAGAAAGCGGGCAAGGGGTCGGAACTTCGTGCGGAATGAGTCGAAGGTGACTCAGGCGCGGGGAGGATGATCAATCCCCGTCGGGAAAATCCGGAGGTCCGGACTGATCAGAGCAGCCAGCTCGAAAAGGGTCAACCCTGTGTGGGAGAGTCGAAAAACCGAACCGTCGAGAGGCGCGAGGAGGGGGCCTTTTCCAAGGAGAGAGAGGATTTCGTTTCGCTCCGATCCCTGCTCCCCGGCGAGAGCCTCACAATATCGGCAGGGAGCTTCACCGGTGATCGTCGAGATGACTTTCTCGGTGAGACTCGCCGACGAATCCGATTGATGGATCATCTTAGCCCAGGTCACCGTTTGCATGACGCTCCAGTGCAGGTCCGTTGAGAGAACGGCTGCGGCGAGGGCCAAAATGGTGATGAACTTTTTCAAGGCAAAGAAGCTTTCCCTGTAAAACGCTCGGAATGCAAACGGCGATACGCCATTTTTGAGACGGGATTCGCTTTGACTTCATCGGGGGTGGGGATCAGTTTTCGAGAGAAAATTTGAGAGCATGGACACAAAAATCGCGTTTGTAACAGGGGCCAGTAAAGGGGTCGGTCGGGGCATCGCCTACGGACTCGCCGAGGCAGGCTGGGATGTGGCGGTGAATTATTATTCTGACGAAGCCGGAGCCGAGGAGACCAAGTCGGTCATCGAAGCGAAGGGGAGGCGTTGCTTCACTGTCTCGGGAGATGTCGGCGACAAAATGCATGTCGAGGCCATGTTTTCTGCAGTCGTCGCGGAGTTCGGCGGGCTTGATTGTCTCGTCAACAATGCCGGGCGCCAGACGTTCGCTCCGCTCCTGGAGCTGGATGAAGCGGATTGGGACAAGACGATCCGGACGAATCTGAAAGGGAGTTTCCTCTGCACTCAGGCCGGCGGGCGGATCATGAGAGATCAGGGCCGTGGTGGATCGATCATGAATATCGGGTCCGGTGCGAACAAGCAGCCGTTTCTGAATCTCGTGGACTACTGCGCGTCGAAAGGCGGGCTGGAGCAGCTCACCCGCGTCAGTGCCTGTGAGCTCGGGCAGTATGGCATCCGCGTGAATTGTGTCGCCCCCGGAGCGATCGAAATTGAGCGGACGAAGGAGGAATCAGACGACTACGCCGGGACCTGGTCACCGCTGACGCCGATGAACCGGATCGGGTATCCCGCCGACATTGCGAACATGGTCGTGCATTTGGCCGCCGAGGCGTCGAGCTTTGTCACCGGACAGACGATCTACGTCGATGGCGGACTCTGGACGAAAACGCATTGGCCTTACGAGACGAAGTAGGTTGTTGCTTCCCATCACGACGCAGGACGGGTTGCCTAACCCGTCTTTTCACTGCCTGTGCGAGACGGGTTAGGCAACCCATCCTACGTTTGGGAAAGCGCGTGAAAACGTAAGCACTCACTCCCACATCACGACCTGGAGGAGATTGCAGTAATCATCGCGCCAGAAAATCTTTTTCGGTTCATCCGTCGCCCACTCGCCGAAGAATCCCTTCGCTTCAAGCGTCGCGGTGAGATCCGGCTTCTTCGAAATGAGAACCCAGTCGGAGTAGTGTGAATGATAGTTGTCGATGTCCGGCGCGAACTCGACGCGGTAGGCATGATGATCAAAAGCCGCCGCGAGATTTCTCACCGGATCACTCAGGTCGAGATGCAGATTGCTGATGTGAACGGCGAGGATTCCATCGGGATTCATGTGTTGGAAATAGAGCGCAAAGGCCTCCTCGGTGAGGAGATGGAGCGGAATCGAGTCGCCCGAAAAGGCATCGACGACGAGGAGGTCGAATCCGAGCGATCCGCCGTTTTGCAGCTCGTCATCGAGCGAAATGCGGGCATCTCCGAGGATCACCGTTTCTTCGCCGCGACAATCAGCGAGGTAGGTGAAGTGATCACGCGCCATCGTTTCGACCTGCGGATTGATTTCGTAAAATCTAACCCGGTCTCCGGGGCGGGCGTAGGTCGCAACGGTGCCGACCCCCAGACCAACGACCCCGATGTGCATTGGTGAGGCTGTTTCCACGTTGTGCTTCGGGTGGATCGCGAAAGCGGCGCCGATCCCACTTTCTTCGTTGTAATAGGTCGTCGCGAGGTCGGTCCAGGGATCCTCCATGTATTGACGGCCATGACTGATCCGACCGTGGTAAAGCGCCCGGTAATAGTCTTCGGTTAGGGCGTTTTCTTCATAAACTCGCAGCACGCCGTAGAACCCCCGCATCGAGGCGAGGCTTCCCTCACGACATTCAGCAACGTGTTTCCAGAGTCCGTTGGAAAGCAGGCTGATGAGGGCAACTGCGGTGATCCCGGTGGCGATGAGCGGTATTTTCGAACGGTGGCTCCGGAAGGCTCTCACGAGGGTGAAAGTTCCGAGCAAGGCAAGGAACAACAGAGAAACGTGCAGCTCCCAGTAACCATCAAAAATGAGCGGGGAGATCACACTGACAAACAGCCCACCGAGCGCCCCGCCCAGCGAAATGGCGAGATAGAAACCGGTGAGGTATCGAGTCGCCGGTTTGATTCTCACCATTTCGCCATGACAGACAAGACAGCCGCAGAAGATCGCCCCGAGGAAAATTAGAAGCTGCCAGACGAGGAGCATCTCCTCCGCCGCAAACTGCTGATTGATGAGGTAAACCACCGCACCAACTCCGGCAATCGCGAGCGGAAACCAAAGGCTCCGTCGATACCACCGATCATGATCAAAGCTGATCACGAAAGTGAGAAGATAGAGCGAGAGCGGCAGGACCCAGAGAAAGGGAACGACGGCGACGTCCTGACACATTTGGTTGGTGAGCGAGAGAAGCAGCATCGAGCCGCAAGCGGCAAAGGCGACCCAGAGAATGCGGTCAAGCCATCTCGGCGGGGTGGGTAGAGTGACGCCCGCCTCGTCGGACCTGAGATTGGCGGGAACGCGTTTGAGAAAGCTGAGACCGCAGGCCACCGCTGCCGCAGCGTAAAAGAGAAAGGCGAATGACCAGATTTGAGTCTGTGCCGTCGTTGCGAGAAGCGGTTCGAAAAGGAAAGGGTAGGTGAGAAGTCCGAGGATCGATCCGACATTTGAAATCGCGTAGAGACGATAGGGCGATCGTCCCGGAAAGGCATCACTGAACCAGTGCTGTAAAAGTGGCCCCGATGCAGAGAGGAGAAGGTAGGGGAACCCGACCGTGCTCGCGAGGAGTCGAATAATGCCGAGAACCGGACTGTCCTCGTGCCCCGTCGGTTTCAGGGTTTCATCGGGAGTGATCGGAAGGATCAAAAAAGAAAGCGCGAGGAGTCCAAAGTGAATCCCGACCTGCCATTTCGGGCGGTGTCGCAGAAAACTCACGAGCCCGTGCGCGTAGGCGTAGCCGCCCAGCAAACCGACCTGGAAAAAGAGCAGGCAAGTCGTCCAGACCGCCGGGCTCCCGCCATACCAGGGTAGGATGTAGCGGGCGATGAGCGGCTGAACCTGAAAAAGCAGAAAAGCACTGAGAAAAATGGCGACAGCGAAAAGCGGCATGAGCGTGAAACCGTGG
>CAZOUP010000173.1:0-8344 GCA_964583035.1 uncultured Akkermansia sp.
CTCCTCACTCCGACGCATTTCGCCGGTAGCCAAGGGCGAAAAGCACGGCGATAGTGATCAAACTTCCTATGCAGACACTCGCCGGCATCTTTGATATTTTTTCCTCGGACGGGGCGATGACGACCTTTAAATGGACGATCATCATCGCGCTTCTGGTGATCGGTTTCTTCGGGACTTTTCTCCCGATCCTCCCGGGGACGACGCTGATTTTTGCGGGCTGTGTCCTTCACTATTTCACGATGGGAATGGAGGCGTCGGGGCTTGCCTGGCAGGGGCTTGTTTTTATCACGGTGCTCTACGTTCTCTCGCTCATCCTCGACTGGTTCAGCGGGGCGATCGGGGCAAAATGGTTCGGGTCGAGTAAATGGGGCATCATCGGGGCAATTGTCGGGGCGATTGTCGGGATTTTCTTTTCTCTCCCCGGGCTGATCATCGGGCCTATCGTCGGGGTCTTTGTCTTCGAACTCGCCTTCGCGAAAAAGCAGGTCCGCGACGCCTCGAATTCGACGATCGGCACGGTCGTGGGCGGCATTGCCGGCCTCATCGGGAAAGTGATCCTCGCACTCGGGATGATCGCCTGGTATGTCGGCGATGTTTTTGTGATCAACTGACCTTTTGGTCCCTTTCTCCGCACGGTGAAGGATTTGCAGCTTGCAGTCGGTACGGGACTAGCTTTCACGTAGGACAGCTATGTCAGTCGAAAGTGTCACCGCCAGAAAAGGACCCGAGCCTCATCGGATCAAACTCAAAATCGCGATTCTCGGAGGTGGATTTGCCGGGGTTTACTGCGGTCAAAAAATCGGTAAAATTCTGAAGAAGGCAGAGATCGATCCTCGTCAGGCCGCGATTGTTTCCGAACAGAACTACATGGTTTTCCAGCCGATGCTCGCAGAAGTGGCCGGGGCATCGATCCAACCACGGCACGTCGTGAACCCGATCCGGCAACTTTGCCGGGGACTTCGTGTTTACCGGGGCAGCGTGGTCTCGGTCAATTTGAAAGCGAAGGAAGTCCACGTGAACACGGGTAACTTCTCGGCCGGGGTGATCCTTGAATACGAGCACATCATTCTCTCGCTCGGGGCGGAGATTGATCTCAGCCGCGTCCCCGGAATGCCGGAGCACGCGCTCGTGATGCAGAATGTGGGTGATGCGATGATCCTCCGTGCGACAATCATCAAACGAATCGAAGAAGCGAATGCTGAATACCGGGAGGAAGTGCGGAGACGCCTTCTCACCTTCGTCGTCGTGGGAGGCGGCTATTCCGGAGTGGAGACTGCCGGGGAAATGCTCGACTTGCTTCTCGAAACGGTGAAATTTTACACCAATGTCCCTAAAGACGAAATTAAAGTGATCCTCGTCCACAGTCGGGAACGCATTCTCCAGACCCTGACTGATTCCCTCGGCGATTACGCAGGACGAAAGCTGAAAGAGCGGGGGCTTGAGCTGTGCCTCAACGAACGAGTCAGGGCGGTGACGGCGACCAAAGTCTATCTCCAATCCGGGGGGGTGATCGAAACCTCCACCGTGATCTCCACCGTGGGTACCGCGCCTAACCAGGTCATTCGGCAACTGTGTGATCATCAGGGATTGCCCCATGAGCGCTATCGAATCATGACGGACGAATACCTCCGCGTCGAAGGCCACGAAAACGTCTGGTCGGCCGGCGACTGCGCGGCGGTCCCGCTTGCCGATGGTGGGGGCGAGAGTTGTCCCCAAACCGCGCAGTTTGCGATGCGTCAGGGGGCCTGTCTCGCGCAAAACATCGGGCGTAAGATTCGGAACGAAAAGCTCAAACCGTTTCTCTTCAAAGGTCTGGGGGAGCTCGCTTCGATCGGTCACCAGACGGCGGTGGCGAACATCATGGGATTTCAGTTTTCAGGATTCATCGCCTGGTTCATGTGGCGCACGATCTATCTCTCGAAGCTCCCCGGAATCGACCGGAAACTCCGTGTCGTGATCGACTGGACGCTCGATGTTTTCTTTCCCCGCGACATCAACCTCCTCAACCCGCGCTACACGAAACTTTATCAGCAGGTCCATCTCGAACCGGACGACATCCTCTTCAGCCGGGGCGAACCGGCGTTCTCGCTTTACGTCGTGCAAAGCGGCCAAATCGTCCTCAAGGATGAAGAAGGTGCCATCGCAAGGACGATCGAAGAGGGCGACTTTTTCGGCGAGCGGGCGCTCGTGCACGGCGGCGGCTACCTCTACGACGCGGTCGCGCAGGGGCGGACTGAGTTGGTTTCGCTGAGTGGTGAAGCGGTTCTTCCCTTTATCCAGAGCAGTCGCCGGTTCCGTCGCGTCCTCGCGAAGACCAGTGCGCAGGTTTCCGCCGAAGGCGAAATCGAGGCCATCGTCGACAAGCTTCACCCGACGACGCTGGAAGCCTGTGTCACCGAGGTGATGAGGGCTGACATTGCAACGCTGCGCGGGGATCAAACGCTCCAGGAGGCACTCTCCCTGTTCCGCGAGCGCCGCTTCAGTATTTATCCGCTCGTTGATGAAGAGGGAAAACTATCCGGCGTCATGAGTCGGGAGGATTTCTTCGACTTCATCAAGCGCGGCGATGTGGATGAAAATGCCCAGCTCAGTGCGATTGAAAGCATGAGCCTGCCGATTTGCATCGACACTGCCACGGTGAAGGAATCACTCGAGGGCATGGTGCGGATGGGCCGCTACAAATGCCTCATTGTCGACTCGGACAATTATCTGAAAGGGATCGTCACAGTGATGGATCTCCTCGGCGAAGATCTCGCGAAGAAGGTGGTGACTCCGGGCTGAGGTCAGATTTGGGCGGCGATGCCACGGCCCATCGACCAGCTCGCGAACTGCTTCACCGACTACCGCTGCCCCTGTAAGAACAATGCGGAAGTCCTTGAAAAGATCGCCCCGGCAATCCGCGAACGCTTGACTGAAGCGGGCAATCCTGCGCACCAACAGTGACTTTGCTTGCGAGACGACCTTCTCCTGATATGAGAACAACGAACCTTTCTATGTCGCGGGGATGGCTAAAAACGCAGCCCCGTTGCGCTGTCATGATCCGGTGATGTTCCGAACCAAAGTCGGAGGCTTGCGTCCGATCAAGAAGTTCACGCGGATGCTAAAGGCATGTCTCAATGAGCAGCCTACCTGGTGTGACCATCACATCACGCATGATTTTCTTGCGAAAACCTGAAATGCCGAGTTCACGGCAGAAGGGAGCTTTGATATCAATGAAAGCTAACGCGCAAGCATCCTTTTTTCTGCGAGGCATTGGAACTGTCACCTTTCGACGCCACCGCCCACTAAAATCAGTCGATCGCCCCAAAGAAAAGAGGCGTCTCGCTTTCGCGGGACGCCTCTCTTTAGATCTCCTGTAAAACCAAGGGGAGGTAAAAATCAGGCCACGTATTCCTGAGACACGGCGGCCGCAGGCTTGCGCTCGAGGTCTTCGAACTCGCGGGAAGTCATCGTCCGCTCTTCGGTGACACAGCGGGCGATCCATTTTTCAAAACGGGCGAAGTCTGTATTCTCAACCGATGAAGCGGAAATATGATTCCAATCGAAGCCGGGCTGAGTCTGCGGAGTCGCGTAACGGCGGATCTGGAGAAGACCTTGAATCGAATCAAATTCCGAAGGAGAGAGATTCTCGATCGCCGCCGGCTCAGGCATGTCGTCAAGAATGTCAGCGTCGAGCCCGAAACTGATCACTCCCACTCCATAACGGGAAGCAAAGCGTCGCACTTCCTCAAGAAGGCGCGCATCATTGATCGGCGCCGCAATGAGGAGTTCACCGGAATTCGCCCACTCCGAAGTCGCGAGACACTGGTAAAGATCTTCGAGATGCGACGCATGGCTCAGCTCAAGGCGGAGCTTCACGCTCGAGACACGGAACGGAGCCTGACCAAGGCGGCGATGCACTTCGAGCTTCTGCTGCTCAAGAATTACCTGATCGTCCACTTCCGTCGAAGCGACCCAGTCGACCACGGCCATGTCAGGGACACGCCAGCGATTCGCTCCGGCATCGTCTGAGAAGGACTCGTTAAAGGTAAACGGGAACTGCTGGACAGACTCAAGGTAGCGCTGCACCACGGCCCGAAATTTTTCGGCGCGGGCAAGGGCCACATCGACGTCCACCGAACCCATCGCGCTCTCGTCGGAGCTTCCGCCGTAGTTCTGGTGGAAAAGATTCCGCGCGCTGTTGACGCTGTGAATCGTCGAAGTTCGCAAATAATATCCCTGCCCCTGCTCGACCTTGGCAATCGGCGAGGAAGGATCACAGGACATGATCGAAAAGTGATAACGCAAAGTCGCGTCCGAATAATCCTGCTTGAGCCGATGCTTCACCATCTCGATCAGCTCGGTCCCCTTAATCGCCTGGGCGGGGTTTCTTGGCAGAATGTCAGGAAGGATTTCTTTTAGTTGGTCGCGCAGGTTCATCTAGGTGGTAAAACTTGAGTTGAGGGTCATAAAAAATTGAGGTTAAAGCGGGAAGCGGGCCACAATTTTTAAATATCCAGACAGCATCTTGACACAGGGTCAAGCGATTCGTTCAAAAAGTTGATAATTAAGCACTCCATAATTTTAATTTTTGACAATTTTATAATTTCCATGACGGAAGGCAGACGAGCGCTTAGTTTACTCAGCTTCGGAGAGATTGCGCCAGACAATGTTTCTAAATTGTGACCGTGTCTGAAAACTGGCCAATCCGATCGGAACCGAGAGTTCAATGTCACCCGGAAGGAGGCTGATTTTTTTGTCTTTCAGCGCGAGATTGACCATCTGATCATCGTCGAGCCAGGCTTCCAATCGCTCATCGGTGACGCGAACTTTGATCTGATACCACCGGTCATTCTCGAATCCTTCAATGTTCATCGTCTCATTCTCCGAGGCATTAAGGTCATCGACGCTGGAAATCCCGACGACGCCACCACCCCATCCTCCGAGGACATAAGTGGCGTGGCTTTCCTTCACCGGGAAAGTGAGCGCACAGAAGAAATCGTATCCATCGAGCTTCATCGCCTCCAGGGTGATCTCGTAATGACTCAGCTTCGGCACTTCGCCGGTCCAATGGACGCCGGTGATGACCGCGCCGAAACCAAACTCGAGATTGCCCTCTTCATTCACAAAAACATCTCCCTCACCGCCATACTGAGTCGATTCCCAGTCGCCGAGGTCTTTGCCGTTAAACAAAGAAATCTCATCGGAACCGGCCTCTTCGGCAGGGATTGCCTCGGGAGCAGGGGCAGATTCGAGGGTTTCTTCACCCGCCGCGACTTCGCCGCCCTCGTCTCCCGGTTCTGATTCGTCGGCAGCGCTCGCCGCGATCATCGTCGTTCGGGCAATCATCTTCGAACCGGTTTCGGGATTCTCCTGCAAAGACCAGACGAAGATTCCCGGTCTGTTGTAGAGCACCTGATGAATGACCACGCCCGAAAGGGCGAAGACGACCAAAAATATAAAAAGTCCGCTAAATTTTTTCACTCCCAAGCGTTCACCGTTTCCCGCCGTCACTGCAAGAAAAATTGCCTCCCCTGATCAAAGTGGATCAACAGTTGAAACATCCTGTTGAAAAGCCCTTTTTTGACTTGCCTGTCACTCTTCTTATACAAATACTCCTCACATTCACGGAAGTTCCGGGGCAGCGTAAAAAGCCCCCTTCCCGAATCAGATTCCACTATGTCAGATACGATCGCCATCCTCAGTCACGTCGACGAATACCTTCGTCTCGCTCAGGAATATAATGTTTCCGATGTCCACCTCGCCCCGGCCACTCAGCCGAAGTGGCGCCGTTTCGGCCTTCTCCAGCCGATCTGGGAAAACGCGGACATGATTTCCCCCGAGCAAAGCGAAACGCTGGCCCGCAACTTTTTGCCCGAGCAGGAAATGCGACGCCTCGAAGAAAAGGGAGACGTCGACTTCGCCTACGACCCCGGATTCGGTCGTTTCCGTGCTTCCGTCGTGAAAACCCGCCTCGGATGGGAAATGGTTTTCCGTGTCATCGACACCTCGCTCCGGACCATGGACGAGCTCGGTCTGCCCGATGCGATCAAACCTCTCCTCGAATATCACAACGGACTCATCCTCGTGACCGGGGCCGTCGGTTCCGGTAAGTCGACGACCCTTGCGGCACTGGTCGATGAAATCAACCGCCAGCGCACCGACCATATCATCACCCTCGAAGATCCGATCGAGTACGTCATCGATTCAAAAGAATGCCATGTGAACCAGCGCGAAGTCCACACGCACACTGAGAGTTTCTCCCATGCGCTGCGAGCCGCCCTTCGCGAAGATCCGGATATCATCATGGTTGGTGAAATGCGGGACCTCGAGACGATCTCGCTCGCGATCACCGCGGCGGAAACGGGTCACCTCGTGCTCGCGACGCTCCACACCGGGAGTGCCGCCCGAACCCTCGACCGTGTTCTCGACGTCTTCCCGACCGAGCAGCGGGAACAGATCCGGATCATGGTCGGTGAATCGCTTCGCGGCATCGTTTCGCAGCAACTGGTTCCCAACACCGAAGGCACCGGACGCGAGCTCGCCCTCGAACTCCTCGTGAACACTCCGGCCGTCTCCGCGCTCATTCGTGAAGGAAAAACCTTCATGCTGCCCGGCGTCATGCAAACCGGTAAGAAGATCGGCATGATCATGATGGATGATGCCCTCATCAAACTCCATAGCGAAGAGAAAATCTCAAGGGAGGAAGCCATCGGGCGCGCCATTGACCCTACCAGCATGAAAGCCGCCCTCGGAGCGTAACCCCCGACCAACCCCACTATTTTACCATGGCTGTCATTGACCAATATTTTCAGCACCTCGTCACGACCGGCGGATCTGACCTTCACCTCAGCGAAGGCCAACCTCCGAAGCTGCGGGCGCAGGGCACGATTCAACCCATCTCCGAGGGCATTCTTGAGCATGCCACGATCCGGGCGATGCTCGCAGAAATCTGTGACGAGAAAGCTTTCGAACGCTTCCTCGAAACCGGCGATCTCGACTTTGCCTACGAGATGGACAAAGAGTCCCGCTTTCGTTGCAACTACTTCAAACAGAAGAATGGACTCGGTGCCGTTTTCCGTCTCATCCCGACGAAGATCAAGACCCTCCAGGACCTCAAGGTGCCCGACAGCATCGAGCGCTTCGGCGACATGCGCAGCGGGCTCGTCCTCGTGACCGGTCCGACCGGTTCCGGAAAATCCACGACCCTCGCGGCCCTCATCGATTACATTAACCGGACCTACTCCCGCCATATCATCACGATTGAGGAGCCGATCGAGTTCGTTCACAACAACAAGAAATCGACGATCAGTCAGCGCGAGGTGCCGGTCCATTCTCCGTCCTTCGCCGACGGCCTCCGCGCTTCACTTCGTGAAGATGCCGACATCGTTCTCGTGGGAGAGATGCGTGACCTCGAAACGATTTCACTCGCCCTGACGGCGGCGGAAACCGGATTGCTCGTTTTCGGAACGCTCCACACGAACAACGCCCGGAAGACCGTTGACCGACTCGTCGACGTTTTCCCGTCCGACCAACAAGCGCAGGTGCGAACCATGCTCGCCGGCTCCCTCCGTGGCGTCGTCGCCCAGCTTCTCCTCAAAACTGAAGACGGCGGCCGAACTGCAGTGAACGAAATTCTCGTTTCGACCCCGGCGGTGAGTTCCGTGATTCGGGAAGGATCGACCCAGAAACTGTTCGACATCATTACCGGCGGTAGAGAATACGGCATGCAATTCATGGATGACTCGATTTGGTCGAAGATGCTCGAGGGCCAGGTCTCCGGACTCGAAGCCTACATGAAAGCGATCGACAAAAGCCGCTTCAAAGCGGCCCTCCCTCCGGAGCACGCTGAACTCGGCAACTCCGGTGGAGGCACGACTGACGATTAATTTTTCAGCCGCCCCCAGCCCTCTCGTTTAGAGAGGCGGGCGGACGGGTAAGCAAGAGGTTGCGCTCTCGACGCGCAGTCTTAGCCGCGGCTATAAAAGATAGGATCGTGATCTGGAAGCAATGCGAGTCCAGGGTTGCAAAAAATGCCGATCCCTTGCGCGAAGACTCGGCTGGCTAGGCACTTCGGTGTTGAGGTCACCTGAATGGAAATAAATCACCGCTCGCCCGAATCTCAGAATTCGTACTGCAGCGAAACTCCGTAAATTTCGCGCTCATAATTGAAGAACTGCTGATTGGAACCAGCGCTGGTGCGACTGTAGCGGATCACTCCCTTCAATCCCTCGACCCAGAGTTCCTTTTCCAGCGAAACCGAATAATTCCAGATGTCATCAAGCCGGGTCGGGACGGGCACGAAGAGAGTGTAGTCTTCGTTCGTGTATCCCGCCGCTGCGACCAATTCGATTCCTTTAGGAAG
>CAZOUP010000174.1:0-8343 GCA_964583035.1 uncultured Akkermansia sp.
CCGGGTTTTTCATGCCCATTTCCCTCGAAAACAGGCCTTAAGTCCGTGCCATTCATACCTGACCCCTAAATCTCTAAACCTTTAATTATCTGATGCTTCTGACCCCTAAATTTCTATTAACTACTTTACTCGATCTCGATTGGTCATAATAAAAGTATCCCGATATTGATCTGCGTTGAAGCGGCTGTCTCTCATCTCGAACCAAACTTCAATCCCGTCTTTCACATCCTCATCAAAAAGTTGAAAAGAATCCATTACTCCGTGCCACAACGCTCCCGCCTCATTCCCATACACAAGTGCTTCGGCTTCTGCCTTCTTTACTGCCTCATTAAGGTTTTCAGAAAACCAGAGAGTGACTCTTTCTTCATAAAGCATTGAATCGAGGTCTTCACGGCGAGTTGGATGAGAGAAGAGAGATCTTATTGAAAAGAGTTTCATAAGCTAATTCTAAGAGCAATACGGAAAATAGGGTCCAGGGTAGTAGTCATTGCCGCCTGAGTTTTTAAATAGATCATATAAGTAAAATGGGTCAAGTGGGGTGAACACCTTTCCTCTAAAGGGATTCCCCTTAAACCGCGACTTCCAATCCCCCTTTACATCTTGGCCCCCGGACGTCCCCGGTGCGCCTTGACCGGTGGTTCCTGGATTATTTCTCTCAAATTCACTACCAATTCCGGGCTGTAATGGAGTCGCTGGTGGTGCTTTTGGAGGAGCCTTCGGGGTTTTTTGATCTCCTGAGTGCCGGTTTCTCACCTCGGATGCCGCCTTTCCGTCAGCACGAGTGCCTCCGTCTGTTGTCGTGACCCGCTGCTTTCCACCCCTTCGGTTTGCTCCGCCGTTTCGTCCAGTTTGAAGGCCATGGTTGTCAACATAGATTACCGGACTATTCCCGACATAACTGTAAAGGTTTGGACCTTCAGCCAGCAACTCTGGAACGTCCCCAGTCACAATTTCAAGCGGATCCGGCGAGGCCCACCGCCCCAATACCGGAGAATACGTCCGGTTCCGGTGATGCGCAAGACCAGTCGCGGTCTCATACTCCCGCCCCGTGAATAAAAACGTGCTCTGCGCGGGCGTCCCCGCCGTTTGCAAGACACCGCTGCCATCATACACACTCGGCTTGCCCCACTCCGTGTAGCGGTAGCTTTCCGCTACAGCGCCGCTGGTGTCGGTGAGGGCCGTAACACTGCCAAGGGCGTCCTGATGGAAGAAGTGGGCAAGGTTACCAGTCGCCCCATCCACCCTGCAGAGCGGCTGATCGAGACCTGGCTCGTAGACGAAATAAGATGTCGCCCCAGTGACAGGATTTCGCGCCTCAACCACTTGCACGCCAAGTTGCAAAAACCACTCTGTATCCCACCCGCCGCCGCCATCGCTCTCCGACCGCCCAACCCGCCGACCGCCTCCGTCATACAAATAGTGGAGCACGGTCGGTGAGACCCCGCCATCCACCGCTGTGACAAGGTTGCCGTCTGCATTGTACGTCAACGCCCAGCCGTTGTGCGAAACGAGATCACCCCGGCTGTTGTAAATCTGGGCATCCCCGCCGACCTGCGTGTATTGATTGACATCGTTCACCGCATAGGCCAGCGGAGCGGCATCCCGCGTGATCTGGGTCCGGTTCCCGGCGGGATCGAAGGTGTAGCTGGCCGCACTCAGATTCCCTCCACCGACGCCCGCGCCTGGTTGCGGCTGCTGATACGCCGCCGTGATGAGTTGCCCGGCATTGTCATAGCCGAAAGTCTCCTGCGAAGTGCCGAAACCAGGCAGGATCTCGGTCCGGGTCGTTCGTTCGCCGACGTTGTTGTAGGCGTAGCTGTGCCGCGTCAGGGTGTTGTTCGAATTATCCGTGACATGGATGTCGAGGAGCTGACTGGCGGCATCGTAGCCGTAGGTCGTGGTGACGCCATTGGCGAGAGCACGTGTCGCACGACGACCTGCCGCATCGTAGGTGTAGGCCGCGAGAGTGGCTCCATCTTTCTTGATCGCGGCGATTTTCCCGTCGGCGTCGAACTCGTAATCAATCTCCATGCCGCCGGGGTAGGTGAGTTTCGTGATGCGTCCGGCGGCGTCTCGGGCCACCGCGATGGTTCGCCCATTCTGCGACGCGCTCGCGAGCTGACCGTTTGCGTCGTAGGTGTAGCTTTGCGCGAGGCTTAGGCCGGTGGGCCAGGTGCTGGCGCTGGCTTCAGACGCGATGAGTCGCCCCGCCTCGTCGCGGTCGTAGGTCGCGACACCAAAGGTCCCATCGTGGCCCCAGGCTCGTTGGGTGAGATGACCGGCTTCATCATAGGCGAGGTCGATCTCGGCAGTGCCGCTGCGGTGCTTGAAGCCAGTGAGGAACCCTCGATCATCGTAAGTGTATTCGTCCTTCGTGCCGTTGGCGTAGGTTTTTTCGTCGGTCCCGTTGTTGCCGTGCGGATCCCAGGTCGTTTCTTTTCCCCGTTCATCGATGAGTTTCGCGAGCCATCCGTCGGGCCCAATCTCGTAGGCGAGGCTATGACCATTGGGATCAGTTTCCGTCTCGACGATGCCGCGCCTATCGTAGGTCGCGCTTGCAGTCGTCGCATCGGCATAGGTCGTCGTGACGAGGTTGGCCTCGGCATCGTAGGCAAAATCGGTGGCATCGCCCAGCGCATCGGTTACGCTTTCGATCAGGTTCTCCGCGTTCCACGCGTAGGTGTCGCCATTGCCGCCCGGGTCGTCCGAGGAGACAAGACGTCCGGCGGCATCGTAGGTGCGAGTGTAGGTCAGGCCGGTGGGTGATTCCGCTTCAGTGAGGAGGCTGCGCCCGTGAAAGTCCTGGAAGGTAAACTCCCAGGTCGCGCCGGTTCCGTCGGTCGCGGCGATGATGTCGTCGCGCTCGTTGTAAGTGAGGGTGCCGACGAGATCGTTGGTGGTGTTGCGAATTTCGGTAACGCGGTTGCGGGCGTCGTAAGTCAACTCAATGACCACGCCCGAGGGATCGGTGACTTTGGTGACATTTCCCTGAATGTCTTTTTCAATCTCCGTGCTATTTCCGAGCGGATCGGTCACGGTGACTTTCTCTTCGGGCGCAAAAGGTGACACTTCGTCGCGGGTCACGTATTCGTACTCGGTGACATTCCCGTCGGCATCGAAGGCGCGCAGGAGTCTCCCAGTATTGGCATCATAGGCGGCACGGAAGGTTTCGACGGTTTTTCCTTCCCAAACTTCCTCGATGCGCTGCACTTTTCCATTGAGCTTTCCGGCGGCTTTAAAGAGATAGCTTTTGCGAACGAGACCATTGAAGGCGGTCGCAGTGCGGAGACTGTTACCGCCACTGGTGATGAGGGTGGTGGTTTTCGGGGGAACTCCGCCTTCGTCGTCAGGAAGGGCGGCGGGAGTGGTCGTGTTCCCGTTCGAGGTTGCGAAGGGCGCGGCAGTTGGTGGCGTCTCATACCAGGCCATGGTCATGTCGGGGCGGACGTCGGTGTCGGCGTCGCTGCGCTCAAACCAGTAGTGATATTGCGAATCGGTGAAGAGAAAACCGGTCGGATCATACCAGGTGAAGTCCCGCAAGACGTCGTTTCGATCCGTCACCGTGAGGGTTCGCGTACCATCGCCGAGTCCCTAGGCATTGAGTGGCTCGTCACCATTGGCTACAACCCGACCGCCGACGCCGGGGATAGGATCAGAATCGTAGGCGAATCCCCAATCAGTTCCGTCGGGGTAGGTGATGCCACTGAGTTCTCCTGTCGCTGACTGAATCCCGTAAGTGCTGCCGTTGATGGTGATACCCGAGACGGCGCTGCCGTTCCAAGCCACGGTGATGATCGCGCCGAGACCAGGTGTCGAAACAGAGGTGAGGCGATCGCTCTGGCCGTAGTTCCAATCGAGGCGCTTGCCACTGTCGGTAATGCAATGGTCGATACGGCCTTCGCGAAACTCCAGCTCCCAGCCGTCCCATCGGCTCATGCGGAAAACTTCGTCGTCGTCGGTGTAAATCGCGGACCACTCGCCGTCCGCGCTCGTGAAGGCTTCGCCTTCAGCCGGCGGGTCCCCTGCTGCCGCAGTCACAGGGACGAAATACATCGTTTTGTTACAGAGCAAATTGACGGTCCATTTCGCTCCCTCTTCGCGAATCGCCCGCGCCTCAATAGCACCCGAAAACCAACCATCCCAGCCCGCCGAGGAAACGGAGTTGTCGTTCGAGCGGAAGGTAAAGCGAACCGGAACCCTGACCGAATCTCCGAAGTCAGCCTCGCGAAGGGTGATGTTGTAAACGAGTTCCCCGTCGCGCCCGGCCCAGCCAAGGACGGTATCGGGCGGCGTGAGGGAGACGGGCGCAGCTGAGCACGGGATGAGCGTGAACAGGGCGAGCGGAAGGAGGAGGGATCGAAGCGCGGTCATGTGTTTGATGCGCCCGAGGCGCGGTAAAAATGTGGAAAAGTGGAAGGT
Organism: uncultured Akkermansia sp.; assembly: GCA_964583035.1. GTDB lineage: Bacteria > Verrucomicrobiota > Verrucomicrobiia > Verrucomicrobiales > DEV007 > Arctic95D-9. The sequence continues at coordinate 4,420 of CAZOUP010000174.1, forward strand.
CAGAATGTGGAGTGCGGCGGCTTGACGCCGCTTTGGGGAGTGGTTCCCGAATAAGGTCAGTGCTCGCCGTCCACTGTTTTCAGCTTCGGTGCGGGTCGTATCGGAAGAGGAAGAGCCGAGGTATCTTCTGCACCCTCGGTCGGTTCAGAGGTCGGAGGGTCGAATGGCGGGCAATCATCAGTCGCGAAGAGCGATGTCGCACTGATCGCGAGAGCGATGGAAAGAATGAGGGCACTGAGTGTGAGCTTAGGTTTCATGGGTGTGTTGGTTGAGTATTAAGTTCAAGAGAAAGAGTCGCGGCGCTCGCGTTGCTAATCGTGGCAGCTTTGGCGAAAGGATTTTCGAGATAGAGTGAAGTCCCGCGAAGGACGGAAAATTCGACAGGAAGAGATGAAGAAGCGATCGCGGCTCGCCAGCGCGTGGGTCGGGCGTCATTTCTCCATTCACCCCACCCGATGCTGATAAGGGCCGGTTCAACCATGGAAAGAGCGGCGAGGAGCTTAGTGAGTTCCTCCTCAGGTAGATCCGGCGGGTTCAGCCAGATGAGTGGTTTTCCCTTTGCCCCAGGGAAGCCGGTCACGAGCGATGAGAAGACTTTATCGAAGTCCTTCCGGCCTCGGGGTTCCCCGCCAACAAGAATCGAATCGATTGCGAGCTGATACGTGGTCGGCATCCGGCGATCATCTGAGGACGAGATGACAAGAGCACCGATCTGGGATTGATCGGTGAGGAACGCTCTCGCGGCGTGCCCAAATTTTTGACCGAAGACCTCAGGATCGACCCAGGGAACGAGAATACCGGGTCGGGTCGGATCTCCGACGAGGATCGATCCGCTTTGGAAACGAACCGGAAGAGTAGAAGCAGCGGCACGGCCGGTGAGAGCTAGGCAAGTGACGACGAGGACGGTGGCGATGGTCGCTCCGCTCAGCCGACGAAGGGACGAAGGGACGAAGGCAGGCGGCGAAAAGAGGCTGGACGATTCTGGAAACAAACCCACTGACGGACGAGAAGCGCGATTCCGCCAAGGATAAAGACGGCGAAAACCAAAGGATTGAGGAAGACGTGATTGCAGAAGGCGAGAACGAAAGCGGCCACGAAAAAAGCGAGAGCGTCTGCCGACAGGCAGGAGCCCAAAGGCAGCGCGAAGGCGAAGAGAAGCGCCCATCCGAAGACGTAGGCAATCCTTGCGAGCCACGGCCATTCCACAAGCCAGGTCGCGTGAGAACTGAGGAGATGACTCAGGTTCTCGCGGCCTCCGACCTGCTCAAACCAGTTTTGCCAAGCGTGCGCGGCTTGACCGGCGCCCCATCCGCCGGGAGCAGAAACCATCATTCCCGGAACGTCGCGAAGAATCACGGCCCGGATCGAGACCGATGGATCAGAGCCACTGAAGCCGTCGGAAAATCGGGAACCGAGTGGCGTGGCGAAGGTGACGAGACCAAGAACGACAAGGGAAAGGAGCGCGAGAGAAAGAGTGCGCTTAGGGATTCGCCTCTGCCCTGTCTGAATGCGACTCCGTAAGGCATGTCCGCCGTGAATTGCCCCGGCGACAAAAAGCGCGAGAATTGCGCCGCGAGACGCCGTTAGAAGAATCAGAAATAGAATCGCAACCATCCCGATCACAGAAAGGGCAAATGTGGTACTTCCTGATCGGCGCAAGAGGAGCGCCGAAGGCAAGGCAAGGAGCATAAGCACCCAGAAGGCCGCTGCGTCATTGGGATTGTCGAATCCCCATTTCATGCGGTGATCGAGGATCATGTCCGAGTGCGTTTCATGGTTCAGGCTCAGCGCTTCGTGATTCTTTCACTCCAGAATGCGCCCCCAATGAGCGGCGAGGCTGCGGGTCGGGAGGAAAACCCGCTGGAGTTCGGGGATTTTTTCCATCTCTGCGGCGGGGTAGACGAGACCGTTCATCGAATCGGCGACCCAGCTCGGAGACTCGATGGATCGGCGAAGCGTCTCTGCCAGCGTCGAGCCTCCCCCCAATGCAGAGAGGGAGCTCGCGGGATCGGGAAGCGGAGCGCTTTCGCTTAGGAGATGATTGAAAAAGTCACGGCGGATCGCATCGACACGCGAGTCGGACTCATGCCCCATCCCAAAGAAAGAACAGAAGAGAATCGGCCATCCTTTCGCCCGCTTCTCCTGAGTGTATTCTTCCGCCGCGTCGCGTCCCGGATCGTTCAATCCGGTCGTGATGAGCCAGCAGATATTGTCAGCGCCTTTTTCGGCGACATCAAAAGTGTTCGGAACATGGAGATGGACCGCCGCAAATCGATCCGGATGACGGACGACGAGGCGATGCATGTAATGCGAACCGCGCGAGGTCCCGTAGGCGAAAAATCCATCGTCAGGTAGGTCGTGCCGGCGGCAAATGACGCGCGCGCCACGATCCCAGACGGTCGCGATGCGGTCAAATCGGTGGTCAAACTCACTTTGCTGCCTCGCGGAGAGTTCACCGGTGGAGGTCCGGCTTTTCCAATGCTTCGCAGTGTCGAAAGTGAGGACGGCCATCTGCTGCTCGTCGGCCCATCGCACGAGGGAGTGCCTCCCGTCTTCGAGCATTTTCCGCAGGGCGGCAGGATCATCATTCAAGGGCGCATAGACGACGACTCCGCGAATCAACGAAGGTTGGTTGCGTGGCGTCAAGAGGGAGGGCAGCGCCACGCCGACCTTATCGGCGATGATATCCTTCTTCAGCGGGAGTCGGAGGAAGAGTTCGATGACCGGCTGTTCCGCGATCCCGGTTCGAAGGGTATAGCTATCAATTTCCGGCAACGGCGGAGCGGTCGCCGCGACAGCACGATTTTGGGCCCCTGCGTTCGTCCCAAAAATCAACGGGAGTGCAGCGATAACCAGGAGGTGAACAAGTCTTTGCATGGGAGGATACTGGTGAGAGAAAGGGGCGGAGAATCGGTTTCCGTGAGAAGCTCGAATCGCGAATGGTCGATGCGGGTTTCCGAAGAAGTATCGGAGGCGAGGCACGCGAAGTAGGCACGGGTGAATTGCTCAAGATCATTGCTCCGGGAATGACCGGCGCGGGGAAGCATGATCCACAGCCACGGGTTCCCGGCCTCCCGGCCGCGTTGGAGAAAGGCCATCGTCGGCGTGAGGCGCGGCCCGTCCAACTCGCCGCAGGCGACGATTCCGTGAGGCGCACCGCCTCCTTCGAAAATCTCTCCCTTTGGCCAAACTTGAGCAGCCTGAGCGCAGAACCCGCCTACCCTGCCTGACTCTTCGCTGAGAAATGCAGAGATGAATCTCGCCCCTCCGGAGAAGCCGTAGAGGTAAAGTGGCTCACGAGGGTAGCCAAGGCTTTCGAGGCCGTGGAGAATGAGCGTGTTCAGTAGGGAGTTGGATTCATAGTAGCCCGCTCCGCCGAGGAGGAGGTCACTATCGGACATCAACCGCAAGGCAACGACAGAGAGATCGTGCTTGTCTCCCCATTCCAACCATTTCCCATCAGTGAGGAGTCGCGCTCCATCTCCGTTCTGGCCGGGGCAAAGGATGACAGTTCCTTTGGATGAAGTCTTCTTCGCAGCGTCCTCGGAATCGCGAAAGACGATTTCCGCTGTATCGATACCGGCAAGGGGCGCGTCGAGCGCCGCAAGAAGATCGAGACGGACGAGTGAAGAATCTGCGAAACTCGCGACGGGACTAGCAGAGAGAAACAGCCATAATAGAATCTTCAGCCGTCGAGCCGTCGAGCTTCGAGCTTCGAGCTTCGAGCTTCGAGCTTCGAGCTTCGAGCTTCGAGCTGCTATGGAGTCAATTAACATCGCTTGTATTTCAAACAGTCCACTTACGGAAATTATGTCGATTTCTCAACGTGGCAAACTCGAGAGGAGCAGTTATCGCGCCACCCGAATGGGAAGGGGATGTCCCTCAAATCGTTAAAACAGGGTGACGTTGGTGGTGGTATTAATG
>CAZOUP010000175.1:0-8307 GCA_964583035.1 uncultured Akkermansia sp.
ATAAATGTGGAACGGAATTGTATTCCGTAGTCGAGATCCCTTGATTCTCCGTAACGGATTTCAAATCCGTGCCACTCACAGGTATCGATGACCTTCAGTTTCATTCATACACATTCCTGCAACTTTCCTCTTTGCCGTTTCTACTCGCCCGCCCAGACGCGCACCCAATCGATCTCGCAGGTGCCGAAATCGAGGCCTTTGAAGTCAATCTGGCGCTCGTCGCCCATGTCGATGAGCTCGCTCTCAAAGCGGTGTGTCGTCCCGTTCATGGTAAAAAGTATCGCGCCCTTCTTAAGCTAGATTTTGACCTCGACCCACTCACCGAGCGGGAGGATCGGCTCGTCGATACTCGTGACGAACTTGTCCTTGAGCACCCTGAGGCTGGTCTGCTCCGCGCCGAAAGTGATCGTGTGAAAATGATGCCCAAGGTCGAGGAGGGGAAATCTCGGGTGAAACGCCTCACCGGTGTAGCGAAAGCGCATTGTGCAGACGAACTCGGCAGGAACCTGCTTGAGCCAGATGACCGGCTTGTATCCAGCATGCCCCTCGTCACCCTCGGCAATCTTTTTGGCCTGAAATTCCTTCGATGACTGACTCCCTTTGAGAATGCCATCCTCGATCTTCCAGGTGCTGCTTTGGCGGACTTCCCAGAAGTCCAGATTAAGCTCGCCGTCGAAATCTTCGGAGTAAACGAGGGTGGTCTTCTCGAAGAGTTCTGACTCAATACTCTCCTGAGCAAGGCTGAGGAGAGGGGAAAGCAGGGCGAGGAAAAAAAGCGGGGTCTTCATAGGATTGACCCAGTTGTTAGGCGGCTGTCGAGGAAGTGAACAGCTTCTTCTAAAGCCTGATCGCGGACTTCACGTATTCCTGATCTTCGGCGGACAAAAACTCCAGCGGCATCGCGCCCTTCTTTCCATCGGTTCTTCGCTCAATCTCGACCTGCCCGTCAACCATTCCAACAAAGCGGCCTTCAAGGGTGCGCGGCTCGCCTTGCACGGTGTAGGTCCAAAGCCGGAACGGCTCCTCAGCCATCGCCGCCGGAGCTGGTGCCGATCTTCCTGAAGCGGACGAAACGAGGGGCTCTTGAAGGACAGGCGCGCCTCCTGTTGTCGGCGTCGTGAAAGCGATAGAAGGATCGCTCCAAATACGGCTTCGATCATTGTTTACGAGAACCCGGTAGAAATATTCGGTCCCTGGTTTGAGATCAGAAAGCTCGACCTCGTTAATCCCGATTTCAACGCTCTTCATTTCGGCTCCACTTTCCCAGGAAGAGGATTGCACCGCCGCGCTCAGTTCAGAATTTCGCTCGGTGCCATGCAGCTCGCGAGGGGCAAATGTTAGAGCATCGCGCGTTCCGAAGTAAACCATGCCGTCTTTGAGAGCTTCCCCTGAAGTGAGTTCAAATTCGATCACCGCCCGGGTCGGATGTACTTCTGTTACCTGAAGGTCGCCGAAGCCGATCGGAAGTTGGAAAAGGGACTCGACGCTTTCACTACTCAGAAAATAAGGCACCTCCGCGGAGTGCTGGGCCACAACCCCCGCCGGATCATGCCGGTAGAGGCGAATCCCTCCGCAGCCCATCGCATATTCGCCGTCCTCCGTCGTGTACCAAAGTTTGTTCACAGGGAGGTCGCCAGCGCTGCCTTCACCACCGGGCAGATAGGTTTCGAGAGGTGACCAATTTGCTCCATCCCACGCCCAGCCCTGACGACGGACTTCGCGGTAGACGTCCCCGGTTCGCTGACGATCCGGCGGACCGGGAACTTCGCAGAAAGAACCGAGACGGAGGTGCTCGATCGATTTTCCGTCATGCCACTTTTTGCCGGCCGCGTAGAACTTCCAGGCATTAGTCGGGTGGTCAAAATAGTAACCATAGTGGGTGTCGTATTCCGCGTCGCTCTCAACCCGCAGCGCCTGGACGACGAGCTCAGGACGATCCGGCATCGGGTCCCATCCCCGCGGTTTCACGCCGGTGCCTTCGTGCCCGAAGCCACTGAACTCACCCTCGGGCGATCCCAGCCCGATGAGATGTGGCATCGTCTTTAAATCCGAGGCCGCGCCTTCGTTTCCCCACATCGAGAAATTAAACGATCCGTTGCTGCGTCGATCATCGTCGAAGCTCGTGCCGTAGTAACCGAACGGGGTCGTGATCGGGGAATAGCTCGAAACGTCGGCGACACTCCTCGTCGTGAAAACGAGGAGCTTCGCATCGCGGACTTTTTCAGTGTCATAGCCGCCATGAGCTGCCGCCGGACGCCAGCGGACCCGGAGGAGATGCGCGTCTTCAAGGGCAGGGCCAAAGGCATCGATGCGATAGAGGTCTCCGATTTTTGTGGAGGCGAGACTCTTCCCTTGAAGCGCAAAAACATACTCTCCGGGTGCCGTCACCTCGAAGCTCAGATCCCATGGCTGGGCCTCGTCGGGCTCGGACTTGCGCGTGGTAACCGCTTTTATCTCCCCCGCAAAACTCGCCTCGACCGTGGAACCGGCAGAATCGACCTCGAGATGGACTTGAAAATTGACTGTCCCCGGCGTTTTCACGAGGACATGCCAGCGGAGGGAATGCCCGGTGCCGGTCCAGTCGAGGTAAGCAAAATTGGGAACGATCAATTCTTCATCACCGACTTTGGGCAAAGTCGATTCGCCCTTCGCGGTCGCGACCCGATCCGTGAAAAAGCCGTTGCTCGCCGTGAGGATCAGTTTTCCACCGGCGGCTTCCTGCGCGAGGTAACTGAACTCACGACCCGCCTCATCCGTTCCCCCGGGGATCAATTTCGGAGCGTTGTGCAATTGCCCGTCGCCAGCCGGAACCTCAGCCGCCCCAAGCATCGCGGGGAGGAGAAAGCAAAGCGCAACACAGAGAAGCTTAGGGAATACCATTTTTAAAGCGTGTGAAATTGCCCGTCGCTGGGCAAACTTTAAAAAGCGATTCTCAGTCGCAGCCCATGATCAAAACTGACAACAAACAGTTCGATTAATTAATATTAACCGTAATTTTAATACAAACAGTGTGAATTCCGCGTTATCGTTTCTCACTTTCTCATGGGAAAAACCATACGCGAAATTAAAACGGGGCTCCTTCTATTCCTTGCCCTCGCTGTCGGGCCGACTTCAGCCGAAGAGAAGTCCAGCGAACTCCTGAGCTTCTCGATCCAGAGCGGGCAAAATCGTGAACGCATCTGGGGGCTCAAATTTCCCGAGGGCAAAGCTCGCGATCTGACCCCCGCCGAAGAACTCAGGTTGCTTCAAAAAACGGTCTTCCCGCGTGTCCTCGCTGATGCTGAAGCCGGCAAAGAACCGGAAGTCTGGCAGGTTGGGTTCTTTTTTCTCGATGGCATTGGCACACCCCCGAATCTCGAAAAAGCCGAAGCGGCTCTTCGCCTCGGCCTCGAACTGGATCATCCCGAGGGTCTCTATGTCCTCGGCGAATATTTTCAACAAAAGGGGATCAAAGCGGAAGGGAATCCGGAAGAGCAGGAGCGCCACCTCGCGCGGGCTGAGAGCATTTACCGCGAAGTTCTCGACGCCGGGTTCGGCAGTGCCTTGCGCTCAGCGCTCCCTCTCGCTCAGGCACATCTTTTCGGTTGGTATGGACTCGAGCCTGACCCCGCTCGTGCCGACTCGATCCTTGAAGCCGTGGAGCGAGCTCTCCCCGAAAGTGCCACCGCCAAAGTCTGGCGGGCAAAAGTGTTCGTCCACGAGGAGCGATTCAGCGAAGCCTTTGAATATGCCGAACAGGCGCAGGCAGGCTTCCGCAAAAACCCTGCACAATCCGACGACCTCGCCCGCGACTTAAAAATGGCGGGAGCGGTCAAAATCACCGCCGCTGTTCTCGGCGGTGAAATCTCCCGCATCGATCCGAAGGAATTTCTCGAAACGAGCAAAGCCGCCCTCGGAATCACCGGTCGGGGCGCGTGGGCCGTGCCGTTGCTTCTCCTCCTCGTCCTTCTCATTCTCACCTGGCGAACCTGCCGTGCCTGGAAGCGCGGCGACACTCCCGGCCTTCGTCTCAGCATCGCCTGGCTCTCCGTCGCGGTGCTCGCGGCGGGTATCGGATTCAACATCAGTCTGCCCGGCTTGAACAACGGCTTCGGCCATTGGATCGGGGCAATCCTCGTGACCTTCACCTGCCTTGCCCTCCTCGCCCTCGGCGGCTGGTCGCGGCATTTCGGGACCAGCCCCCTGCGACGTGATCTGCGGAAAATTCTCATCGGCCTCGGCATCATCATCGGCGGAATCGTGGGCATGCAGCTCATCGCGAACGGATACAGTCAACTCTTCGAAGCAATCTTTGACCGACCTCTCGGCAAGCAGCTCGCGAGTCTCTTTCTAAAAAGCGAAACCCTTCCGCAGTTGCTCGGAGTCCTCTTCATCGTCGGCATTGCGATCCCGTTTTATGAAGAGCTTTTCTTCCGTGGATTCCTTTACGATGCGCTGGAGAAAAAGTGGAGCACCCGCACCGCTCTCGTCGCCAGCTCCGTGATCTTCGCGATAGTCCATGGCGTGACTTTTTTCATCCCGCTGCTCTTTCTTTCCTTCATCCTCGGCTGGCTGCGGATGAAGAATGGAAACCTCCGGATGTGTTTCCTCCTCCATGCCGCGAACAATTCTTTCGCCGTCCTCATCGGATATTTCTCGGGAAGTTAGCGCTGGGCAAAGTCAGGTAGTGGTGATTTTCAATCTCCATCTCATCAAGCCCGGGGCAATGCCGGTGGCGATTTCAAATCACCACTACCCCGCTATCGCGACTAACACTGCGCCCGCAATCGCGAGAGCCATGCCCATCATTTTTCTCGGCGTCATGCGCTCTTTCAAAATCAGCCACGCGAGGAGAATGATGAAGACGGTCGACATTTGATTGTAAATCGCAGCCCGCCCTGCCGTGAGATATTTGAATCCGGCGATCCAGAACAAGGTCGTGAGGAATGGCCCTAACAAAGCCATCGGAATCGTGTATTTCCAGGTGTCGCGACGCAGAAAGGCGAGCCCGAGCGTTCTCCCCTGACCGGTCACGATCGCGAACAAGGCGAGCGGGGCTCCTCAGATTTTAACGATTTGGACGTCTACTTGTCCTTCCGACCAAGCGCGGTGAGGACTCCGTGAAGGAGCTTCACTTCCTGCTGCGTGGCACCGGTTTTAGTGAAAAGGGTGCGGAGCGATTGCAGGCTGTGGGGCTTCATCGACTCAGTGAGGAAAAAGCCTTTTTCATCGAGGGTCTCGGTGAGGCGAGTGAGAAAGCCGTCGAGTTCCTCGCGGGTGGCGGCTTCCGGGGCGGGGATCACGGTTTCGTCCACGGCGACGCGACGCCATTCCCAGCCGAGGAGGAGAACGGCCTGGGCGAGATTCAGAGAACTGAACTCGGGATTGGTTGGGAAACGCACGAGAGTGTCAGCGCGGGCGATGGCCTCTCCGTCGAGCCCTGATGCTTCGGGACCGAAGAGGACGGCGATGCTCCCCTTTCCTTCCGTGGTGGATTTCATTTCCGCAGCGGCGGCTTCGGCAGTCAGGACGGGGACGGTTTGAGAGCGATTCCGCGCGGTCGTCGCATAAACGCGATGACAGTCGGCGATCGCTTCGTCGAGGGTCGCGAAGACTTCCGCGCTGTCAATGACCCGGTCTGCATCGGCGGCGGTGGCCCGGGCGGTTTCCTGTGGCCAGCCGTCGCGCGGGTTCACGAGGCGTAGTCGCGTCAACCCGCAGTTGAGCATGGCGCGGGCGCACATCCCGATGTTTTTTCCCAGTTGTGGTTCGACGAGGATAATGACGGGGTCTTGATTGCCTGACATGTCTGGGTGTGCGAGGTTTTAGAAATGAAAGTCCCTGAAGTCATCGTCTGCGTGGATTGCGGTCAATCCGCTCACCGCCTGACCTATCCTCCTGAAGAAGGGTGGGAGATCGGGGACTATGTCGCGTATCGTTGCTCGGGATGCAACGACCGTTGGGATTTGGTGGTCTGCGAAGAGGACGCCGGCGAAGGCGCGACTGATTCCTTTGCTGCCGAAGCCCGCGCGATCCTGCAGGCGAGAATTGATGATCAAGCCAAAGCCAAAGACTGAGATGGAAACCACCCGCGAAAAACACGTTCTTCTTTTCGACAGCGATTGCCCGATGTGCACGTTTCAAAGCCGCACCTTGAGCTGGCTCGACTGGTTTAATCAGGTGGAGATGATTCCGCTGAAGGACCCCCGCACTGGGGAGATCGCGCCTGAGATCACGCGGGAGGATTTGCTGGAAGCGATTCACTGCATCACGCCGCAGGGCGAGATTCATCGAGGGGCGCGGGCGATCCGATTTCTCGGAATGCGGATTCCGCTGCTGGTGCCGGTGGGTCTTTTTCTCTGGCTCCCCGGGGTGATCTGGATCGCGGAAAAGGTCTACGCCTGGGTCTCGCGGAACCGTCACCTCCTCAGCAAACTCCTCGGCTGCAAGGGTGCCTGCACTATTCTGCCGGAGAAGAAGGAGGGGTAATCACCTGCGGGGTGCCCTTCATTTCCTGAACTTCCGGAACAGGAATTCTTTCAACAGGCGGGCCGATCTCCACTTTGACCATGACGGCGGATCGTCCGGTGTATGGATCAGGAGCGCCGAAAAAGCGGTTGTTGAATTCCTCGCTCGCGCCGGTGAATCCATAGGCGCGACCGACTTCTTTGTTGTTCACGATGAGGGTGCTTCGGAACTGCCTCAGATCAACCTCAACAGGATCGTAGCGTGCCTCCCCGGTCGTATTCTCGTCGCCAATCGTAAGCCGCGGGATCATGTCGAGGTTCACTTTTCCCAACTCGACGCGCGGTCGGATCACGACGGAGGTAGAAACGCGCGTCGTCGAGACAATCGGCACGGGAATCGCCCCGGCGGCGATGAAGGCATTGAAAAAAGCAGGATTCCCCACCGCTCCGGTGACGGGAACGACGCCAATCCCACCGGAGGGAAAGATCGCGGAGCCGTAGTCGATTTGATGATCGAGCAAACTGCTTTTGACGATCACGGAGCCGTCTGGATTGATCGTCTGGGTCGTGTCACTGATAAAACCAAAGGTTTGTGTCTCAAATCTCGTGGGAACGGCTGGGATGATTGTGAATCCTCCGCAGGGTTCAACAATAATCATTGGTGGTATAAATTCGGTTGGGAGGGGAACTTCCTGGCCGACAATGATCTGAGTCCGCTTTGAGGGGAGCCCGGTCACAAAGCGAAACCCAAGGGCTACCGATGGATTAGCAAAATCAGCGACCGCCAGCGCGGCTTCAGCGGTTGCAATTCCCGCCGGTGTATCAATGACAAGGACAGTCCCTTTGTGAGGAAAAAGAACGAATTTCCCGACCGGGCTAAGAGCTTCATTAAGAATCGGGCGAACCGCTTCCAAACCTGCAAACGCGACGTCGATTTCTTTTCTGATCGTTTCCTGGGCGGGGAGCCCGTGAAAGGCGGCACTTATGAGCCACACCAGCACTGCAATCTTCACTTTCATGCCCCCCATCCTATCAGAATGGAGCCGAAAGCGGGAAACAAAAAGGCACCCCGGTAAAGAGGTGCCTTCTGTGTGAATTTAAAAAGCGTTGCCTCTACAACTAGACTTCGTCAATGCGGAGAGGACGGTAGCCGCCCTTGGCCTTGAAGTAGAAGAAGAGGAAAAGGAAGATCACTGCCATGATCGCAGGGATGAAGGCGTCAGCGCGAAGCGTCTTTCGATCTCCTTCGATGCTGGCGGCAGCAGCCATGGCTTCTGCCTCGGTCAGCTCTGTGCCGCCATCAATTTTCTCTTTGATCGCGCCCATCTTCTTCCCGTCAAGAGCACCGCTCTCGAAAACGAAGAAGGAACTGCTGACGTCGTTGCCCTCGGCATCGACAGCTTTGTAGTCAGCATAAACAGCAGGATCCGCCGTTTTGAGGGCTTCGGTTGAGAAGTGGTCCTTGGCGAAACCAAGTCCGACGGCGCCGATGAGTCCGGCGGACATCATGCCGATACCACCCATGAGGGACATCGCAACGCCCCCGGATTTCGGGAAGCGGTCGCCGACAACAGCGAGCATTGTCGGCCAGAAGAAGGTCTTTCCGATCGCGTAAACAGCAAGGGCGACGAAAGCGAGACCGAAGCTGGTGATGTTACTCGCGAGATTCAAGCCAACAACGGCGAAGATCGAACAAACGAAAAGCAGGCCAATCGGCGAGAGGCCAAGCTTGTTCTCGATAAAGTCAGCACAGAAGCGCAGACCGAACATGATCAGCGAAGTAAAGACGAAGAGAATCTTACCCTGCTCCACGGTGAGAATGTTACCGGTGATGTTCTGAATCCATCCATCAGTTCCCAAC
>CAZOUP010000176.1:0-8287 GCA_964583035.1 uncultured Akkermansia sp.
CCCGGCTTGATGTAGAGGATCGGGATCTCGAGGATCCTTGAGCTTATCCTGCACGGCGTAGGCGATGAATTGATTCGCTTTGCTCACCCTCCGGGCGACCTTTGGTCGTCTAAGTCCGCTGCGCTCCATTCCAGACCGTTGTCGCTGCGAATATGCTTGGGAGCGCCATATCGCTCAAGAGCCATCTCGATGATCGTGATCACATCCACGGCCTGGATCGACCAGCCCGCGCGTGTGGCTAAACATTCCCGGGTGTGTTCGTCAATCAAAGTGAGTATCCGGAAGTGACTCCCATTCGCGGTCAGGTCCGTCACAAAGTCCCAGCGCCACACATCTCTGCGCTTCTCTGCCTGGCGTCGCCAAATGCTCGAAAGCCCAACGCGGCGCGTCCTCCGCTGCTTTTTACGCACCCTATAAGTCCAGCTTCACGCCGGACCCGAAGAATGCGGTTCTCGTTGATGATATACCCCTCTCTTCGCATCATGGTTGCGGTCGGCGCTCCGGTGACACGGCGGTAGCCGTATCGAGGATACTTCTCACTCAGTCGGATGATCTCTTTTTGCATCACTTTAGCCTCCTCGCTGACTCGGTAAAAACTGGAGCGGGCCCCGGCAAAGCAACTGCCGAACATTCCAAGCCCTCTTATACGGCAAACTTCACGGCTCGACGCTTGGCCGACGAGATTGCCATTTTTTTGATTTCACCTCCTTGAGGATCTGGTTCTGAACGGAGAGATCCGCCACGAGGCGCTTCAAGCGCCCATTCTCGTCCTCCAACACTCGCAGCCGTCGAGCCTCTTCGACGTCCATGCCTCCCTACTTGCGCTTCCAGTTGTAGTATGTTGCGTCGCTGATGTTGTGCTTGGCGCACACCGTCTTGACGCTGCTCTCTCCATCCGCTCTGCGGAGGATACCGATAATCTGCTTCTCTTCATTTGCTCTCCTCTCTATCTTGGGGCAGAACTCCATTTTACGCACGTTTCACTTTTGGGGAGCAGGTCACATTACCATCTCGCGATTCGAATTCCGGCAGAAGGTTTATGTCTGTCCGTTTAAATTGTAGACCTCATCGCCGCGGTTGCAGTTACCGTTCTCATTACGCGGTCAGCGAAAAAAGCACTCGTCGAAAAAAACGGATCTCGAAGTCAGGTGGATTTGGCAAATTGTCAGCGCTTTGACTTGGCCCGAATAGTTCCGGCCCCCCTGCCTCCTGAACTCCCCATATACCGCACAAAATCCCGCCTGTTGCCTGAGATTGTAAACGTGTTCAGGTTGCTGCCGAACCACTTGAACTCAAAAATGTTCGGGGAAACGATCGTAATTTTCTCCTCCATAATTTCCCGATCGTCAGCGTAAACAGTCACCCTGTTTCCGGAAAACTGCATGACGACTTCGTCTGCATTCGTCCCATTCCATCGAAACTCACGATCCTGAAGCCATTCTTCCAAACCTCCCTCTTCGGGTTCTACCTCTGGTTCTTCTGTTTCCATGACCAACCCGGTCTCTTCAGGGATTTTTTCCGTCGGCGCAATCGCAAGACGGAAATTTTCGACGGCTTCCGCCTCGGTTATTTTCCGAGACTTTGTTAGAATCAAAATCAAACCCTCCAATGATTGTTGCAGTTTCTTCCCAAGGTCTCGTTCGATCTTATCTCTCTCGCTCCACCACGTATCTCGAAGTGCGACAAGCTCTTCCGGTAATCCCTCTGCAAGAGGATCCAGGGTAATTGGTTCCCGAAACCGCGACCATTGAGGCAAGTCCTTATTGGCTTCAATGGCATCCTTCAAGGCGCTTACCCCATCTTTTTCATCCTGGTAGGCTTTCACCAATTCCAGGCTCCCCGAGGCCACAGACCGATCCAACCGCTGATTCACACCCCGAAGATACTGTGCGGCAAGATCTCCGATTTCGGACTCCCTTGCATTCAGGTAACCTTCCATTCGCGTAGCGAAAGGCTCGATAAGCCAAACGGGATCTAACGGCTTCTCGGGCACGGGCTCTCCTTCCTTCTCTCTAGCTTCCTCGGATTTAGAAACGGCAGGTGGCTCAGCCGCAGTGGGAGTCATGGCCACAAGCGGTTCCGGAGAATCTCCGGGATCCTCTTTCGCCTCCTCCGAGGCAGCTGACAGTTCATCCAATTTGGTTTTTTCTACGAGCGGTGCCTTGGGTTCCAACGGAATCTCCCTTAAGGTCATCACAGGAGGTGTTTCTTCGCTTTCAACGCTGCCGGATTCGTCACTCAAATTGGGTTGCTTGTCTTCAAATCTCCCGGAAAGGAAAAACCAGGCAGCAACTCCGATTGCCAATGCAGCAAGAACGACTGCGGGAAGCCCGATTGATAATCCAGCCGCCCGTTCGGAAGAAAATTCGGGCTCCTCACCTCCTTTTTCTCTTACTGTGGTTGTGAGCGGAACAGCCGCATCCACGGCTCCGCTCTCCAGCCCGGGTTCCACCCGAGCGAGGGGTGATGAGAGAATTTCATCCACATCGATTCGAACAGCAGCAGCGTTCGAGTAGCGGTCCTCCGGATCTGCCTGCAGGGCTTTGTTTACCACCTCGTCCAGCCGGGGATCGAGCCCTTCGACTGCCTCCGAAGGCAACTTGTAGTGGCCCTTCGGAAGCTTTCCAGTAAGCATTTGATACAGCATTACTCCTACCGCATACAAATCGGCACGATGATCAGGCACGAGGTCGCCTTCTACAGCTTCCGGAGCCACAAAATCGGGAGTCCCGACCGCCACATTGCTCATGGTGAGCCCTACACTATCTGCCTCCTCCCCAGTCGAGAGAGTTTTGGCGAGTCCAAAATCGGCAATCTTGACTCTTCCTTCACGGTTCAAAAGAATATTCGCCGGCTTGATATCCCGGTGCAGGATACCATTCGCATGGGCATAATCAAGGGCGTCCAGAACATGGGCGACTACCGCCAGGGCGTGCTCCGGCGCGACTTTCCCCCCATGATGCTTCAGGTAGCTTTGCACATCCATTCCGTCTACAAATTCCATCACGATGTAGAGCTGCTTCGCTGCAGTCTCGCCAAAGTCGTGGACAGAAATGATGCTGGGATGATCCAGCTTTGCCATCGCCTTCGCTTCCTGACGAAAACGAGCCGCAAAATTCATTTCGTCTTCTCCTTCACAAAGGCTCTCCGGCAGAAGTTTGATAGCGACCTCACGATCCAAATCTCTCTGACGACCACGATAGACGGCCCCCATTCCGCCACGACCAAGAAACCCGGTTATCTCGTACTGGGGCAGCATTTCCTGCAGCGCCTCTGGAGTGGGTGCCTCCCACCGAGGCCGGGATGAATTACTCGCGTCACTCATTTCATTCACAATCCATCGATGCACTCGGCCTTCTGAATGTAAGAAGCTCCGCCCTGCGAACGACCCGCTCCGCAGTTCCATCCTCCAGAATTCCAAGTAGTCCTCTCGGGCTGAAACGGTCTATTCGAGTCATCATAGTAAGATAGGAACAAATCTTACCCATCGGCAAGGACTCTATTTGGCTTCTCAGATCCTCCTTCATATCCGTGACATAGTCTCTCCGGTGCCAGGGTGAGTGATAAATGTAATCTGAAAAATCCCCAAATTACTGCCACTTTTATGAAACTTCCCCTTCGACCGGGGTCAAGTCGAAACGAAGTTGTTCGGCACGGCGGCGAAGATAGCGCGCTCTGCGGGCGCGTGCCGGTTCGGGGTTACTTAGACGTTGATATGGCTGTACGTTTGCCAATGGGCAAAATTGCCAACGAAAGGGGTCAGTTGACATCTGGCTGTTGCCCAAACAGCTTGATTAATGTTTTGTTAGGGTGTAAATAAATCTCCCCTATATGATGGGGATACAGCAAAAGCAGGGCGAGCTTTGGGCCAAAGCCGTTGATCTTGGTAGCCGCGTTCCGGAGGGGCATCTTTTGCGACAGATTGATCGTCTCCTCGACCTGTCCTTCATTCGAGAGAAGGTCGCTCACCTCTTTGGCAAGAACGGCAATGTATCCGTCGATCCGGTTGTGATTATGCGGATGATGATTCTCCTCTTTGTCGATAACCTTCGAAGCGAACGCGAGTTGATGCGCCAGATTCCGCTGCGCATCGATTACCTCTGGTTTCTTGGATATGGATTGGATGACGAAGTGCCCGATCACAGTGTCTTATCGAAAGCCCGGAAGCGTTGGGGCAAAACTATTTTCGATGAGCTTTTCGGACGCGTTGTCCTCCAATGCATAGAAGCCGAGCTCGTCGGATCAGAAAAAGTGCATATCGATTCAAGCCTCATTCGAGCCGACGCATCTCTCGCCTCTGTTGTGAAGACCCTTGTCGGGGAGGAGATGGAGAAGTTGGAGGAGCTTGCCGATAAGGAAGAAGCGCCTCGCCCGAAGCACAAGCCAATTAACACGCGCTACCGCAGCACAACCGATCCTGACAGTCGGGTGGTTCGTCATGATGGTGGCAAGTCTAAACCGTGCTTCAAAAACCATCGGGTCATTGACGATAGGGCCGGTGTGACAACCGCTGTTGCAACAACTCATGGGGTTGAGAACGATGGGAGTAAGCTCATGGACATGCTCGACCAGCATGAAGATCGGAAGCGGAGACAATGGTTTCAGGAGCGAAACTTCGGAGAAGCAGCAGTGATGCACGGGGTCAAAAGAGCGCGATGGCGTGGACTGGAAAAGCAGAGCATTCAGGATCTGCTCATTGCGACGATACAAAACCTGAAGATCCTCGGGCGGAGGTCTTTATGGGCCTTTTTCTGCCTCACAAAGCTCTCCTGTCGCGCATGGAAGGGCCACTGGAAGATCAATATTGCTATCGAAGGATTCCAATCGCCCTCAAACCACTGACTTTACTGAGATTTCCGCTGTTCCGGCAACAGCCCGACATATCTTGACAATATTTCCCATAGTGGATCGAAACCGAACAAACGAAAGGATCGCGCTTTGTGGCAGAGGCCTTGCGGACGAGGGGGACCTCGTCCCTCCAGTTCACATTCGGGCGCGGAATCGGCGTCTCGGACTTTGATGGTGGCGGGCCTGTTCGACGTTGCTCCGGCAAAGCTCCGCGATTCTAACGTGGAAGGGTGCTTTTAAGCTATCGGAAATCGCGACAGGGTTGCCCGGCGATTGAAGATCGCCGCTCCATGGGGTTTTGAATCCTCGTCTAAGGGCCCTCACCCCGCAATAATCTGCTCCAACACATACGGCAAAATCCCGCCCGCATTGTAATAATCCACCTCAGCCGGTGTATCCAAACGCACTTTCAGCGGCACCTCGATGGTCGTCCCATCACTCCCGTGCGCTTTCAGCGTTGCTGTCTGCATCGGGTTCAGTTCACCCGCGATCCCAACGATATCAAAGGTCGCATCAACAAGGGCTTTCACTTTCTCGTAGTCAGCGGAATCGACGAAGTTGAGGGGCAGGACGCCCATGCCGATGAGGTTGGACCGGTGAATCCGCTCGAAGGACTTGGTCACGACGGCTTTGACACCGAGGAGACGCGTTCCCTTCGCAGCCCAGTCGCGGCTTGATCCCATGCCGTAGTCATCGCCACCGATGACGACGAGGGGTGTGCCCTCGTTTTGATAGGCCATGCAGGCGTTGTAGATGAAAGTCGGCTTAGCGCTGCCGAACGCTTCGATCGCGGTGTCGGGCGCGGGAACTTCTTCGTTGCCGAAGTATTGCGTGTAGCCACCCTCGATGCCGGGGCACATGAGGTTCTTGATGCGGACGTTCGCGAAGGTTCCACGAGTCATGACGCGGTCGTTGCCGCGTCGTGCGCCATAGGAGTTGAAGGAGGCCTTTTCGACGCCGTTTTCGAGCAGGTATTGACCGGCAGGCGAGGTTTCCTTGATCGCTCCGGCGGGAGAAATGTGGTCGGTCGTGACGGAGTCTCCGAAGATGCCAAGCGGGCGGGCGCCGACGATGTCTTCGCTGCCACCGATCTTGGTCTCGAAAAACGGTGGTGATTGCACATAAGTCGAGGCTTCGTCCCAGGTGTAGGTCGCGCCGGTGGAGCCTTTGATTTCGCCCCACTTCGGGTTCGCGGTGTCGATATTGCCGTAGAGCTTTTGGTAAACCTCGGGCTTGAGCGCGGCATCGAGCTGCTCGCGGACTTCGGCCTGGGTCGGCCAGAGATCAGCGAGAAAAACAGGATCGCCGTTCGTATCATTGCCGAGCGGCTCGGTCGTGAGATCGAGATCGACGCGTCCGGCGAGGGCGTAGGCGACAACGAGCGGCGGCGACATGAGGTAGTTCGCTTTGATGGAACCGTGGACACGGGCCTCGAAGTTTCGGTTTCCGGAAAGGACGGAAGCGCAGACGAGGTCGCCCTCTTTGATCGCGACCTCGATCGCCGGGTGAAGCGGGCCGGAGTTACCGATACAAGTCGTGCAGCCATAGCCGACGGTCTCGAATCCAAGTTGGTCGAGCTCAGTCTGGAGGCCGGTTGCTTCGAGGTAATCGGTGACAACGCGGGAACCGGGTCCGAGGGACGTTTTCACGAAAGGAGCGATCGTGAGTCCCTTTTCATTGGCCTTCTTCGCAACGAGTCCGGCCGCGAGCATGACGCTCGGGTTTGAGGTGTTCGTGCAGCTCGTGATCGCAGCGATGAGGACGGAGCCGTGGCGGAGCTGGGTGTTGACGTCGAGCACGGTGATGGTCTCGCCCTCGATGAGAGGATTATCGAACTCACCGGCGGGTGAATTGAGGTGCATCGGCACGGTGACGTCGCGGGCGGCGGAGTCGAGGCCGAATCCCCCGTCAGAAACCGGAGCGGTGAAAAGGTGGTTGAAGGAATCACCGAGTGCCGGGACGTCGATACGGTCCTGGGGGCGCTTTGGTCCGGCGACGGCGGGAACGATCGTCGCGAGGTCAAGCTCAAGGAGGTCGGTGTAGTCACACTGATCTTTTTCGGGGATTCCGAAGAGGCCCTGGGCCTTGTAGTAATTTTCAACGGTGGAGCAGAGTTCCTCGGAACGTCCGGTGCCACGGAGGTAGTTGATCGTTTCTCCATCGACAGGGAAGAATCCCATCGTCGCGCCATATTCGGGAGCCATGTTCGCGATCGTGGCGCGGTCAGGCAGCGAAAGCGCTTCCGCGCCGGGGCCGAAGAATTCGACAAATTTTCCGACGACGCCATGTTTCCGGAGGATTTCGGTTACGCGGAGGGTGAGGTCCGTCGCGGTGACGCCTTCGGCGAGGGAACCGTGGAGATAAACTCCCACGACTTCGGGAACGAGGAACGTGACGGGCTGACCGAGCATTCCGGCCTCGGCTTCGATGCCGCCAACACCCCATCCAACAACGCCGACGCCGTTAATCATCGTGGTGTGGGAATCGGTTCCGACGAGGGTATCGGGATAATAAACCCCGTCTTTGGAAAGAACGCCTTTGGCGAGATACTCGAGATTCACCTGGTGGACGATGCCGATACCGGGAGGAACAACGGAGAAAGTTTCGAAGGCCTGCTGGCCCCACTTGAGGAACTCATAACGCTCGCGGTTTCGGATGAATTCGATCTCCATGTTGCGATCAAGCGCTTGCTGTGATCCGGAAAAATCGACCTGCACGGAGTGGTCAACGACGAGATCTACCGGCACAAGTGGCTCAACCTTAGCTGCTTCAGCACCCCGGGCGACCGCAGCATCACGCATCGCGGCGACATCGACGAGGAGAGGGACGCCGGTGAAGTCCTGGAGGACGATGCGGGCGACGGTGAAAGGGATCTCGTATTCGCCCGGTGACTTCGCATTCCAGCTCGCGAGGTTTTTGACGTCATCCTCGCTGACTTTGCGACCATCGACATTGCGGAGGACAGACTCGAGGACGATGCGGATACTGACGGGGAGACGACTCAGGTTCGGGGCAAGTCCGGCTTCAGCAAGAGCGGGCAGGGAGTAATATTTGCCTTCGGCTCCGGAGCCGGTGGTGAAAGATCTGACAACGTCTAAACTCATCTTGGTCTGGGTATTTTCGGAGAGTGAACAGGGTTAGGTCGGCGACTGAACCCTGTTGAGTGCGAAGCTTTTTTGCTCCGGTTTATTTCGGGCCATCTGTACGGCACGAAGCCTTTCGTTTCAAGGGTCCTTTTGACGCAAAAATCGGGTCGGGTGGTTCTTTGATCTTCCGCGCGGCGGCCGGGATGTTGGATGTTTGGAGATGAGCGAACCGCATTCGGGGCATAGCGGTGAACGGCTAAGGCAACCGGAAACTGATCGATGCCGATTCGATGCCGAAGCATCCGTGTGCATCCGTGTGCATCCGTGTGCATCCGTGTGCATCCGTGTGCATC
>CAZOUP010000177.1:0-8195 GCA_964583035.1 uncultured Akkermansia sp.
GAATCCTTTCGCACGAGATCCTCAACGGGGTCTTCGAGCTTGGCGACAATCGCCTCGAGCTCTTCTTTCCCGGGAGGGGTTTTAATGTAAAGGATGACTTCCTGCTCGACTCCGAGTTCGCTGGCGACCGTCAGCGCATTGGTGGAGGAACCTCAGTTCGGGTAGTGATAGATTGTGACTTTGGACATGAGGGGAAGATGAAGTTTTCTCTGGGGAATGCAATGACTTGCTCTGAGTGCGGGATCACTCTTGCGTTGACTGCAAAAAATCTACGGAGGTCGTTGCGGGATGGATCATGACAAAAACGCAAGGCTTGACCCGTGGCGTTAGAACGATTGAACTGAGGTCTGCGTTTCTGTCTCAGTGGCAGGGGCTGAAAGACTTGTTTTTCCATGGACCCCCAATTACACGATATTCATATCGACGGAATTCGTTCCCTCGTCGCCCCGGTTGTTGTCATCGAAGAGATTCCGGTCGAGCCGGACGAACGGGATTTTGTGGTGCAGTCGCGAGAAGCGGCGCGGAAGATTTTCAGTGGGGAAGATGATCGGGTCCTTGTCGTCGTCGGACCCTGTTCGATCCATGATCGGGAGTCAGCGATCGAGTATGCGGGGAAATTGAAGGCGGTTTCTGACGAACTTTCGGACGACCTTCTTCTTGTGATGCGGGTGTATTTTGAAAAACCACGAACGACGCTGGGGTGGAAGGGCTACATCAATGACCCCGACTGTGACGGGCGTTTCGATATCAACCGCGGGTTTGAAATGGCCCGCAGCCTCCTCGTGGAGTTGGCGAAAATGGGAGTCCCCGCCGGAACCGAATTTCTCGATACGATCACGCCGCAGTACATCGCTGACGCGGTGACCTGGGGAGCGATCGGAGCGCGAACGACGGAGAGCCAGGTGCATCGTCAGCTGACTTCAGGGCTTTCGATGCCGGTGGGTTTCAAGAACGGAACCGATGGGAACATTAAGATTTCGATCGATGCAATTGGGGCGGCGAAAGGGGCGCATCATTTCATGGGAGTGACAAAGGAGGGCATCTCCGCGATCGTCGACACGAAGGGTAATGATTCCTGCCACGTCATTTTGCGAGGCGCGACAGCAGGTCCGAATCATGATGCGGAGAGCGTTGGCACTGTTTTGAATCAGATCGAAGGAGCGGGCCTCGCGCCTTACATCATGGTGGATTGTTCTCACGGAAACAGCCGGAAAGATCACACGCGGCAGCCGGCCGTGTCAGAGGATCTAGCCACGCAGATTGCCGACGGGCAGAGGGGGATCGCCGGGATCATGCTGGAAAGCCATTTGGTCGCGGGGGCTCAAAAAGCAGTTCCGGGAGAAGCGCTCACTTACGGGCAGAGCATCACCGATGCCTGCATGGATTGGGAGACGACGGCGGAGGTCTTGCGGGAACTCGCCGGGGCAGTGAGATCCCGCCGCGCGAAGGCGTGATTTCGGCTTCGTGCTTTCGGGGCTGACCCAAAGGGAGACCGGTCAACCTCAATCAATGCGTAGTCGAAGGGCTGTGCTTCTCTCTATGCTTTTCCTTGTAGATGAGAGCATTCCGACGCTTTGGTGCGGTGGCTCTCAGGAACTCAGAGAGAAGCCATGAGCGTGAAATTTTCAAGACCCGCACCCGGACAGGAACTGGAACCTGACAAAGATCTTCTTGCGCGGGCTGACTCGCGACTGATGTCGGAGGCGGTCGATTCCGGCGGTGCGAATGGTGATCAACCGCAGAGCGAAGGGATGAGGGCAGGACAGCATCATACCGTGATTCACCACGGCGATATGATCCGTCTCGCGATCATGGTGACGCCGCAGGGTGGTGGTCATGTTCGGGACCAGGCTTGGGAAACGCTCGCGATGATTCGTGCGATCTTGCGGAATCAGGAGCAGCCGATGGTCATGACGATGCAGACGGTTTTTGTCGCGGAAGCGGCCGATGTTCCTGCGATTAAGAGACTCTTTGAAGCGTATTTTGACGAAGAAATGCCGCTGACTTTGTGGGTCGTCCAGCCGCCCTGCGGCGGGGCGAAAATGGCTGTCGAAGCGTGGGCGATCAGCACGACGACGGTGTCGGTTGGATTTCATGGTCCTCACTTGCTCACGGTTGAGCACGATGATCTTCGCTGGGTTTACACTTCGGCGGGGGCGATTCATTTGTCAGATCGATCCGCTTACGAACAGTCGAAAGAAGCGTTCGCGAAATTGCGGAATACCTTCAGCGCGGTCGGGGTTCCTTTTCGCGATGTCTCCCGCCTTTGGCTTTACCAGGGGGGCATCACGGAAGAGGAGGAGGACGTCGAGCGCTACCGGGAGTTGAACCGGGCCCGGACGGAGGTTTTTGACGAGGTGGACTTCAAGACGAATCCCTTGCTGCATCACGACGGAAGCCGCGAGATTTATCCAGCGAGCACCGGAATTGGCACGGGGGAGCATGGCCTCGTCATCGCCGGGTTGGCGGTGCAAACGGAGCGGAAGGATGTCGGGATTCTCTCGCTGGAGAATCCGCAGCAGATGTCGGCCTGTGATTATCCGAAGGAGTATTCGCGGAAGAGTCCAAAGTTTTCGCGAGCGACAGCGATTCGGATGGGTGACTACCTCACGACCTGGGTCTCGGGCACCGCGAGCATCATCGATGCGGAAACGGTTCACTGCGGCGACGCGGCGAAGCAGACCGAGCAGACGCTCGACAATATCGAAAATCTCATCTCCGCGGAAAATTTCACCCGACTCGGGTGGCGCGGCGCGGGGGCGACGCTCGCCGATCTTGCGAAGATTCGAGTGTATGTGAAACATGCGGAAGATTTTGAAGTGTGCCGTGCCGCCTGCGAGCGTCGTCTTGGCCAGGTCCCGGCGGTCTTTGCACTCGCTGATGTTTGTCGTCCCGATTTGCTGGTCGAAATTGAAGGCGTGACCTTCTCGCACATCGCGTCTGAAAGGGGAGGGAATTTATCATGAAGGTTTTGTCGGCGAGTTTGGCAGTAATGCTATTGTTAGTCGTTGCTCCCGCGACGGCTCAGGAGAGCATTTTTGTTTCCGGCTCGTTTGAAGCGACTCCCAACGGGGCTGTTGAGGCGAGTAATCGAATCGATGAGCTGGTCGCCCAGCAGTGGACCGAACTCGATTTGAAACCAGCGGCGCTGTCCTCCGATGCGGTTTTCGTACGGCGGGCCTACCTCGTCACGATCGGGACGCTGCCGACCGAAGAGGAGGTGAGAGATTTCCTCTCCTCGGAAGATGAAGTGAAGCGTCAATTTTTGATTGAACGCCTCTTGGAGCGGCCTGAGTTTGCAGACTATTGGGCGATGAAGTGGGGCGACCTTCTCCGGGTGAAGGCTGAGTTCCCGATCAAGCTCTGGCCGAATGCGGTGCAGGCTTATCATCACTGGATTCTCGACAGCATTCGCAACAACAAGCCGTATCATCAGTTCGCGAGAGAGTTGCTCGTCGGGAGTGGCAGCAACTTTCGTGAAGGGGAAGTGAACTTTTACCGGGCGATGCAAGACCGGACCCCGCAGGGGATTGCTTCGACCGTCGCACTCACGCTCATGGGCGAGCGGACTGAACACTGGCCCGAGCGAAAGCTCGACGCGATGGCCGGATTTTTCTCTCATGTCGCCTACAAGGCCACTTCGGAGTGGAAAGAGGAAATCGTCTATTTCGATCCGACGATGGATGAAGCGCGGCTCTTCGAAGGCGCAATTTGTCCGGATGGAACGGCGGTGACGCTGGATCCAACGCAGCACGATCCCCGGGCGATTTTTGCGGACTGGTTGATTCGTCCGGAGAATCCTGCCTTCACGAAGGCGATCGCCAATCGAACCTGGGCGTGGCTCATGGGGCGGGGCATCGTCGAGGAAGCAGATGACATGGGGGCACACAATCCGCCGTCGAACCCCCCCTTGCTCGATTTCCTCGCGCAGGAGTTCGCTGATTCGCAATGTGACTTGCAGCACCTCTTTCGCATCATTCTGAATTCGCGAACCTTCAAGTTGTCTTCGATTCCGGTTCAGCAAACGCCGGAAGCGGTGAGCCAGTTTACGCATTATCCGCTGCGGAGGATGGAGGCCGAAGTTCTCATTGATGCCTTAAATGCGATCACGGCGACGAAGGAGGATTACAGCAGCCCGATCCCGGAGCCGTTTACTTTTATCCCCGACGATATCCGGGCGATCGCCCTCGCCGATGGCAGCATCACAAGTTCGTTTCTCGAACTTTATGGACGTCCGCCGCGGGACACCGGACTTGAATCGGAGCGGAGTCGCAACACGACGGCGGCGCAGCGACTTCACTTGCTGAACTCAAGTCACGTTCAGAAAAAAATCAAAGTCTGCCCGCTCGTAATCTGGGGGAACGGTACCTGTCTTGAGGAGCGCCCTGAAATGGTCGAGCGAATTTATCTGACGGTGCTGTCCCGCTACCCGACGGAGGATGAACTCCTCGTCGTGCAGGAGCATTTTGACTCCCCTGATCTCAGCAGTGGTGCAATTGCCTCGGATCTGGTCTGGGCTTTATTTAATCAACCCGAGTTCTTTTTCATTCACTGAAATCCCCGGTCTCCTGACCAAATCCTAACCAACTGACAAAATGAATGACTCACTCTATCGCAGCGCGCTGAAAAATGCCGGGGGAATGGATCGCATCGTGAATGCCTTCGGCGGGGTTCCGATGAGTCGCCGGGAAGCACTCCGCAAGTCTGTCTACGGTTCAGCGGGGCTGCTCCTCATGGAGCCGCTCGGGATTCAAGCGGCGTCACCGCTCACGAGGCCGAAGCTCGATGCATCGGCACCGGCCAAGTCGGTCATTCAGATCTGGCTCTGGGGCGGACCCTGCCACATCGACACCTTTGACCCGAAGCCTGACGCGGGTCGAGATTTCAGCGGTCCTCTCAATGAACCGATCGAGACGAATGTGGATGGAATGAGGATCGGGCAGCTCCTTCCCGGTTTAGCGAAGGATGCCGAAAAGTATTCGCTGATCCGCAGCATGACCCACGGGAACAACGGCCACGAAACGGCTTCCTATCTCGTGCAAACGGGAAGAACCTCAGAGCGTGATGTCTTTCCGGGATCGGGAGCGGTCGTGAATTATTTCAAAGGCTATGAGGCTGGCTACGAGGGATTGATACCTCCTTACATTGTCCTGACACAGCCACAGGGGCGTTTTTCGGAGGCTGGATTTTTGGGCCCGAAATACAAACCTTTTGCGACCGGGGGTGATCCCGCGAAATCACCCTTTGCGGTCGAGGGGATCGTTACACCGGGGATCACGGAGGCTCATCAGGTGGAACGGCGGAAATTGCTGCAAGGGCTGAACACCCTCGGAGGAGCTCTGCCGGGACATGCCGCCTTGAAAACGGTGATGGAGTCGGAGGAGCAGGCTTACGAACTCATCCTCGGCGACGCCGGGAAGCTCTTTGATCTCGGCGAGGAGAAGGATGAAATGCGAGATCGCTATGGTAGGAATACTTTCGGGCAGTCCTGCCTCATGGCGCGCCGCCTCGTCGAAAAAGGAGTGCCCTACATCACGATCAATTACCAGGGCTGGGACACACACAAGAATCACTTCCAGATCATGAATCGGAAGCTGCCGGAGCTCGATCAGGGATTAGCGGCTTTATTAGGTGATCTATCCGAAAGCGGTTTGATTGATAGCACGGTGGTTTGGTGCACCGGCGAATTTGGAAGAACTCCGAAGGTGGCGATGGAGTCTCCCTGGAACGGGGGACGGCACCACTTCGGGGCCGCTTTCTCCAGCCTCCTCGCAGGCGGTGGGTTCAAAGGTGGACAGGTTATTGGATCGACTAACGCGACGGGAGAGGAAGTGACGGAGCGTCCCGTCTACCCGGCGGATGTGATTGGGAGTATCTATCGTCAGATGGGGATTCCCGCCGACGCGAGTCTTCCGCACCCGCAGGGAGTGCCGACGAATGTGGTCCCGGGTGAGGCAGAGGGCGTGCCGATGGGTGGATTGTTAGACGAACTTGTCTGATGAAGCATCAACGGAGTATGAAGTTACGTCGCCTCGTTTTTGGTTTGTCAGTGATCGGGATTTTCTGCGCCTCCGCTTTGGCTGCGCCTCCTCGAGTTGGCTATGTCTACCCGGCGGGGGGGCAGTGGGGGACGAGTGTGGAGGTTGAGATCGGCGGGCAGTCCCTCAAAGATCCGACGGGTGTTCTCGTCTCGGGCGGAGGCGTCAGTGCGGAGATTCTCGATCACAACAAGCTCCCGGCCGCGCAGGTCGTGAGTGATTACCGGGATCGGCTCGATGGTCTCAAAGGTGACTTTGCGAGCCTGCCGCAAGGGCGCGATGTCCCGACCAATGAAGTGATGCCGGAACTGATACGGCTCCTCGGGACGGTTGACCTGACCGAGAAAGATGTCCGCCAGGTTGATGAATACACCCTGCGGCGACAGGATCTGAAGCGGCAGTTGAATGATCAGATCGCTGAGACGGTGACGGTGCGTCTTCGCATCGATCGGGATGTGGTCCCGGGACAGCGATTTTTGAGGCTGCAGACGGAGACAGGCCTGAGCAATCCGCTCCGGTTCGTGATCGGTGAGCATCCGGAATTTCGCGAGCCACGGGTGTGGAATTTTCATCTTCCCGATTACCTCGATGTCGAAACGACGCCGGTACGTGATGAGAACCCTGAAATCGTTCGCGGCAGTTTCCAGCTCCCGGCAACGATCAATGGGCAGGCTCTGCCGGGCGAAGTTGACGAGTTTTCTTTTGAGGCGGAAGAGGGCGATCAGGTCGTCGTCTCGGTCGCGGCACGAAGTCTTGTTCCGTATTTGGCGGACGCCGTGCCGGGTTGGTTTCAGGCGGTCGTGTCGATCCTCGATCCACGGGGGAAGGAACTCGCTTTCTCGGATGACTATCGCTTCAATCCGGATCCGGTGCTTTTCTACAAAATTCCGCGCGGTGGAAAGTATATCATGAAAATTCACGACTCGATCTATCGGGGGCGTGAGGATTTTGTTTATCGGATCACGCTGGGCGAGTTGCCCTTTCTAACGGGGATCAGTCCGCTCGGAGGACAGGCCGGAGGCGAGGTCGATCTCGTTTTTCAGGGGGGCAATCTCACCGAACTAAAGCGACCGAGATTTCCTCTGCCTGACTTGCCTGGCCTTATCAAGGTAGAGGCTTCGGGGCTGGTTTACATGTCGAACGCGATCTCCTTTCTCGTCGATGAGGTGCCGGAAGATTCCGAGCGCGAGGAGAATGATCGTATTGGAGCCGCGAATGAAATCGCGATGCCCGGAGTCGTGAATGGGGCGATCTCGAAGCCGGGAGACGTAGATTTCTTTCGCGTGCAGGGGACGGGAAATCAGCCGATGACTTTTGAAGTGTTTGCGCGTCGGTTAGGGTCGCCACTCGACTCTAACCTGAGCGTTTTTGATGATGACGGAAATCAGATAGGCTGGAACGATGATTTTGAGAATCCTTCGGCCGGACTGACGACGCACCATGCCGATGCACGGTTGGTTGTCACGTTGCCGGATAATGGCCGGTGCTTTGTCAGGGTGGCTGACACGCAAAATAAAGGAGGGTATGCCCATGCTTATCGGCTCAAGGTGACGCAGGGAAGGCCGGATCTGGCGCTCCGGGTGACACCGGCTTCGGTCACGGCGGCGCCGGGCGGAAATGCCAATGTGACGCTCCATGTTTTGCGGCTCAATGATTTTCAGGGAACGATTCGGCTTGAGCTGAAAGACCCCCCGGAAGGCTATGTGTTGAAAACGGTGACGATCCCCGCCGATGCCGAAACGGTGAATGTCGCGATCGGTGTGCCGACGACGCCAACGGAGATTCCGCAGAAGCTTGAGTTGGTCGCTCACGCCACGACGGTGGAGGGCGAGACCGTGACCTTTGTGGTCGTTCCCGCCGAGGACATGACGCAGGCGTTTATCACCCAGCACATCGTGCCGGTCGATGCCTTGCTGGTGGATATTCGTGTACCGCCCGAGTCGTAGGGCTTCGATCTGTTTGCGATGTTTTCGTGTCCTCTGGAAAAGGCTTAAAGACCTCACTCCAACCTACGGCATCATCTGCCAGGCATTGATTGAGGCTTTCAGGAAGGTTTCGGATTCTCCTTCGATGTTGAAACACTGCAAGCCGACGGGCCCTTCGAACCCGAGTTCATCAAGTAGAGTCATGAGCGAACTTACGTCGTAGCTTCCCCGT
>CAZOUP010000178.1:0-8143 GCA_964583035.1 uncultured Akkermansia sp.
TCCTCGTTTTGATCGCGCTCGGATTCTTCCTCGAACTCAGAGTCGCATTCTGGACCGCGATCGGAATTCCCATCGCCATCCTCGGCTCGCTCGTCCTCATGCCGCTGATGGATGCGAGCATCAACATGATCTCGCTCTTTGGGTTTATCATCACTCTGGGAATCGTCGTCGATGATGCAGTCGTTGTTGGAGAAGACATCTTTCACAAGATCTCGCAGGGAATGTCACGCGGCGCTGCCGCTGTCGCCGGCGCGAAACAAATGACGATACCGGTCATGTTCGCGGTCTCGACGAATATCATCGCCTTTCTCCCTCTTCTCTTCGTTCCCGGTGAAATCGGACAATTTTTCGAGATTCTACCGGCAGTCGTCATCGCCGTATTTGTCGTTTCATTAGTTGAATGCCTCTTCATTCTCCCCTCTCACCTTGCTTTCTCCCGCGCTAATGAGGAAAGCCAAACCTGGTTCGCCCGGTTTGAACGACGACAATCCCGATTTCGCGAGCGTCTTGATGCGACGATGGAGCGCGCCTATCGACCACTCCTCGATCTCGCGATACGATTTCGCTACTTTACCCTCGCCGCGTTCAGCGCAGCGCTCCTCATCATGGGAGCATGGATCCTAAGCGGAAGGATTGACTTCATCTTCCGCCCCGCTATCGAAACCGACTTCGTTCAGGCCGAGATCGAGCTACCCACCGGGACGCCAGTAGATCGCACTCGCGAAGTGGTCTTTGAAATCGAAGCAGCAGCAAAGCGAGCCGTTGAGAAAACAGGCGAGAAAGATATTCTCGTCGGGTATCAAATGGAAGTCGCTGACCGAAGCAGCAACGGAGGCGAAGTCAGTGTTATGCTTGTCCCGCAGAGTCAGCGGAAAATCACGGGCAGCGAATTCGTTGAGCTCTGGCGTAATGAGATCGGCGATATTCCTGATCTTGAATCCCTCTTCTTCGACTGGCTCATCGGTCCGGGAGGTGAAGCAGAGATCGACATTCAGCTCGCGCACCCTGACACCGACACACTTCGACATGCCGCGGACGAAGTCGCTGAGGCGATTGCACGCTACCCCGGAGTTGAAGATATCCGCAAGAGTTTTGGTCGTGAAATGCCCCAGCTCAGTTTTGAGGTCAAACCGGAAGGTCGAAGTCTCGGCATCACAGCAAGAGATCTCGGCAACCAGATCCGCGATGCCTTTTTTGGAGCAGAGGCCCTGCGCCAACCACGCGATAGGCAGGAACTACGTGTCATGGTGCGGCTACCGGAAGAAGACCGGCGCTCGATGAGTGGGCTTGAAGATCTTCTCATCCGCACCAACGATGGCGGCGAAATTCCTATTGCTCAAGCTGCCACTATTTCAGAGTCGAGCGCTCCCGTCCGTGTCGAACGAGTCGACGGAGGACGCGTCGTCAATGTCACCGCGAACGTCATCCCGACAATAACGACCGGGAACCGTGTCCTCGACGCTTTTTCCGAAAAGGAACTCGTCACGATCCTCAATCGCCATCCCGGTCTACGCTACTCTTTCGAAGGAGATCAACGGGAACAGCGCGACGCGATGCACCGGCTCATAGCAGGATTGATCGCCGCCCTCTTCGCCATCTTTGCGATCATGGCCGCGATTCTCCGTAGCTATTCGCAGGCAGTCATTGTCCTCCTAACCATTCCATGGAGTCTCTCCGGCGCGGTCCTCGGTCACGCGTTTCTCGGATTCGATCTCAGTATTTTCAGCGTCTTCGGGATGATCGCTCTCTGCGGAATGGTAGTGAACGGAGCATTCGTTCTCGCCATAACCCGGAACCGCTATCTCGACGAAGGCACCGCACCGGAAACGGTGACACGCAATGCGGCGCTTCGGCGATTCCGCCCCATCCTCCTCACCGCGATCACAACCTTCCTTGGGCTCGGCCCGATGATTCTTGAAACTTCGACTCAAGCCCTGTTCCTTGTGCCCATGGCGATCTCTCTCGGCATCGGCACTCTCGTCTCGACTGTCGTCATCCTCCTCCTCATTCCGGCAGCATTCCGGGTCGGAGAAGATATCGCGGGGAAAGTTCAGGGGTAAATTTACTTACTCTGAAACCTCTCCAAATTTTTCTTCGAAGATCTTCACCGGATCCCAATCAGGGCGACCATAGAGTTTTTGCTGCCGATCAGCCCTGACATTCGGATAATAATCAAAGATATCCCCTTCTCCAAGAATACGCGGATCTTCCTGCGCAATGAGTCCCGCTTCGAGCTTCTTCCAAAGAGCTGCCTTCGTCTCAGCGTATTCAGGATCATCCGCCAGATTCGTGACACAATCTGGATCATTGATCATGTCGTAAAGCTCCTCTCCATTTCGCTTTCCGAAGGCCATCTCATAGTAGTGATATTCTTCACCCGCCGGGGATAACTCCATGAGATAGGTCTTGGTAGGAGAAGCATCGCAGTTCATGAAATCGTATTCCGGATTTCCGACGGGCCAGCGATGGGGTTTGAAATTTTTCACGTAGAGGAATTCATCGTTTCGAATCGCGCGGACCGGATAGGAAACCGAAAGGAGATCGCCATCGGTCCGCCCGATGTCATGTCGCTCTTTCCCTAACAAGGTGTAATCGCGAGCGGCATCGAGGCGACCCGATTCTTCCGCGAGAAGTTGATCCGCGAAGCTCGCTCCCGTCATCTGCTCGGGGGCTTCGACACCTGCCAGTTCCATGAGGGTGGGGGCAAGGTCAGGAAAGGTGATAAAATCCGTCGCGGTCCGGCCCGGTTTAATCGCCGCGTCCCAACGCGCTGCAAAGGGGATATGAAAGCCATCGTCATAGACTTGACCCTTCACCCTTGGAAACGGCATTCCGTGATCTGAGGTCGCGATGATCAGGGTGTTCTCAAGTTGCCCATGCTTTTCGAGATGCTCTAAGGCGCGTAGAATGTGAGTATCAAACCACTCGACTTCGATCGCATAGTCAGCAAGATCGCCACGGATAGTGTCATTGTCAGGATAGTAATCCGGCACCGTCACATCGGCGAGATCGCGACCATCGAGTTTCCAGTTATTGAGACCGTAGCCTCGATGCGGTTCTTTTGTCCCAAGCCAGAAACAAAAGGGAGCGTCATCCGGCTTCTCTTCGAGAAAGGCTTCGAAATTCCCCGCGTAGTCGATATTGCTCATCCCGTCGTACGGCGGGTCCTCTCTCACTTCGTTGAAGGGATGTCCTGCCGGATTCTTCGCCTCTAGATCGCGACTTCCGTTAATGCCCTTCCATTCCCCCGGTCCCCATCCTTTGCCGGTGTATCCGACGAAATAGCCATCGTCTTCGAGGAGGTAGGGATAGAACAACCATTTCGATGAGAGCTTCGGGTTGTGGTTACAAGCTTCCTCGAGTTGCCAGGAGTAGCGGCCGGTCAAAAGGCAGGCACGGGCCGGGGCACACTTGGGATTACAGTTGTAAGCTTGCGTGAATAGCACGCCCTTCTCGGCGATCGTATCGAAACCGGGAGTTTTCACATAGGTGCTCCCGTAAACTCCCATGCTATCACGCGAGGCGTCATCCGCGATGATGAAGAGAATGTTAGGCCGATCGGCTGCAGAAACCTGGAAGCAGCCGAAAAGAAGAAGGGAGAAAAAGATCGCTCGCTTGAGATTCATGCCTTCTCCTATCAGAGCAGGAGCGAAGGAACAATCCCTCAATCAAGGTAGAAAGAAATTCACCCCGGATGATCTGACTAAGCTCCCGCCATCGTCTGTGCACCTTTCAGATCGACCTTGCCGGATCCCAGAAGCGGGATCGCCTCGACTTTCAAAAACTGCGCCGCCTTGGGCTTCCAGAGATTCGGAATCGGTGCGTCGCCCAGTTTTTTCAGGACCTCCGCTAGCAGCTCGTCGCTCGCGACGTGGAGGACAACGAGCTTCTCCCCCTTCTTGTCATCAGGCACTCCAACGACAAGGAAAACCCGCTCTTCCCCTTCGGCGAGGTCATTCAGCGTTTCCTCGACGTTTCCGTGAGGCACCATCTCGCCACCGATCTTGCTAAAACGACTGAGGCGGCCCTCGATCCAGAGAAATCCATCCTCGTCACGACGAACGATATCACCGGTGTCATACCAGCCGTCTTTGAGGACTTCGTCCGTCTTTTCCGAACTGCCGAGGTAGCCTTTCATGACATTCGGGCCCTTCACCCGGAGGAGACCGGCTTCTCCGTCAGGGAGATCTTCGCCCGTCTCAGGGTGAACAATTTTAGCCTCAAGATCGCGGATCACTTTTCCGATCGAACCTTCTTTGCAACACTCCGGACTGTTTAAGGCGACGCCGGGGGAGCACTCGGTGCAGCCGTAGGCTTCGAGGGGACGGATTCCGAATTTTTCCTCAAAGGCATCCGCTACTTTCTTCGGTAATTTCTCCGCCCCGACGATGACGAGTCGCAAGGCTTTCAGTTGCTCCGGCGTCAATCCGCGAAGGTAGAACTGGAGAAAAGTCGGCGTCGCAATCATGATCGTCACGCCGTGCTCTTCCGCGAGCGGACCGATCACTTTCGACTCCATCGGATTAAAATGATAAGCGCAGGCAAACCCCGCAACGGCCGGTCCCGCAATCGTCGCCATGAATCCGAAGGAGTGGAAAAAGGGAAGGACGCCGAGCATGCGGTCATTCGTCGTGAAATGATAGACGTCACCGACCTGATCGACATTCGTCATCACATTGCGATGGCTCAGCATGACACCTTTCGGATGACCGGTGCTGCCGCTGCTGAAAATGATCGTCGCGAGATCATCAGGACCGGCTTTGTCTCCGCCCAGTTTTTCGAGAAGCCCGCTTTGCGAAGTGAGCTTCGCGAGAAAACCAGCCCGCAGCTTTTCAGAAAGTCGCGGAGCTTTGACCATGTCTTCGAGGATGTGAACACGGCCCGGCAAGTTGAGATTGAGGCGCTCCATCAACTTTCCGGATGCGACCACGTCCGTGATCCCACATTGTTCGATGCAGGAAGCGATGCCCTCTTCGGAAAGCGTGTAGTTGAGATTCACCGGAATTTTCCCCATGAGAAGCGCAGCCCAGTTCAAAAGTGCCCCTCCGACCGACGGCGGCACGAGAATCCCCACCTTCTCCTGACCTTCCCACACCGGCTTGAGCCGACCCGTCAGGAAAATGCTTTTCGCGAGCGACTCAGAGAAGCTGACCCTGGCGCCGCCGGAATCAGCGAAAGCCATGTGGTCGCCGGATTCGCGACAGGTCTTGATGATCGATTCCTGAAGAGTCGTGGGAGTCATGATGGGATAATTTAAGCGGAAAAACGGGAAAAGGAGAAATCGAAACGGACGGAATTCAACATTGACTCAGTCGATGTTTAGTTGTGATCCATTGATCGAAGGCGGTCACTGGATTGGCCAAAAATTCAGGCACCCTCCGATGCTTTTTCCTTCAGCCGATGATCGAGCCAGAACGGCGCGAAGGGCACTAACGCGCATAGAAAAACAATCACACACCAGCCAAAGCTGAGTTGTTTTCGCAGCAGCGCGATGAGAAGAAAGAGACAAAGGGCGACGAAGAACAATCCGTGGAGTGATCCCACGATGCGAACTGCCATCGGCATGTCCGCCATGTATTTCAGCGGCATCGCGATCCCGAGGAGGATCAGGTAGGAAACCCCGTCGAGAATCGAAGAGAGACGGAGTCGGTCAATGTTAGAGTTCTTGAGGTCGAGTTTCATGGGCGGGGTTACTTTACCCGCCACCGCCCAAAACTCCCTTCCTTTTTCGAAGCGGCTGAGAAAAGGCGAGAGCCCCCGGTAGTGGTGATTTGCAATCGCCAAGTCATCTCGCCCGGGCATTGCGATGGCGATTACAAATCACCACTGCGATTTTCCAGCGAATGACCTAGCAGGGCAGAGCTTCGCAGGAGAAAAAGAAAAGGATTAGGAAAAGGAAAACGAGGTTCAGACGACAAACTGCAGCAGCTCAAGCGTCTCTTTGGGATCCGGTCGCTTTGTGTAGTCAGGATTGATCGCGGAATCCCGGATCATTCCTGTCGCATCGATGAGATAGCGCGCCGCCATCGGGAGGACCCACTTCTCTGTCCCGTTGATCGCGGGGAGATCGGCCCCGAGCTTTCGATACACCTCCTTGAGATCGTCCGGGAATTCATGGGTCAGCTTCAACTCATCCGAGAGATTGAGCCCTTCATCAAAGAGGACCGGGAAATCGAACTGATGTTCCTCCTGCATCTTCGCGCTGTGCACAGGAAGCTGCGGGCACACCACGACGAGATCGCCACCCAGTCCACGAATTTCGGACACGACTTGCTGCAGAGCATCCAGCTCCGCGACACAGTAAGGTCACCAGAATCCGCGGAAAAAACTCACGATGAGCGGCCCTTGATCGAGCATCTGCGAAGAGCTGAAGGGATTGCCCGCCGAATCATTCAAGGTGAAGTCCGGCATCGTCGAGCCTTCGCGGACCGCATCCATCGGATGATCCGAGGCGATGAGGTCATCCGTCGCCCGATGCATGATTTCGAGGAGCGACTTGTCGGTCACGGAATTTTCAAAATCCTCATAGATCTGGTCAAGGGTGGCTTGGAGAGCGTGCATGTCTGAAGAGGCTACAGCAATCATGACGCCAGTGACGATGAAGCTTTCAGGAAAATACGAAAATGCAGCAGCGAGCGTAAGCGAGCAGCCGGAAGCGCTCTGTTCTCGCTCACGCTCAAACCTACTCCGCCCAAACCGGGAACGTAGCCGAAGATGTCAATCTTTGGGGTGAAGGATGCGCTTTGTTTTCGCTCACGCTCAAACCTACGGGGATGCCGCGAAAACGTCACTTCGCATCAAGCGCAATCGTTTGTCCCAAATCTTCAAGGTGCTACGATATGACCTCATGAAACCTCTCTTTGCCCTTCTCTGCCTCTTCCTCGTAACCACCGCCCAAGCCGAGCCCATCCCCGTCATCTTCGACACGGACATTACCGGCGACGTTGACGACGTCCTCGCTCTCGCGATGCTCCACACCCTCGCAGATCGCGGGCAATGCGAGATCCTCGCCGTCACCATTTCCAAGGAAAACGAACTCGCCGCTCCTTTCGTCGATGCGGTGAACACCTTCTACGGCCGCCCTGACATTCCGATCGGCATCGGAGAAGACGTTCCCTACCGCGACAGCAAATACCTTCATCTCGTGAAGGAAAAAAACGGCGATGACTTCCGCTACCCGCACGACATCGGAGTCACCAAAGAGCCGGAACTCGCCGTCCCGCTTCTCCTCAAAACGCTCGCTGCATCGAAAGACAAATCGGTCGCGATCATTCAAGTCGGACTCGCCTGTAACATTGCCCAGCTCCTCGAAAGCGACGGCGGAAGGGCACTCGTCGAGAAGAAAGTCCATCATCTCTCCGTCATGGCGGGAGCCTTCGAGACCATCAACGGAGTGAACCGCTATCTCGAAGCCAATGTCAGGAATCACATCCCCTCGATGCAGGCTCTTGCCGCCGAGTGGCCCGACTCCGTCCCCGCGATCTGGAGTGGATTCAAAGTCGGCATCAGCGCCGCCTACCCCCGCGAATCGATCGCGAAGGATTTCGAGTATCTCGATCATCACATTGTGAAAGAGTCTTACATCCTCCACAGCGGTCCGGACCACGACCGACCGACCTGGGACCTCACGAGTGTGCTCTATTCCGTCTTTCCTGAGCGCGGCTACTTCGACTACTCACCCAGGGGAAGAGTCACCGTGGAAGACGACGGCTTTACCCGCTTTCGCCCCGTCCCCGGCACACCCTGGGGAAGCGAGAAGAAGAGTGAAAATCCGGCCACTCAACAACGCGATCGCTACCTCGTCGTGAACGGGGAACAGGCCGCACGGATTCAGGATGTTCTCATCATGCTCGTCTCGCAGCCGCCGATGAGGTAGGCGCGATTGGTTGTTGGTTGAAAGAACAGCAGAGAAGCGCAATCTCGCAGGAAACTCTTCTTCTTACTCCTCATCTCCCCCCCATGAGCAACTACTGCGAGATCGCCCCGGGCCACCCTTTCCACGGCCCTTATCACGATGACGAATACGGCTTCCCGATCACGGACGATGACCGCCTCTTCGAACGGCTCGTCCTTGAGATCAATCAGGCGGGACTTTCGTGGCTCACGATTTTGAAAAAGAAGGACGCTTTCCACGAAGCCTTCG
>CAZOUP010000179.1:0-8121 GCA_964583035.1 uncultured Akkermansia sp.
ACGAGAAACGCCGTTCCCAACATTGGCTCCTCTTGAGTTTCCGCTCCGTAGATTGAAAAGAGAAAACTCGTCAGGAAGCATAGAAAAAGAGGCAACCCGCCAACGCGAAGGACCGGCGTCGTTTGCATTTTCCGCACCCCGTCCCCGCCATCGACGCCGTTTGAAAAGCGCCAAAAACGACGGATCAGAGCAATACTGATCACGGCGACGATCAAAGTCGCCACAAAAACAGTCACAATTTTCCAGGATTCACCCATCTACATTCCGGGGGGCATTTTCATCTTCAGCGAGGCAGCGAACTCATCGTGGAGCCGCTCATTAACCGACTGAAAAAGCAAAGGTATGCCCAATTCAAATTTATCTTAAATATAATTATTATGGAAATTATATCAAAACAAGATGATTTACCATCACTTTTCTTGAAAATCACGGAATTTCCGACTCAAACAGGAAATCGTTCCCGGATCCGCGCCGCCGGATTTCCGGCATAAACAGCATTCGGTTCTGCGTCCGAACTAAGCACCGCACCAAGCCCGATCACGGCTTCGCGTCCGACCTCACAACCGGGCGCAATGACCGCCTTCGCGCAAACCCAGGCTCCGTCCCCGATCACAACAGGAGCGAGCTTTAAATCGAATCGCTCCGCCCGGTAATCATGATTCCCTGAGAGCAAGTAGGCCCCCTGAGAAATCACCGCCTGAGCCCCGATCGTGACTTGAGCAGGATTATCAACCCAGACCCCTTCCCCAATCCAGGCATGATCCCCCACCGCGAGGAACCAGGGGTATTTGATCTTTACCTGAGGCTTGATCACGACCGCTGTCCCCATCACCGCCCCGAAAAGCCTCAGAATCGACGCCTTCCACCGCGATGGCCACGGAATCAGCGTTTCAAAAAAGACGAGGCTCGTGAGATACCAAAGCGCCCGCTTCACGACCCCGCCGGGAGCGTAGGAAACACTGTCATACCTGCTCAGATCCACCCGAACTCGATTTACACCCGTTTCCTCCTGCATCTCAGCAGTAAATCCCAAGTCCCCCCTCCTGTCGTGACAAAAAGAGGCCGAATCCCCGTCGATCGCGACGTCAGCCTTCCGAATGCAGTGCCACTGCCCAGAAGCACCCGCATTTCGGAACCTTCACAGGTTCCGCTACGTTCCCGAAAAACGCGTCCATCGCGAAGCCCCGTAGCGGATGGCGTCAGCCTTCCGAATGCGATGCCCCGGAAGAGGGATTTGATCTCGTGAACGCTTCCTGCCGCAGTAGTCCCGACCTGCGGACGGGGGTTAAGTCTTTCGGAATTCGAACAGTGAATTCTTCGATGAGAGCTTTTCCGAAGAACGCTCTATCATCCGTAGCCTTGGCGAAGGATGATACGTGAAGAGGGATTTGAACCCCCGACCGCCTCGGTGTAAACGAGATGCTCTACCACTGAGCTATTCACGCGTTTTCGAAAGGCGAATCTAAACCGATTCGGTCAGCCTTCAACCAAAAGTAAACGACGAGGGATTTGAATTATCGGCTCGCTCCGCTCACTCGATCTGCCGCATAAGCGCTTCGCGGTTTCGAAAGGTTGAGAAAATCTCAACAGGCAGTCCCGACCGCCTCGGTGTAAACGAGGTGCTCTACCACTGAGCTATTCACGCGTTTTTCGAGATCGAAACTTAAACCGATTCGGTCAGCCTTCAACCAAAAGTAAACGACGAGGGATTTGAATTGAACCGTTCACTCGTGAACGCTTCCTGCTGTTCAGCGCTTCGCGGTTCTGTTTGTTGAGCTGAGCTCCGGGAGCCGCGCTCAATGGGCCGTATCGGTTCGCTTCGCCGCTGAAGTGAGGTCTTCAGGCCTTTTCAAAGCACCCCGCCCGGGAACGCCGACGTCCCCGTCGGCTGCACTGGCAAAGATGCCGACGAGGACGTCAGCGCTCCCGGGACTTCGGCGCGGCCGACAGGCGCGCCATTCCTCCTCTTGACAGGGAACGCGGAAATAAATATGGTTACCCATATGAAGACTACCATCGAGCTATCTGATAATCTTCTCCTCCGGGCTAAGAAGCGGGCGAAGGAGAAATCGATCACGCTGCGGGATCTCATTGAGCAGTCACTCTCCGCCACCCTCGATGAAGCTCCTGAAGAAACCAAAATCGAACCCGTCACCTTCAAAGGCAATGGCCTCACCGCTGAATTTGAAGACGCTGGATGGGGAAAAATTCGCGACACGATCTACTCATGATCGCGGTCGATACCAACCTTCTTGTCTACGCTCATCGCGAAGACTCCCCCTGGCATGAGGAAGCACTCGCGGCTCTCACCGGTTTAGCGAATTCGGGACGCCCCTGGGCAATCACCTGGTCCGCCTTCCACGAATTCATCGCGGTCGTAACCCACCCGAAGCTCTACGATCCCCCGACCCCCCTCGCGACCGCCCTGAAAACGATTGAAGCCTGGCAAAGCAGTTCCGGCCTCCGCATGATCAATGAAGGCCCCGGCTATCTCGCCACCTTTTCCAGCATCGCCACGACCGGCAAAATCAAAGGCCCCAAAACCCACGACGCCCGCATCGCCGCGACCTGCCTGCATCATCGGGTAAAAACCCTCTGGACCGCCGACCGCGACTTCTCCGCTTTCCCGAAGCTGAAATGCGAAAATCCGTTGGTCGGGTGAATCGTCACCGTCTTCTTGCCGCCATACGATCCGACTACCAACGCAGCGGAAAGCAGCAAAGACTGTCGCGGATCCTGTCCAAATCCATGAAATCCATGCTCCATCCGTTAAAATCCATGAAAATTTAGATTTTTGCACCGATTGAACAGGGATGAACCATTTGCGCTGAGCTTATGCAGGCGTCTCAGCAAATCCGCACCACGGCATGACCTTTTCAAAGCACCCCGCCCGGGAACGCCGACGTCCCCGTCGGCAGCGCTGGCAAAGATGCCGACGAGGACGTCAGCGCTCCCGGCAAGCCCCTCACCCTTCCCATCATTTTTAAAGCGTTTTTCTTCTATGGGCCTCGCTACGACAGAACGCCGTCTCACGCGACTTCTCGCTAGTAACTAACCGACTTCGAGGTGAGTTCGGCCCAGGTGCAGGTCAGCGCCATGTACTGTGAGCCGGATTGTTTGAGGAGCACCGCTTCGGGCAATTCCAGTGCAGGCATCGACGTCACCTCATCGAACTCGAAGAGCAAATAGTGGGACGCCGATGCCGGAGCAAACCGATCTCCCAAATCACGCTTTGCGAGCCACTCCTGCAATCTCCCCCGCGTCAGGAAACTGACCGACGTCACTTTTCCCCGCCAGCCGAGGGTGGTCTTCACGGCGCTTTGTTTTCCGCCATAAGGCACAAACTCGCTCCCAACTTCGGCGGAAATATCGAGCTGGAGTTCCCGCTTTTTCCCGCCGTTCTCCTCGTAGATCGCGCGACAATAGGCGAAGCCACGGTTCCTGAAATCATCACTGTCGGCCTCCTTGAGCCAGAGCATGACGCATTGCGCACCCGGTTGAGAAATACTGAACTCCTTTGCCCCGTCGATTGAAGCGGGCCGTTCTTTCACCACCGTTGTCGTCGCGTCGTTGAGATAACGATATTGGGTGAACTGATCGGCTTGATTTCGAAACACGTCCGAGAGGAATTGCTTCAAATCATCCCGCCCGCCCTTCTTTCCGGGTTTCAAAACAAAGGCACCCACTCCGGGGAGAATTTCGTGATACCGCCTCATCGGCTTCTGTTTGTCATCGAGGCCGGGATACAGGACATAGGACCCTGCGGTTGCCTTGATCGCATCGTTGTAGGTATGCATTTTCAGCAAATCGACCTGCTTGTAGAGTCTCTGGTCGATATCCGAATCCCCGTCCCCGTCCTCTCCTTCTGCCCCGGGATCTTTCATCCAGTCACCGAAGACTTCGGCGAGTTTCTCTGCTTTGTATTTCGCATCAAAATGGAGAAGCGAGAGCCGCCCTGCCGCTGCGGCGACTGATTCACGCTCGTATTCCGCCGGGAACATCACGAGGGTGTAATCCGGTTTGAAACTTCCCGACCACGAGAAATTTCCGCTCTTCAGGAAACGACGCTCATAGTAGAGCCGGAGACACATTTCATCCTCTGTGCCGCGACGGTAGACGAAACGCACCCGCGACTCCTTTCCTTTCTCAAGACTGATCTTCACTTCCCCGCCGTCCAGTTTCAAAAACGGCTCACAGCCTTCCGTCGGGGAATCCTCTCCGGAAACCAGCTCCACTCCGGGAACTTCCCTGAGGACGCGATGCAGCGTTAAAAAGACCCAGTATTCATAAAGCTCCGCGACGTTGCGGCTCGTTCCCGTGTAGCAATCAGCATTGCCGTCCCATCGCAGGGCTGAGGCGGACCGGAGGAGGAGCCACGTTTTCAGGAGATCCCGATAGCCCTCCTTTTTCTGCAGGACCTGGCTCTCCAGCGGCAGTCGCTGAAGCCGCCCGCACTCTTTGAAAAAAGGGCGCGCCACCGTTGCCTCCAATTTTTCGGCCAATCCGCGCGCTTCGAGAAAAGCCTGCGCGGGCGGCTCCTGTCCCGCGAAGAGCACCTGCACCTCACGACAGACTTCCGCGAACTGGCCGAGGGCAAATTTCACGAAGCGGTTCGGCGGGGTATCGAGATCGTCCCGCTTTAGGACCTCGCAGACTTCTCCGGGAATGGCCGCTCCATTTGAACCGCGATGCCAGCTTCTTGCGAGAGCGATTGGATTCTGCAAAAAATCCACCGACCTCGCTTCGGTCGCGGGGACCCATTGACGCTCTTTTCGCAGCTCGCGGTGCGGGTGGGCCTGAATCATTTCGAGACAGGCATCAAATTTGGCGTCGTTCAAAAAATGGCGAAGAAACAGAAACTGCTCCAGTTTCGTCCGCTTCTGCGCTTCCGGATCAGGCGTGAAGCGAAGCGATGTCGGCGTGTTCCACGAAAGGAGGAGTTGAGCGCAGAAATCGGCGATCTCTTCGGTCATCGCGCTGTATTCCTCGTCGTAATCGATCTTCTGCGAAACAAATTCGAGCCGCGTGATGAGTTCACGGCCCCCGCGCTGAAAGACGATATCCGCGAGGCCAAGGAAATTGAGCATTTGAAAGCGACCTCCCGGGGCATCGCCCGCCATCCCCGTGACCGTCCACTCGCGGGCTGTCGCCATCGCGAAGTTCCGCTCTGACACGCTCACCTCAGTTGCTTTGGAACCTCGGATGAGCCAGTCGTACTCCACCGTTTCGACGAGCCGGATGTGACCGGCCTTCACCGCAATTTTCCCGTTCGCCTCATCCGCGATCCCGAGCCACCCCGTCGGCAGGTCGGCGTGAGAGATCAGGGACTCAGGATCGAGCGGTTCGACGCGACGGCTCGCCCCCGTCTGCACAATCCACCGTGCCTCATCCGCCTTCGGAAGTAGAGGGATCGAGAGGGCGGAAAATTTCATCGGGATCTCAATGCAACAGGGTTATACCATTTAGGGAGACGGATTGGCGGAATGGCTGAGTTGGATCTTTTCAAATGCGAGGCGTGAGTGAGGAGCGATGCGGGCATCGTGACGAACTCAG
This sequence comes from uncultured Akkermansia sp., assembly GCA_964583035.1. Taxonomy (GTDB): domain Bacteria; phylum Verrucomicrobiota; class Verrucomicrobiia; order Verrucomicrobiales; family DEV007; genus Arctic95D-9. Next base: position 5,554 of record CAZOUP010000179.1, read on the forward strand.
AACGAAGCAGTTGAGAAGATCCGGCCAGCTCTCTTTTCAACGCCGCGAAGCGCTTTTTCCAACCGTAAATTATCTTCATTCCGTCAATCCGTTTGTCTAGATGGTATAAAGTCAGCGACCTGACAGGGTTGACTCGTGCGCTTTAGCCCGTTCCGTCCGGTGACTTGTCGGGCATTGAGTCAGGATGCCAACGCGGCGACCTCGTGATCAATTTGCGAGCCGAGTTGGCGTTGCGCTTCCTCCAGGTCATGCTCGGCCTGCAAACCGACCCAGAAAGAGGCGCTGGTCCCGAAAAACTTTGCCAGCCGCAGAGCGGTCTCGGCGGTAATGCTCCTGCGACACTTCGTGATCTCAGTGAGGCGGGACGGCGGAATGAAAGTCGCGCGGGACACTGCGGCGAGGCTCAATCCCATCGGGCGAATAAACTCTTCAAGGAGGATCTCACCGGGGTGTATAAGAGGCAGGAGTTTGTCGGTCTTCATGGTGGTCAGTGGTAATCAATGATTGAAACTTCGCTTGCGTGACCATCGCTCCACTTGAAAACGATGCGCCACTGTTGATTGACTCGAATACTCCAGAATCCTTTCCAGTCACCTTTCAATGGTTCCAATCGATTTGCGGGTGGAATTCGTAAATCCTGAAGGTTGCGTGCCTGATTGATCATTCGAAGCTTTCGACGGGCTCGGATCTGGATGTCTTCCGGAAGTTTTCGGGAACGCCTCCCGGAGTAGATTTTCCCGGTCTCAGAATCTCCGAATGTCTCAATCACCTCTCAGGATAGCCGATTCAAAAATTACGACAAGCGTAATTTCGAGAAACGTATTTTTTGGCTCACCAGGGCTGAATGATTCCTCGCGGGAAACCGGCAAGTCTCGACCGCACTCTCAGAACGATTCGAGAGCGGCGATTGCCTTCGCCAGTTCGTGATGCATCACGAGCTGAAAGTCTCCTGTGCTATAAGGGTTGCCGTGGCCGATCGCGCTGCTCTAAAAGGGCGTTCCGTCTTCGTGCCTCCAATAGGCAAAGCCTACCGCTTCGCCCAGCTTTTTGCCGAGGAGGCCGTAATGGAGGTTCGCCGTTTTGTAGTCATCATATCCGGCCGCAGCAGCCAGTGCCGTGTAGGTGATCGAACGATTATGCGCCTTGAAATGCGCTTCCAGCATCGCCTTTTGACCGTCATTGATTTTGATCTCCCCGAGTGCCTTCTGATACTCAGAAGCGGTGGGAATGGGAATGTTTTGATTGCTCATCCTGCGACAGTGTCATCGGTGGATCTTTAACCCGGTTGTCATCAGTTGATAAAACTCACAAACTGCTCTTCGAGCAATACCTGGATCATCGTCTCCAGCTTGGTGCGGGACTTGGAGAAGCGATGGCCACCGCCTTCGACGGGTTCGAGCGCATTCTGAAGCGGTAATCCGGTGATCGATGAATCGCTCCCCTCTCTTCCACCGGGGAAGTAGTGGAACGCTGCCCCTGCGTCGGCTCCGCCGCAATAAGCCGTCAGGGCACCGAGAAGACGCCCGACCCGACCCATGCTCCCGTGCAGCTTGGGGAGAATTTTCTGAACGATCTGAGCATCGAGATCGTTTCGCCAACCGCCCTCGTCCCAGGCCGAAAGAGCGTCGTCGGATTCCTCCGCCGCAAGATAGCGACACACCCGTAAATAGCGCATGACTTCATTCGCGGTGCGGTAGGCGAACTCGAAACGCCCCCGCTTCAAGATCTCAAACAAGGCCACGAGATGCTCCCGCGCTTCTTTCGCCGGTGTCCCGTCGAGAGCATCGAGTCCTCCTTTATCCGGATCAAGCCGCGCCCGTTTCGCGAGAGCGAGGAAGGCTTCCGCAACGCCCTCGTCCGCCTTCGGTGGCTCGGGATATTCGTGCGGGGAGGCGAGAAATTCGGCGATCTGCCCGCTCTCCACTTCAAATTCGATGACGTTGGCGCGGTCCAGCACTTTGGGACTGAACATGTAAGTCGTCTCGTCGACATTGACGGTTCCGATCACGAAGAGATTCTGCGGATAGGGCAGCGTTCGCGGCACTCCGAGCGGATCTTCCGCGTAGCGGGGAAGGCAGAAATGTTCATCCTCCCGCGGTCCTTCCGAATGCAGCGTCAGGACTCCGTCGCGCTGCTCCATCACCGAAAGGAAGTCGGCGAAGTAGCGCTCGACGTGGGAAAGGTTCATCTCATCGAGAATGAGGAAAAACGGAAAGGCCTCATTCCCCGGGCGCGAGGCTTCGAGGAGAAGATCGAGGACCGGCGTGGTTTGGTAGACGGGGCGTTGCGTCGCGTTTTCGCCCTCGCCGACGGAAGTCGTGCGCAGATGATTCACGAAGCCGAGGACCTGACGGTTGTCGGTCCAGTCCGCTCCGACGGGGACGATGGTGTGGTTGGTGCAATCGCTGAGGTCATCGGAGTTCCGCAGGGTTGCGGCGAGGGATTCAGCGAGCTTGGTTTTGCCGGAGCCGGAACCGCCGGTTAGGATGGTGAAGGGTTTGGTGAAAAGACATTCAGGAAGATTGAAAGAAAACAATACTTCGGCGATCATCGATCTTTGAAATTCCT
>CAZOUP010000180.1:0-8070 GCA_964583035.1 uncultured Akkermansia sp.
ACGAGGAAACGAGGGTCGCGAAAAGGACGAAAAGCAGGCCGCATACCTGCCAGCCCGACCGCATCATTTCTGAAGCGGCGGTCTCATTCGGTTTGCGACGCTTCTGGCCACTGGAAAAACCACGGCTCTGAAGTCGCTTCTGCGAGAAAAAATGGAACATGTGCGGTCTGTCTCCCTTCCGTCAAAATCCGAAGAATTCACCGTGAAGGTCGTGTCTGTGGGAGACAGATAGCCCTTATTGGCCCCCTCAACAACTGCGAAATACACTTCTTTTTGTTCAAATGATCACCATGCAATCTCCATAGCTGAAGAAGCGATAGCGTTCCTCGACGGCTTTGGCATAGGCCTCGAGCATGAGTTCTTTACCGGCGAGAGAACTCACGAGCATTAGAAGAGTCGATTTCGGCAGGTGAAAATTGGTGAGGAGAGCATCGACGGTCTGAAACTGATAGGGCGGGTAGATGAAAATATCCGTCTCCCCCTGCCCCGCTGTGAGGCTGGCTTTTCCACTTCCGCCGGCGCAACTCTCGAGGACCCGCACGACGGTGGTCCCGATCGCAAAAGTCCGCTTTGCCGACTGGATCGCTTTCACGGTCGATTCCTGCAATTCGAAATGCTCGCTGTGCATGTGATGCTTCGTGACATCGTCTTCTGAGACGGGGCGGAAAGTTCCGATCCCGACATGCAGGGTGACAAAGGCGTGAGGCAATCCCGCCAGCATTTCATCTGAGAAATGGAGACCCGCCGTGGGAGCCGCAATTGCCCCGGCGTTTCTTGCGTAGACGGTCTGATAACGCTCCGTGTCCGAAGCCTCGTCAGGACGCTCGATGTAAGGGGGGAGAGCAAGGTGTCCGTGCACATTTTCATCCGGCTCGAGATCGAACTCGATGATGCGCTCGCCACCTTCTTCACAGATCTCGATGACGGTGCCGATGGAGTCGCCGATCTCAACGGTGCGTCCGACTTTGAAACGCTTCCCCGGTCGCACGAGACACTTCCAGCGACGGGGACCGACAACATCGACGCGCAGGACTTCGCGGGTTTCGTCATTGGAAAAAAAGCGGGCCGGAACGACGCGGGTATCATTCAGGACAAGGAGATCATCTTCCTCCACGAGCGCCGGAAAGTCTGCAAAACGGGCATGCTCAATCTCACCGGTCTCACGGCGAATGATCATCATGCGGGAGGCGTCCCGCCGCTCAAGGGGCCGCTGCGCGATGAGTTCTTCGGGCAAATGATAGTCAAAGTCACTTGTCTGCATGAGGGGATTCTTCGTCCAATTTTCGTTGAATGAAAGAGGTGAATCTTCGCCTCCCCTGGAAAGCCGGCGAAGTCGCGTGGGCCGTCCGGCGCTACCGACACCGCGCCAGGGTCATGACCGCGAAGGCAGTGCCATAAGGCTGATGGTAGGAGTAAAACGGAAAGTCCCACCAGGAGCCGTCTTTTTCCTGAAGGTTCAGTAAAATTCCAGTCAACATTTCCTGATGAGGAGCCCGCTCTGCCTCCGGCAGCAACTCGGTGCAAAGCGCTGCGTAGTAGTGGCCGTAGTAGAAAAAGTATCCCGCGACCGCGAACCACGCTTCGTGAGGCACCGGACGCTTCCGCCCGATGTCGAGCCAGCCGTTCCGCTCTCCGAGACGGACGAGCCATTCCTCGATGATCGGGTCTTTGATCGTTTCGTCACCCCAGATTCGAAGCGCGTAATTGCAGGCCTGCGAACGACCGAGACTGCCTGCCGGACGATTGATTCCATACATGGGACGAGCTTTCAGGTATTCGCCGTATAAGTAACTGTGATCCGATTTCCGCTGCCGATTGATCGAAGCCACGGCGCGGTCCACCATTTCCTCCGGCACCTCGACTCCTTCAATTTTAGAAGCTTCATGCAAAGCGACGAGACAGGTCGCTGTCGTAAAGCTGATCGCGCTGGAGGCCGGCCTCGCCGCTCCAACGAGGAAATCATAGTAGCCCCAGCCGCCGTCCACCGAAGCGTAGCGACCAAGGCGATCAATCTGTTGCGCAATGAGATCACGGATTTGCTGCTTTCGCTCCTTACCCGAACGCGGATACATGTCGGTGAGGGCTTGAATCCCGTAGGCATGCGTCCATACGTTGTAGATCGCGGTCGCATCGGCGCGCCGGACTTTCGGCAGTGACGCCAAAAGATAAAGCTCCGCTTTTTCGAGCGCGTCAGCAGCGGCACCCGGCTCGTCCGCCCGACCTGAATCGACAATCGCTGATACAGCCATCGCGGTGACAGCCGCGCGAAAGGCATCGTGCGCCCCGGGAACCGGTGCGTAGATATTCAACCCTTTAGTCTGCCGCGCTGAACCCCAGCTTCCATTGCTGTTTTGGTCCTGAATGAGGAACGCGACCCCATCGTCGATGGCCTTTTCCAAAAGACTCTCGTCCTCCGCGCGGGAAACCGGCAGGAGAAAGACAAGCGCGCAAGCCGCAATGAAAGAGGCGACTTTCACTTTTTCTCCTCTTTCGGATCGGCTTTCTCAGAATCCTTTTCCGCATCCGCCTTCTTCTCAGCGTCTTCGGCAGGCCGGGCGGAGAGCTCAACTTCATCACCGACCTTCAGTCCCTTGAGGACCTCAACATTGCCATCGGAGGAACGGCCGGTTTCGATCTTCCGTTCGGCTCCGCCTTTCAGCATCACGGTCTCCTCATCGTCTTCCTTTTTCACCGCTCTGGCTGGAAGCAACAAAGCCTCCCTGTTTTCGTAAACGGTGATTTCAGCCTCAGCTTTCATGCCGGGATAAAGAACCGCATCGCGATCCACTTTCGCGAGTTGAATCACTCCAGTGAAAGTATTGTCCGCATAGGGAACCCGCGAAAGCGAGGCGACTTTCCCGGAGATCTCAGCCTCAGGATCCGAAGTCAGCGTCACTCCGGAAGCCTGCCCGACCTTGAGATCCGCAAGCTGAGCTTCAGAAATCGAGAGGCTCAATTCCAGATTTGAAGGATCAACTACGGTCATAAAAATCTCCCGCATCGTCAGCTTGCCGCCGGGAATCAACTTGCGCTCCACGGTCGAAGCAGTCGTCCATTTGCCGCGCTGAGACATGCCGAGATAAACCACCCCATCGTGGGGAGCGCGGACGGTGAGGCCATCGAAATCACTAAGGTGCTCAGCCAGCAATCGCTTCGCCTCCTCCATCTCATGAGCCTTTGATCTGAATTCCAGCTCAGCCCTTTTTAAAGCATCGGGGAGCGCTTTCTCGTCCGCTCTCCAATTGAGCTGCGTTTCCATGAGGCTGCGCTGCAGACTCTCGTGCTCACGGGGAATCGACGTGCTCAGGGAGCGGCGCGACCGTTCTTCAGACTGCTCCAGCTTCCAGCGATAATCGTTCACCGTGTTCTGGGCGCGGCGGAGAATGATCTCTTCGGTCTCTTCGGTGAGATCATCCGCTTCGTACATTTTCTTGAGCTGATTGAGCTCTTCCTCGGCGTAGGCAAGATACTCCCTCACCTGCTTCACATCCTGAGCGGCATCTTTCTCCCGCATCGGCCGGGTCACGTCTTCGAAGTAAGCAAAATCCTCCTCCGCCTGCATTTTGGATTTCCGGGATTTTTCCAGGGCAATCGGGGTCGTTTTTTTCAGCTTTTCAAGATTCAACTGAGCCGCTTCGAGATCTAACTGCTTCAGCGGCATGGCCAGTTTCAGCTCTTCGATTTTCTCCCGCAAGGCCTTCGTCTCCAGCTCCACGATAACGTCCCCTTTCTTCACTTCGGTGCCATGGGGAACCGAACTCACCACGAGCAGATCAGCCCAGCGTAACAAGTCCATCGCGAGCGGCGTGCTCTTTTTGCTCTCAAGAACACCCGAGACTTTCGTCGTCACCTCGATCGGCCCGACCTCGACCTGGTGGATCTTGATCTCTTCTTCTTCTTCTTCTTCTTCTTCTTTCTTTTCCTTTTCCTTTTCTTCACCGTCGGCCTTCTCTTTTGCCTCCGCCTTCTTAATCGCCGCTCTTTTCGATTCCTCTTTCTTCGGTGCTTTTTCCTCTGCAACCTTAGCCGCCGCTGCTTCTTTCGCCGCGACGGGCTTTGCCTCTTCGGCGTTCAGACGAATTCCGGGCACGAGGGTCAGGAAAAGAATGAGGGTAAAATTCAGGGAAAGTCTCATTTTAGTATTTATTGAAATTACAATTCTAAGGCCCTGAAGCGCGGTTGAAAACCTTTTTCTCAACAGGGCCGGAACGAGATTGCGCCCTCTATCGGTGATAGGGCTCGCCGCGCATCACGGTATGAACCCGGTAGATTTGCTCCATTAAGACCAGTAGCGCCAACTCATGCTGCAGAGTGAACCCGCTCATCGAGATGACATGATCCGCCGCTGCCCGGGTCTCTTCGGAATGCCCGTCCGCACCCCCAATGAGGATCGAAACCCGCTTCACCCCGTTCATTTGCCAGCCTTCGACTTGTTTCACAAACTCCTCCGTCGTCCAACTTTTGCCCCTTTCATCGAGGACGATGCGCAGGGAACCCTCGCTCATCTGGAGTAGCTGCTGCCCATTTTTCTCCTGCCCTCCGTCGCGCTGGATCAGATCAATCGAGACCGTCGCGTAGCGCCGAAGTCGCTTCCGGTATTCCGCGACGCCATCCTTCGCGTAGGCGAGCGAGGGTTTTCCGACTGCTGCGATTTGCCACTTCATGTATCCAAAGATTGAAGCTCAACTTGCAACGAGCCGACCTTGAACGCAAGATCACGCTTCTTGAACGACGACCTCCCATCTGACTATCTCGACCGGTTCTCCGGCATCGCCCGCCTCTACGGAACCCCGGCGCTGCCGAAGCTCCGCCGTTCTCACATTGCCGTGATCGGGGTCGGCGGGGTCGGCTCATGGAGCGCCGAAGCCCTCGCCCGGAGCGGGGTCGGTGAAATTACCCTGATCGATCTCGACGAGGTCTGCATCACGAACGTGAATCGCCAACTCCCCGCTCTCGACGGTGCCGTCGGTCGTTTTAAAGTCGCATCACTTGCAGAACGGATGCGCCTCATCAATCCCGAGCTCGTGGTCCACGAGAGTCTCGCTTTTTTCACCGAGAACACTTCCGAGCGACTTCTCGCAACCGGCTACAATGCGATTATCGACGCGATCGATGCCGTTGATGAAAAAGCCTTGCTCATCGCGACCTGCCGGGACCGCGGGATCCCTCTCGTCGTTGCCGGGGGAGCCGGTGGAAAAAGCAATCCCGCCGCCGTCAGTAGCGACGACCTCGCTTTTGCGACCAATGACCGCCTTCTTCGTCTCGTCCGCAAAACACTCCGACATACTTACGGTTTTCCCCACGACGAAGCGAAGGCACCTTTCGGCATCCGCGCCGTTTTCAGCACCGAAAACGCCCGCTTTCCCTGGGCCGACGGAACGGTCCGCGAAGACCCCGAGCCGGGGAGCCATCTTCGACTGAACTGCGCGACCGGTTTCGGCACGGCGACACCGGTGACCGGAACTTTTGGATTCACTGCTGCCGCTGAGGCGATTTCGCTCGTTCTTGAAAAGGATTGAGCCGGTCTGCGATCGTTTTTTGCCCTCTTTAGGCAGGAAGAAAGCTTCAACCAAATCAGTTCAGCGCCACAAGGACCCGGATCTGATCGACTTCGAGTTCGCCGCCTTTGAGCTTCAGATTCAAAGTCCGCCGGTCATCGCTGAGCAAAATTTCATCCCGACCGAGGTCAAGCCCGCGCCCTTTGTTGAACTCTTCGCCCACGTGGGGAATCGATGTTCCGACGGAGACATCTGAATTCGTGAGGCGGTCCGACGAATAAATCACGCCGACCACTTCGTGATCAAAAGTCAGAGACGCTTCAACCTCTTCGCCTTTCACCCCGTTCGTGGGCCAAAGCTGGAGTAGATAACTTCTCAAATCGCCACGCGCCTGGAGCGCCTGCCCCGGATTCAACTCCGCCGAAGCAAAATGCCCCGTGCGAATTTGATCGACCTCAAGATCGGACTCAGGCCTGAAAGATTCATTTTCGACAAAGACCTGCACCTCCCCTTCCCGATCCGTCGATTCAATCGTCGTTCCCGGCATTTCAATCCGCACCGACCCGAGATTTTTCTCGACGCCTGAAAGTAATTCCCATCCGCCAAGGAAGGGCTGCGGATTGTAGGGGATATCGACGAGCCGGTCGCGATTCCGATCCGCTTTCACCGCTTCAAATTCAAAGAGGGACCGACAACCGCCCCCGTTAAGACAAACCCCGCCATCACCTTCGAAAACGATCGCTTCCGTCGAAAATTCCGAGCGGGCATCAATGCCGATCAAGGGGACCGGCTCGGAAACACTGAGCCCGTTTGATTTTAAAGTAATACCGGGCTTGGAAACTTCGTTCCGGGCCATTGCGATGCCGTGATGAACATAAGCCGTCGCATCATCTTTCACTTCGAAGAGAGCCGGCCCTTCGACCGTCATCTCTCCACCATGGGCAAACTTCAGGGCGACGATCCCGCGCTCCAGCTCATACCGCCCGATTTTCACCGCCCCGTCTGCACCGGGGGCATGATCCCCCGCCCATTTCACATCAACACTCGATTTCGTGATCGTCGCCACCGATGAGGAAGCAGGAAGACGCTTCACCCCGACTTGCGTCATGAGGAAAGCGCCCATCGCCACCGCTGCCGCCACTGCGGCCATTTTCAACACCGTCGGGGTCCACGAAACCGGCATTTCAATGACGTTGTCCGCCGCACCATTGCTTGAAATTTCCCGCTCAAGCCGATCCTCGAAATCATCCACAAAATGATCCCGGGTCGTCTCCGCCCACATTCTCGTTTCGAGCGCTTCGATGAAAGCTGCTTCGCCTCGTGACTCGGAAACCGCCTCGCGCATCCACTCATCCTCGGCAAGACGCTTCTTTAACAATGCCACCTCCTCCGGGGCGTCGAACAGAAACTTGCTGAGCTGATTGCATTCCACAGGACTGATCATGCCCTCACACGCCTTCTCGATGAGCTGATCTCTTGACTGACCAAAGGCGTCACTCGATTCCACAAAAAGGGCCTCAAGATCGACGGCGTCGCGAACAGCAACCTGCCTCAGCATTTCAGAGAACTCCAACTCAGCTCTGATCCGGGAGGCGAGCGACGGATCCTTCGAAGCATGATCCGCCAATTCGCGAATCATCGCCTCAGACGCATCCCCGCTCAGGAATTCGGACATCAACTCTTCGACTCGTGATTTTGAATCCATTACTTCAGACGCTCTCTGCTAAGGGGCCCGCATCTAAGCGCTTTTCCATGCATTTCCGCAGGGAAACACGAACTCTCTCCAGCGCCTTGCGGACCGCGGGAGCTTTCATTTCAAATTCGTCAGCAATATCCAGCGCTGAATTATCGTCTTCGTAACGGGATCGGAGTAACTTCATGCTTTTCTCCGGGAGATCTGCGACGCAGGCCCTCAGGGCATTGAGTTTGGCGAGACCCTTGTCCCCGATTTCCTCCTCTTCGTGATCGCTCGCGGAGGAACTGGAAAGGAGAACATCCGTTAAATTGTCCGACAAAATGCGCTTCCGGCGGGCGTCCTTCCGGCGTTCATTGATGACAAGATTCCGCGCGATCCCTCTGAGCCATGCCCCGAAATCACGCTCCCGATCAAATTCTTCGAGCCGATTATAGGCGACAATAAAAGCCTCCTGAGCCACATCATCGACCCAAAGAGGATCAACCCCGAGAGCACGAACGAAGCCCCGCAAGCCCGCGTGGTGCTCGCGAACCTGCTCAATAAAAAGCTCCTGCGTCGTTCGATCCATTTTGATTTCTACTCTATCTTGCCCTGAATGAGGCAAGTGTGACCCGGTTCGGTGAAATTAATCTACCGCAAAATCGCAGAAAGAGCGAGCCGAGCGCTCTGATTGACACGGGAACCAATTGGTTTAGATTTCCGCCCGCCCGAAAACAGGCACCCTTCCCGCCACTGTAGCTCAGGGGTAGAGCAATTCACTCGTAATGAATAGGTCGTCGGTTCAATTCCGACCAGTGGCTCCAGCTTGCTGGAGCCAGAAGGGGTCTCCACCAAAGATTGGGGACAGTTTAGTTTTTAACCGCATTCTGCGAGGAC
>CAZOUP010000181.1:0-8053 GCA_964583035.1 uncultured Akkermansia sp.
GCTCTCGCCATCTGCGCGCTCGTGATGCCGGTTTTCAAAGCCGGCATCGCAATGGTGCCGAGGATCGCCATGATCGAGACGACGGTGAGGAGTTCGATGAGAGAGAATCCGGAAGATCTCCCGGTGGTCACAATAGGGGTATTTTTCCTAGTCAGGTTTGATTCATTCCCGATTCATTCTTCGGGGTTATGAAAAGCCTGACTGACGATTGTTACCGTTTCGTGACGGGTCGGTTCTAAGTTGGTGAAATCTGGAGGATCTGCTTCGCTGGACTTAAATCACGCAAAGGTTTTCCGCCGTCGCTCCTCGAACGGCGGCGAGATTGATTTTTCTGTCGAGCGTCACGAGGCGCCCGCCTTTGCGGACGGCGAGTCCGAGGAGATACAAATCGGTGATTTGCTTTGATCCCACCATGTAGTCTACATCAAAAACGGAAGCATCTCGTAAACTAAGGTCATCAGGCCAGAACTCGTGATCATTTGCCCTCGAAAATTGATCGAGATTTTTGACAAAAAAGGACGGCGGATAGTCGAGCCTGGAGCGGTAACCGGTGTGAGATAGAATCCGAACGAGGCCGTTCTCCGTAAGCGGGCAGGTCGCAATTCCGTGAGTCTTGTTGCTGTCGAGCCAGTCGTGCGCTTTCCCGTTTGCAGTGTGCTCTTCATCGAAAAGCGCGATGAGAACGTTTACATCCAAAAGAGCACGCATCAGATGCCCTCTTCATCCATGAGATTCTGAACGTGCTGCTGGGTGATTACCTCTCCCCGCTTTGGCAGCATCATTATCCCATTGCGGAATCGCTCCGCCCCGGCTCCGGTCGAGCTTGATCCCAACCCCTTCCGAGCGAGTCTTGAAATGATAACTCCGGCAGTCGTTTTCTCCTGTACCGCAATTTCTTTGGCGGCTTGTAGAATGTCCGCTTCGATGTCGAGGGTCGTTCTCATACATTTGATGATACTGCATCTGATGTTCAAAATCAAGCGAATGGCATTTCGCGAAAAACACACGTTTTCTGACGACGACAGACCGCGCCTCCCACCTTGCACCTCGCTTTTCCCGCGCTAGAATCCCCGCGTTATGACCTCACGTGAAATCCGGCAGTCCTTCCTCGATTTTTTTGAAGAAAAAAAGCACACCATCGTGCCGTCGGCGTCTTTGATGCCGACTTCGCCGAACCTGCTCTTCACCAACGCAGGGATGAATCAGTTCATTCCTTATTTCCTCGGGACCGAAGCAGCTCCCTACAATCCTCCCCGCGCTGCCGACACGCAAAAGTGCATCCGCGCCGGAGGAAAGCATAACGATCTCGAAGATGTCGGCTACGATACCTATCATCACACGCTCTTCGAGATGCTGGGTAACTGGAGTTTCGGCGACTACTTCAAAGAAGAGGCGATCACCTGGGCCTGGGAGCTGCTCACGGAGCGTTGGAAGCTCCCTGCCGAACGCCTCTATGCGACGGTCTATGCGCCGGCCGAAGGCGATCCTGCCGAGTTCGATCAGGAAGCCTACGATTTCTGGGCGGCGATTTTCACGAAAGCCGGACTCGATCCCGCGATCCACATCGTGAACGGAAACAAAAAGGACAATTTCTGGATGATGGGCGAAACCGGCCCCTGCGGCCCCTGCTCCGAGTTGCACATCGATCTCACTCCGGAAGGAGACACCAAGGGCAGCCTCGTCAATGCCGACGACTCCCGCTGCATCGAGATCTGGAACCTCGTTTTCATCCAGTTCAACGCGAATGAAGACGGCACGTTCCGCCCGCTCCCCGCAACCCACGTCGATACCGGGATGGGCTTCGAGCGCGTCTGCTCGATCATCCAGTGCACGAAGTGGCTCTCCGACTTCAGCACCCTTGCCTCGAACTACGACACCGACGTCTTCTCTCCGCTTTTCAAAAAACTCAGTGAGCAAACCGGCAAGACCTACACCTCGACGGTCCCTCAAGGCGGGAAGCGCAGCGGACTGAGCGAGCAGGAGCAAATCGACATCGCGTTCCGGGTCATTGGCGACCACATCCGGACAGTGAGTTTTTCCATCGCCGACGGGATCGAGCCCGGCAATGGCGGTCGGAATTACGTGATCCGGAACATCCTGCGCCGCGCCGTGCGTTTCGGTCGCATCCTCGGATTTGATGCGGAGAATCCGTTTCTCCACCAACTTGTTCCGGTCCTCGTCGCGGAAATGGGCGATGTCTTTCCCGAGCTCGCGACCCGTCAGGAAAAGATCGAATCAGTTCTCCTCGCCGAGGAAGAGCAATTCAATCGCACCCTCGACCGTGGTCTCAAGCTTTTCGACGACGCGGCGGCCAAAGTCACCGGGGGTGAGAAATTTCCCGCTGAAACCGTGGTGAAGCTGTGGGAGACCTACGGATTTCCTACTGACCTGACGCAACTGCTCCTCGATGAACGCTCTCTCGATGCCGATGAGGCCGAAGTCGAGCGACTCGTCGATGCGCACAAGAGCACGGGCGCCGAGGGACAGAAATCCACCGTCGTCGAGGCCGTTTCGATTGAGACGAAGGTGAAGACCGAGTTTGTCGGGTTCGAGACTGATGAGACCGAGGCAGAGGTCTTCGAGTGGATCGAAAACGAGGGCGGTAGTTTTGCGATTGTGAACCGCAGCCCTTTTTACATCGAGAAGGGTGGCCAGATGGGCGACCTCGGCGTCATGATTGTCGCCGGCGAGTCGATTCCCGTGATCTCCGTCACAGGTGTTGGAGAGGCCGCTGTCTTGCAGGTTGGGAAAAAACCTGAGACCGGGGCGGCCAAGGTCACCCTGAAAATCGATGCGGCTCGACGCCGCGAAATCGAGAAACATCACACCGCGACGCACCTTTTCCACTGGGCGCTGCATCAGGTCGTGGATCCGGATGCGACGCAGCAGGGTTCCCTCGTTGCCCCGGACCGTCTCCGTTTTGACTTCAATGCAAAGGCACTCGATGCCGAGCAAATCGGTCGCATCGAAAGCGAAGTAAACGGCTGCATTAAGTCGAACGATCCCGTCTCGATTTCCGAGGTCGCGCACAGCAAAATCAAGGAGAACACCGACATTATGCAGTTCTTCGGGGATAAGTACGGTGACACTGTCAGGGTCGTTCAGATCGGTGGCAAAGAAGGGGCCTTTGATGGCTACTCGATGGAGCTTTGTGGCGGAACTCATGCGGCGAACACAGGAGCGCTCGGTTTTTTCAAAATAAAGAGCGAAGGCGCCGTCGCGGCCGGGATCCGTCGCGTCGAAGCAGTTTGCGGCAGTGCCGCAGGGGAGTTGATCGCCGACCAGGCCGCTGCCGTCACTGCTGATATCGAAGACGCTGAGGTGAAGCTCGTCGCTGCGAATGAAATGCTTAGCGGACACGGGAAAGACAGTGTTTCAGTCGAAGCGGACAAGGACCTCTTTAAGCAAATGTCGAAGGCGCTGGACTCTCGCGAACTCGCGACTGCGAACACTCTCCTGAAGCAATACGAGGCCTATCGCGATGCCCTGAAGGCGGCGGCGATTGAGGCAGACAAAGCAGTTAAGAAAGCTTCTGCAGGTGCCGCCGCTGAGATCGCTTCGCAATGGTATGAGGACACGCTTGTGGATCTCGAGGGCGATACCTATGCAGGTCTCCTCCCCGGCGATGCTCCGGAACTGCTTCAGGAAACCATGAACGTGATCAAATCACGTCAATTCAAGGGAGCCGTTGCCGTAGGCCTCCTTGCCGACGGAACCCTGCACTTCGGGGTGGTTGTTTCAAAAGACGCGACGGACCGTTTCAAGGCCGGTGACATCGTCCGCGAAGCGCTCGCCGTTGCGGGTGGAAAAGGTGGCGGCAAGCCTGAGATGGCCCGTGGCGCAGCTCCGAATGCAGCGGCAAAGGTCGATGAAGTGATCGCGAAAGCGAAAGAGTTTCTTGGTTAAAAACGACTTATCGGAACTGACTTTCAATCTTTCATCCGAATATTTGTGTTTCACTAGTGTCCATTAGTGGTTTTTATTTCCCCGCCATGCCCATCATCAAAATCCAAACCAACGTCATCCTCCCTCCCCGGGTCCTGACGGAACTTCTTGCCGACTCAACCGCGATTGCTTCGCGCGAACTCGGAAAGCCTGAGTTCATTTTCATGACCTCCGCTGAAACGGAAAAGGCCATGATGTTTGGCGGAAAGGTCGTCCCGACCGCGCTGTTTGAAATTGAAGTGCTCGACTACGAAAAGGTGCTTTCCCAATCCTTCGTCGATGAACTTAGTGATCTCGCGAAGCGCCTTCTCGATGTGCCTGCTGAGAATGTCTTCATTAAGCTCACGAATGTCCCAAGAGGATCGTGGGCCGGTGGCGGGAAGGTTTACTGATCGGGTTTCTTTTGCAGCCTGAGCGGACGTTGTTCTTTCCTGCGCGAAACTTGTCTGGCTCATCAATCTATGCCGAAACGGCCACCTTTTTTGGGTTGCTTGTCAGGGTGAAGAACGGTTCGCTTAAGCATTATGAGTGAACACAATTGCGAAACCCACGAGAATCACGATCACCAGCACAGCGAAGACTGCGGCCATACCGCGATCAAGCATGGCGATCATGTCGATTTTCTTCACGACGGTCACCTTCATCACCAGAGCGCAGACGGTGTTGTCGAAGAGCACACTATTCCCGTGACTGCGGAGAACCCAGAAGGCTGCACCGATTCAGCCGCCCACGCCGATGGCCATGTCCACGGCCCCGATTGCGGGCATGAAGCGGTCCCTCATGGCGACCACGTCGATTACCTCGTTGATGGACACCTGCACCACCCGCACGGTGACCACTGTGATGATCACGGTCCGGTCGAAGTGGTTTCTTAAACTTCGGCAGCACCTGCGAAAGCACGGAAAAACCGCCGGGAGCGATCCCTGCGGTTTTTTTTTTTCAGGCGATCGTTCCGCTTTATCCCATTTGGATTTCCCAGAGGCCCTTTAAATGGAAGAGCCAAAGGATCGCGGTCACCATCGCAAGGATTCCCAACACGAGGTAAAACGGCCGCAGGTTCGTCGGATCGATTAGTCCCACTTTATGATCAACGAGGCAGGCAGAGGTTGCCCCGAAGACGAAAGTCGCCGCCATTTGAAACCATGAGTCCTCGAAGATTTCCCGAAGGCGGAAATGATGAAACTCAGGATCCGGCAGCGAAAAGCCACCCGCAAACGCAAACAACCCAATAAGCATCAGGAAAACAGCGACTCTCCAGGTTGTGAAGGAAAGGCTCATCTTGTCACCTTTATCCTCCCATTTGAATTTCCACAGAAGTTTGAAGCGAGCGAATCCAAAGGTAAGAGCAAGCCATCAGGACGATTCCGACAATCACGTAGAGCGGTCGGAGGCTGCTTGGAGGAAAGTAGCCAATGTGATGATCGACTAAGGTGACGCAAGCGGCTCCACCAATAAACATAAGCACACAGTAAATCCATGCGCGCGATAGCTTACTTGTCGGTAAACCGGAGTCAGCCAGGATCTGTGGAAATGTGAATCCTCCGAGCAGGGCAAAAAGTCCCATAAGGACCAAAAAAGAGACGACCCTGACAGGGATGAATGTCAGTTCCATCAGGCTGCTTTGACCACTCCTTTCCTCGGGCTGAATTCGATCTTGCTCATGTTGATGAGGTAGCCCAGAAGCTTCAATTGATTGGCATAGATTGAGGCTTCATGCCATTTTCCTTTTGAGGTGACTTTATCGAGAAGCCGGCAAAGTTCCGCATCGAGGTCGGGCGAATAGTTAATGATCGACATGGAACAGCGAATGACTTTGATCAACTGGAGAGGAGCGCAGAGAAAGAGCTGGGAAAGGAAATAGGCGCTGCTAGTCAATTGAGAGGCATAGTAATCAGTGACCGTCCCGGAAGCGCTGTTGAGGTCGAAATCGAGGTACAAATCTGATTCGTTATAGGAGCGAAGTCCGCCGCCGCGTGCAAGATCGATGAATCCAAAAACGTAGACGAGAAGGACAAGGCCGGCGGGTATCCAGTAGTTCAGATGCTCAGGCCATTTGAGGTCAAACGTGTTCCTTGCGAAAAGGTATGCCATCAAAAAGAAGACGTAGGCGGCGGCGGTTGCAAGAATGCACAGCACCGAGTGCCCGACCATCTTCAGACGTTGTTGATGGTTAAACTCTTTAATCATATTTCGGAGAAATCATTACCTTCTCCGAAACGATTCGTCGATTACAAAGCAGCCGTCGTTTTCCCCTCGCCGCCGTCCCACTTCGGCGCGTTGAGGACAAGGTAGGCGTGGAGCGCTTCGAGAAAATAGAGATACTCGGCTCTGGAAATGGCTTGTGGATTCTGTTCCCAACTGAAGACAAAGAGCGCTTTCTCACCGCCGAGTTCCTTGAGGACGTCGTCGCGAAAAGTGGCGACGATCTCCCGCTCAATCTTTTTGACCTTGAGATGAGCGCTGTCCGTTCCGTTGATCGTGAAACCGTGGACGTCGGTGATGTGACGGGCGACGGAGGCGTTTTCAGGCAACCAGTTGGCCGCCTTCGTCGGGTCTTCCTTTTTTGAGCAAGCTCCCAGAGTGAGGGCGACAGCGACGAGGGAAAAAGTAAGCAGTGCTTTCATGAAGTGGAGAGGGGAAAAGTTCAGGCCCAGTCGTTCCAGGTATTCCAGGTGCGATACCCGACGCTCGCGAAACAGAGGAGCGCGGTGACGATGCAAATTACCGGTCCGAGTTTCGGACTCTTGATGATGGACGGAAAGAAGCCGGTCACAGTCGTGACG
Source organism: uncultured Akkermansia sp. (assembly GCA_964583035.1). Classification (GTDB taxonomy): domain Bacteria; phylum Verrucomicrobiota; class Verrucomicrobiia; order Verrucomicrobiales; family DEV007; genus Arctic95D-9. The sequence continues at coordinate 6,729 of CAZOUP010000181.1, forward strand.
CTGCAAAAACCGAGTGCGGTTCCGATGAAGACGACGGCCGAGGCGGTGAGGGCGTGACCAAGGCCGTTCAGACCGAGGGCACCACCCACCATCGCGTAGCCGATCGTGTCAGGCCCGGGGATAAAACCGATCGCGGCACCGGCGAGAAAGGGGCGCTTGAAATCGAGCATCTTCTTGGCTTTACCGTCTTCGTCGCGATGGCGGTGAAAGGCTTCAAAAACGAGGAAAATTCCGAGGATCGTGAGAATCGGTATGTCGAGATTCGTCAGATAGAACTTACCTGCAGGCCAGGCCGAGGTGAGTAACTTCAGAACAAACTGACCAACTCCAAGGGCAAGGGCATCGAGCAAGCCGTGCGCAATCGCCATGCCGCCGGTGAATTTCCAGGCATTTCGCCGGGTCATTCCACCCGTCGCGAGCAGCAAGGGAGTGGGATGGCCGGGAAAGAACACGTGAGCGAATGAGAATCCGATCAGGAAAATAATCTGTTCCAGTGACATGAAGTGAAGGGTAGTTACGGGAATAGATTAAGATATCCTGAATAATTTTCAAGAAAAACCATAAAAATTATAATAAAATATGAAAAGGAAGCCAAGTGAATTTCTTTTCATGCGGGTGAGCCGCCTGGTTTCTACGTCTGAATTCTACCGAATCCAGCTACGGGTGGATCGGGTGCGTAGCTCTGAGCGTGAGCGAGGAGACGGGAGTGGCGATCGAAGAGGCTGCTCGTTCACACTCGCTGCTACGGGTGGATCGGGTGCGTAGCTCTGAGCGTGAGCGAGGAGATAGAGATGGGCGGTCGAAGAGGCTGCTCGTTCACACTCGCTGCTACGGGTGGAAACCTCGCTATCGGACCAACCTTTTCAGGGCAAAGGAGAGTCCATAGACGAGCGAGGCAACGAGAACGATAAATGGTCCCGTCGGGACGTCGAGCTCGAAGCTGAGAGCTAGACCTCCGGTGTTGTAGACGAAGGTCAGCCCGATCGAAACGAGAATGATGACCCACAGTTTTCGTGAAAATCTTGACGCCGTCGCGGCGGGGAGGACGAGGAGTGCGAGCGAAAGAATGATCCCCGCGACTCGAACCATCAAGACCATGCTGATTGCGGTAATGGCGAGTAACAGAAGGTAATAGGCGTCCGAAGAGACTCCACGGAGTCGGGCGAATTCCTCGTCGAAGCAGACCGCGACAAGTTTGTGGTAGAACAGGCCGACGAGCACGAGGATGATCGCCCCGAGCGTCACCGTGGCGATGACATCGCTTCTCGAGGTGAGGAGAATGTTCCCAAAGATAAAGCTTTCAAGACTGACCGCTTTTCCCAGCG
>CAZOUP010000182.1:0-7903 GCA_964583035.1 uncultured Akkermansia sp.
CGAGAAAAAGCAGGTGCTCGGAAGCGGCAACTTCATGGCCATGATGATCAAGGATGGGAATTGTGGCCCCTTCCTTCACGCCCATCGAGACGTAGAAGAGAATGATCGCGGTTTGAAAAATCGAGAGGCCGATGAGCTTCTTGATGAGGTTGTTTTTTGCGATGAGTGCCCAGAGGCCAATCATCATGATAATGACGTAGACCCAGTAGTTGAAGTAGGGCTCAATGTTCTCGTGAATGAATTCCACCATCTCTAGTTATAGTCCTTTATCAAGTTGACCCCGGCTCGAGAGGTTGGCGTAAATCGCGAACATGATCGCGGTGACGGTGAAGGCGACGCCGACTTCGACGCCGAGCATGGAGTGGGAGCGTGCCATCTCCGGGCTGTCGGTAAAGAGGAGTGGTGCGAGAACTCCGTAGTCGAGGAAGTTTTTCCCGAGGACCTGGGCCATGACCCCGAAGATCGCGTAGATGAAAATGCCGATGACCGCGAGGCGGACGTAGTTTTGTTCACTGAGACGACGGAGGGCGGCGTTCAGGTTTTCCGCGAGCGCAATGATGATGAAGCTTGCCCCGAGGATGACGCCTCCCTGAAAGCCACCTCCCGGACTGTGGTGCCCGTGCGCGACGACATAAAGGGCAAATAGTTGGATCACGGGCACGACGATGCGGACAGTCGTGCCGACGATGATGCGGCTATGGTCTCCGTTCGTGAAAGAACTTTCGACCGGCTCGCGGGCGACTTCCTCCTCCTTGTTCCCGACGACGCGAAGGATCGCGAAGATCGCCATCCCGGCCGCAAAGATCACGACGGTCTCGAACATCGTGTCATAACCGCGGTAGTCGGCGAGGACGGAGGTGACGAGGTTCGGCACCTTCGTGTCTTCGTAGCTCTTCTCGATATAATACAGCGAAACGCTCTCGCTACCGGGGACCCCGGCATTGGCGGGGGAATGCGGATCACCAAACGCGGGAAAGTCCGAGACCCCGTAGAGCAGGATGCTCCCGGTGATGGCGACGGCGATAGAGGCGAATACTTTGGAGAGCATTTGGAGAGTGTTAGTCCGAAGAGCGGCGGCGTGTGTTAAAGACCGTCGCGATGAGGAGAACGGTGCTGACGCCGGCGCCGACTGAGGCTTCGGTGAAGGCAACATCGACCGCGCCCATTTCCGCCCAGAGAAGGCAGATCAGGAAGCCGTAGATGCCGTAAATCATCGACGCGCTGAGGAGGTCCTTCACGTTCAGCGAGATTAGAGCCGCGACGACGAGGAAGACGAGAATGATGATGTCGAAAGCAAAAATCACGACGCGTCAGGGTTAAAATTTTTCACAATCATCGTTGAGGTGATTGGGGCGGTCGGGATGAATTTTCGGCTTCGTGCCGTCTTCCCATCCGGCGTCCATGAGCGCGTGCGTGCTCGTCGGGCTCGTGATGAGAATGAAGACCGAAATGCCAAGCAGTTTCAGGATCACAAGGAAGGTGAGCCAGTCGTGGCTGAAGCTCTCAAAATCGTGAAGCTGATAAATCGCAAAGCCGAGGATGACGAGCAAACTCGACAAAGTGTCCCCTTTTCCCGCCGCATGGGTCCGCGTGTAGAAGTCTGGGAAACGGATCAGTCCGACCGCGCCGCCGATGAAAAAGACGAGGCCCGCGAGGATGAAAATGACGCTGATGATGGTGACGATCATCCTTCCTCCTTCGGTGAATGATTGGCTCCGCCGAATCCGTCGCTGCGATCTTTGGTGCGGTGGAGGTAGCGGGCCGCAGCGAGCGAGCCGGTGAAATTCAGCAAGGCGTAGGCGAGCGCGAAATCGACGAACATTTCAACGCGGCCGAAAATCACGCCGATGATAACGAGGAGCACCGCTGTCTTCGTGCCGATGACGTTGACCGCGACGATTCGGTCGAGCGCAGTCGGACCCACGACGATGCGCCACATTGACGGAATCATGAAAAACAAGAGGGCGACGCCAGTCGCGATGGAAAACTGCTCGAAGGTCATGAGGTGGGCGCTTCAATAAGCTCGCGGGCGTCTTTTTCCGCAAAAATCCGTGCGATGCGGCGTTCCATTTCCCCATCGAGCCCCTCGGCGGCGATGTCGGAAATAGCGTGAATGTAGAGCGTATCCCCCATGATCTTGATCGTCACTGTGCCCGGCGTGAGGGTGATACTGTTGGCGAGGAGGTATTTTTCAAAGTCAGTCTTCAGCGCCGTCTCATAGCGGACGATGTGAGGCTGGAGCGACGACATCGGGCTGAAAGCGAGCCTGAGGAGGTGAAGGTTTGAAAGAACGACCTGCCAGAGAAGCCAGAGGCAATAACCTCCGAGACGCCATCCCTGACGGAGGCGCGCGAGGAGCGGGATCGTCCGATCCTCGAAAAGCAGGTCCGACGACATCCAGGTGATGATGCCACAGGAGATCACCCCGAGCGTGAGATGGAACGCATCGAAGAGACCGGAAATAATCATCCAGGTCACGAAGAGAAGTCCAAAGACCATTCCCCGGTAAAGGTTGCGTTTGATGTCAGGGCTGGCCATTCGTGTTGCGGTCCCGCGAGGGGGGGCTAATCCAAGCAAGGCTTGTGCCTAATGTCAATTTTCCTATCAGTGAATTCCGTGCTTTGTTATCCTTTGAAAAGGCATGAGGAAGGCAAACAGGGCAATTTCTTCGAAGATGATGGGGCTCAGTCTCGCGAGTCTTATGGTCAGCCATGCCGTCCTGGCTCAGGATGATGCGGAAAGAGTCCCTGCCCCGGCAGCCCCGGCCTCGCCTCCAACTGCTCCGATTCAGGCCAGTCCGGTGCCGACAGGACTGCCTGCGTTTGCGACTCAGGATGGCACACCGGCTCCGCCTGTCCCCATGGCGACGCCGGATATGGTGCCCGTTCCGGTCGCTTCACCCGTGGCTCCAGCGGTCAAGGCGAACGCGCCGATGGGGGCCTCAGTCTCATCCATGCAAAGCCGGGCCAAGGTGATCGAAAATATGAGACCCGAGAGGGTTCAGGTCTATCCGGAAGACCCCGACAGTGCCTGGTGGGAAATAAACCCCCATTATGCCTTCGACCGGGCGCAGCGGGAACAAAAGCCGCTCCTGCTCCTTTTCACGGGGGTTTGGAACAGTCAGGCGATGGCTTTGTCACAGGAGGTTTTCTCGACAAAGAGCTTTAACGAATACGTGAAAGAAAACCTCGTGATCTGCTATTTGCAATATGAGCGAAATTTTACAGACAATCCGGACTCTCTGAGGCGCATTAAAGAAAAGTTCAAGGTCCGCGGATACCCGAATGTGGTGCTGTTTAATCCAAATGGAGAGGTGGAGCAGGGCATCCGGGGCTATCGATCCGGCCGTCCCATTGATTATTTCAACCGCATGAGAGCCCTTTGTCAGCCTATTCTTGAATCAGTGGAGGCGCAGAAACAATCCCTTTCGGGGTATGGTTATCGCGACTGGTCCAACTATCTGGGAAAAGTGATTTTCGCGAAGTTTGTGGAGCACGACGGCGCTCAGGTGCGTCTGCAGGATGTTTCCGGCGAAAAATGGATCATCAAACTCAATGATCTTGCTCCTGACGATCAGCGCCTCGTCGAGTCTTTCCCTGCTAATCAGGACATGAAAGTCGATTTGCCTCCTGAGGAATAATCGCTCCTCCCTTTACCCCATTTTCCGACCATGCTTCGTATTCTTTCCCAACTTGCCACCCTTACGGCTCTTTCCGTCGTTTCCGCTTTTGCCTACCTCCTCATGATTAATGAAGAGGAGCGCTACGACATTTTTGATCTGATTAAAGGCAGGCCGCTTACTGCTGTAATCGGCGCAGAGAGTCCGATTATAGCGCAGTCCGGTGACGCCCAGCCCCTGCTTCGCGCCGTGCCGCTTGATCTGAACGCCACCGGTGTTTTGGAGGAAGTCAACGCCGCCCTCTCTGATCTCACGGATGCGGTCGTCTCCTCCGTCGTCAGTATTGACACGACCACGAATGTCAATGTGAGCCGCATTGTTCCCGCCGATCCGTTTGGGATGTTCGGGTATCGGCAGAATGAAAATTACAAGGCACCCGGCCTCGGTTCCGGCGTCATTGTCACCGAGCAGGGTCACATCGTGACGAATCACCACGTCGTCGCCGGGGTCGATGAAATCACGATCACGGTTCATGACGGAAGCCAATACAAAGCCGAGTGGGTCGGGAGTGATCCCAACGTCGATGTCGCCGTTCTCCAATTGAAAGCGCCTGAAGGGACCACGCTTCCAAAATTTCGCCCCCTCGGGTTCGCGGATTCGGACACTGTCAGGGTCGGCGAAATGGTGCTCGCGGTGGGAAATCCCTTCGGCCTCAATGAAACAGTGACCCGCGGCATTATCAGTGCGAAGCAGCGGGAGCTGAGCGATGGGTCCAACGAATATTTCCAGGTCGATGCGGTGATTAACCCCGGGAATTCAGGCGGCCCGCTTGTGAACATCCGAGGGGAAATCATCGGCATCAACGTCGCGATTTTCACCGGTCAGCAGGATGTCAGAGTTTGGCAGGGGATCGGTCTCGCGATCCCGGCGAATGAAGTCAAAGAAGTCTTCGAGGCGATTGTGTTGGGTCGTCCCCTTATCCGCGGTTACATGGGGATCGAGGTGGAAAATATTTCGAGAAACCTCGCGATTGCCCTCGGCTTAAAGAGCACTCAGGGCGCCCTCGTCACCAACGTGGTCAAGGGTTCCCCGGCCGAGGAAGCCGGGTTGAAGCCGGGTGATGTGATTCTTGATTTCGATGGGAAACCGACCAAAACCGCCGAAGACGCCCTCAATCGGATCCGCAGTAAAAAGGCGGGAGAAGCCGCTGTGATTACTCTCGTGCGGAAAGGTGAATCGCTTCAGACCTCCGTGCCGGTGATCGCCAAGTCCGACACGAACACCCTGAAGCTGCGCTCCGATATTTCCGCAAACGGGCAAAGTATCGCCGAAGCGCTCGGGATTACCGTGACTGACCTGACACCGCAACAACGCCTCGCTCTCGGTCTCAACGAAACCACGGCCGCAGTTCTGATCAGCGATGTCAAAGCAGGTTCGCAAGCTGAGCAGCGATTTCAGGCGGGTGATTTGATTCACAAGATCAATCAGGATTTCGTGACTGACACAACCACGTTTTACGACTTGTTAGGATCTCTGCCGCAGGACAAAACCACGGTGATGCTCCTGAGCCGTGACGGTCGTGCGATTCGCGCCCTTCTCAATCCGTGAGCCCAATTCAACAGGGTTGGGTCATCGACCTAAGAGGGTTAGGTCGGAGCTCCCCATGATCTCATGAGACGCCTCAGCCTCGAAGAGTTTCTGGAGGAAAGCGATGCCTTCGATAAAGCGGTGAGCCACTCCCCCGGCGTTGCGCGTTTCTGTTCCTCCGCCCTTTGGCAGAAGGCGGCGCTCGATTGTCTGCGTCCTCCCGGTCCTCGCGACGAGCATTTTATCGTCGAAGACGAAGGGAACTGGCTCCTCTTTGCGGAGCGGGAGGGAAACCGTATCTTCTTCCCTTTCGAAGCCGCCTGGATGTTCGGCTGCCCGATCATAGGGGATCCTCTCGCGGGAATGGCCCTCTTAAAATCAGCGGCTTCGGAATTTCTCTCCGGTCGCGTCGGTTTCTGCCTCGGTGGGATTCCCAAAGAGGCGACCCTGCATCGGTCCCTCCGGAGTCGGCAGAGCGAGTTTCTTCGATACGAAGAGTTCCCCGCGACTGATTGCATGATGATTGACCTGAGCGAAGGCTACGAGGCCTGGCTCGCGCGGCGGTCAAAGAAATTTCGCAAGTCGGTGCGCCAACTGCGAGTCGGCGACGGAGTCGAAATCGTCGATGTCTCAGCCGGAGAGCCGTCTTCCGTGTTCGACCGCCTTCTCGCGATCCAGGAGCAGACCTACAAGTGGGAGGACGGAACCGATATTTTTCTCGCCGATGACTGCCGCTCTTTCTACCGCCGCTTGCTTGGAGATCTGCACCGGTCTCGCGATTTACGGCTCCTCATCGCGCAGGAGGAGGGAAGGGATCTCGCTTATATTTTTGGGGGTGTCAGGGAGAAAACCTATCGCGGTTTTCAAATGGGTTACATCGAGGCGGAAAAAAAATCCGGCCTTGGAAATGCGCTGCAGCTCGCGAATCTTAGGGCAAGAGCGGCGGAGGGAATTATCACCTACGACCTCGGAATGCACGCCGAGTACAAAGAGCGCTGGGCGGATCGACGCGAAGAATTTGTGGGGGCGTTTCTGGTGTTGTGAGGGTTCGCGAAATGGATTCGAACCAAATAGGGTAGTGGCGAATTGGATTCGGCACCTTGAGACCTGCTTTGAATTCTCCTGAATTCAGCGACGCTGCCTCGCTTGTGCCACGTGCGTGCGTGCGTGTTCCGCCAGATTGACGCCGGAGCCGTAAAACCAAATTTTAACCCAGATGAAGACAACACTCGACCTCGCCGTGAAACGGGTAGGGCAGTTCGTGACCGTTGATCGAAAAATGGACTTCACCCTCGTCTCCGGTGGGGCGCGGTCGATTATAGTTTTTTGAGAATCGCCTCGGTCATGCGGAGGGCTTCGACGTTGGGTCGCACTTCGTGGACGCGATGGAGAGGGACTCCCAGTTCGCGGGCCTGTGAGGTGATCGCGACGGTGGGCCAGTTGCGGTCTTCGAGTTTCTCAGACCCGATCAGTTTTCCGATGAATGATTTCCGGGAAACGCCGAGAAGAATCGGTCGATCCGCCACCGTGAGTTGATCGAGATGTTTGAGGAGTTCGAGATTGTGCTCCAGGGTTTTCCCGAACCCTATGCCCGGATCGTAGACGATCGCTTCGGGGGCGACCCCGGCGGCGGTGAGGGTCGTGTGCATTTCTTCAAAGAAACCGCGGATCTCGGCGACGACGTTCCCGTAACTGGGGTCGGCCTGCATCGTCCGGGGCGTTCCCTGCATGTGCATGACCACGAGCCCGGCTCCGGTCGTGGCCGCGACATCGATCATGGCCGCGTCGCGGAATCCGGTGATGTCATTGATGATCGATGCTCCTGCGTTGATCGCGGCGCGTGCGACGCTTGCTTTGGAAGTGTCGATCGAAAGGCAGGCGTCGGGTGCCGCTTTTAAGATCGCTTCGATCACGGGGAGAACGCGGGCTTGCTCCTCTTCTGCGCTGACGTCGGCGGCTCCGGGTCGGGTCGATTCACCACCGATGTCGATGATGGCAGCTCCCTCGCTGAGCATGGCGAGCGCTGTCTCAAGAGCAGCATTGACGGAGTCAAATCGGCCGCCATCGGAGAAGGAATCCGGCGTGACGTTGAGAATCCCCATGATCTCGCCGCGAGAGGAGAGATCAAAATTGTGCTGAAGACAGCGCCAGTTCATGCCGTTGCTGCACAAGAGGAATATCGGCCCCTAGGCCAGGGCGGGCTCGCGGGGACGGGTGTCCTCGGCGTCGGGAGCGCTCATGTCGCGGTTGGGCTTCTGCGGCTCGAGGCCGAGTTTCTTGAGCAGGTTCAGATCTGCCTCGGACTGCGGGTTTCCAGTCGTGAGGAGTTTGTCGCCGTAGAAAATCGAGTTGGCTCCGGCGAAGAAACAAAGCGTCTGGAGTTCCTCGCTCATCTGCTTACGACCGGCGGAGAGGCGAACCTTCGCCGTCGGAATTGCGATGCGCGCGATCGCGATCATGCGGACGACCTCAAAGGAATCGACGCCCTGGGACTCGGCGAGAGGAGTGCCGGGGATGGGGACGAGAGAGTTAATCGGGACGCTCTCGGGCTGCGGATTGAAGTCGCTGAGGATTTCGAGCATTTTCAAACGATCATCGGTGGTTTCACCGAGGCCGAGGATGCCGCCGGAACAAACTGACATGCCGGCGTCCTGGACGTGACGCAGAGTGTTGAGGCGGTCCTGAAAGGTGTGGGTC
>CAZOUP010000183.1:0-7783 GCA_964583035.1 uncultured Akkermansia sp.
GGCAAACTCGACCATGGGATGACCCTTGAGGCCTTTGCGCTGCATCCCCCCGATGCCACCCGTTCCGATCTGAAAAATGCGGAGCTTGCTGTTCTTGTTCGTCGCGGCACGAACCGTGGCGGCGTTAGAGGCGAATACGCCCATTCCTAAAGCAGCTCCGGCTTTAAGAAATTGACGGCGATTTTGGGTTCTTGATTCTGAGGGGATTTTTGGGCTCATGGCGGAAAACCTAACAAGCCCCCGCTCACCGGGCGAGAAAAATTCAAGGCGCTTTCGTGCCTTCTTCCGAGCTCACCTTGCGAAGAACGCGGCTCGCGATCCACCCTACTAACCAAGTCACACTCACCCCGAGCGGCGCATAAAGGAGGCCGTGCATTTCAGTCCCGAATCGCGCCCACACCAGCATCGTGACTCCGGCGGCGACGCCGACGAGAGCGCCCCTTGTATTTCCGGATTTCGTGAACATGCCGAGGAGGAACAACCCACAGAGCGGTCCCATCACAAAACCGATGATCATGAGGAAAGTTTGCCACGCCGACTCGATCTCGCTCCAGGCGAGGAGGAGAGCGCAGAGCGTACCCACGGTGCCAAGAATTATCGTGAGAATTCGCGCGAGCCAGAGGTAGCCCTTCTCGCTGGCCTCCCATCCGAAGCGTCGAAAGAAATCAGTCACGATCACGGTTGAGGTGCTGTTCATGCTGGAAGAAATCGTCGACTGCGCTGCCGCGAAAACCGCAGCGATGACAATCCCGGCCACGCCCACCGGAAGCTCGCGTGAAATGAAGAGCGGTAAAATCGAGTCGGTCGAAAAAGTCGGGTCCAACCCTGCCGGGTTCGCTTTGTAGAAAACGTAGAGCCCCGTTCCCAATCCAAAGAAAAGAAAGGTCGCCACCGCGGCGAGGATTGCATTCAACCAGATTGCCGACTGCGCCTTCTCCTCCGTCGGCGTCGAGACGTAGCGCTGCACCACTGCCTGATCAGAACTGTAGGGGATCAGCGAGCTGCCAACCCCTCCTAACAGAACTACCCAGAATGCGGTCGTGAGGTAGGAAGACGAACCGAAGTCAAAATCCGCCCAGCGAAATTTATGATCGGTTAGAGCGACAGAAGTGAACTCACTCCATCCTCCATCGAGATTCATGAGGATGATGACAAAACTAAGCGCAGCCCCGCCGAGAAGCACAATCGACTGCAGCGCATCGGTCCAGACGACGGCCTCTAATCCACCGATCGAACAGTAGAGAATACTCATCACGCCCATGACGAGAATGCACTGCTCGACCGTGAGTGGCGTGATCGTCGCGAGCGCAAGGGCAGGGAGAAACATCACGATGGCCATGCGACCGATCTGAAAGAGCACGAAAGAAAGTCCGGCAAAGAGACGCAGCGAAAGATGAAACCGCGTTTCCAGATACTCATACGCCGAAGTGACATTGAGTTTCCGAAACCGGGGGATAATCGACCAAACCACGAGCGGCGCGCAAATGAGGATCCCGGCATTCACCACCATCATGACCCAATCCGTCGCGAAGGCGCGGGCCGGAAGGGCAATGAAGGTGATCGAGCTCAGGAGCGTCGCAAAGATGCTCAGACCCGCAACCCACGAGGGAACGCGCTGCCCGCCGCGAAAGAAATCCTCAGTGCTTCGGTTCCGCCTTGAAAAGAAGACACCGATGCCAATGACGCCACCAAGGTAAAGAATGATCGCAACCCAGTTCGCAGCCGCGAAAGGAGTGGGAGTGGTGACAGGAATCAGACTCCAAACTTCGGGCGTCCGGACACGAGGACGAATCTCGCCACTAATGAGGTAGAGATTTTCACCCGACGCAATGACCTCCGTCGTGACCTGATTCTGCGGGAGGGCTCCACCTTCGATCCAGGTGTCAGTGATTGTGTGGTAAAGATAGGATTGCTCCGGGAAACCGGGATGGCGGTCTTTCAACTCGTCAGACTGCGCGAAGAGCGTTCCATCAGCCCCCGCGAGGGTAGCAAGATGACTCTGACCGAGCGGAGCAACAGTTCCAGCGGCAAGAGGCGTCGGAAGCTTCGCTTTTTGAGTCCAGGGTGCCTCCGGATTAAGGGGATCAAACTCGTGAAGATCGCTCAGGAATTTCACCTCCCCGCCTGCATCGAGATGGCGTCCCCCGATTAAAAAAATCACCTCACGCCGGCCATTGCTTTGCACGGCGAGCGAATGAAACGCGCGCGGCGGTCCCGGGAGGTCGTCGACGAATTCCCAGACGAATTCGGAGGCATCGCCTCGCTTAGACCAGTCGAGCCGGAGGAAGGATGAAGAGGCTGTTTCCAATCCCGCGCCCATCTGCCCACCCGCGAGATAAATAAAGTCTCCCAATTTCACAGCCGCTCCATAGCAACGCGGCTCAGGAAGCGGCGGCAGGGACTCCACCTCCACCGCCCCGTTTCGCCATCGCAGAAGAAACACCAAATCGCTCAGGGAAGTCGCATCATTCCCCCCGAGACAAAGCACTCCTTCAGGGAGAGAAACCGTCGTTCCATAGCCGAGAGGCTGCGAGAGATGACCGGCGATCCGCCACTCCGGAGAAGGTCCATTGAGAGGCAGGGCAAAAATTTCATCCTGCCAGACTTTATCCGACTCCCAGACCGGTTTTGGAAAGTTCGCTCCCCCGGCGACGATGAGCACCTCATCGTGAATTCCGGTGAAAGGACCGGCGACCCCAACTTCATTCGGAATGGGAGGAAGCGCGTCCCACTTTAAAAAATCCCCGCCACAGAGATCATGACACAACATTATTGAGGCGGCGAGCACGGGCAGAACCGCTCTCATGCGCCGACCTCCACCGGGGTCGTCGCCGCCCATTCATCAAACCCGAGGGCGTCGAGACGACGGTCAATCTCATCTTTCTCCACCTGGGAAAGCTGCCGCATCGGAAGACGGCGCGGTCCGCAATCGAGCCCGTGCCGATGCATCGGATACTTGATCGCCGCTTCTCCGCCCACTCCGACAATCGCCCGAATCATCGCGACAGAGCGGAGCTGCCACTCGCGCGCAAGCGTGAGGTCACCGGCCTCGAAGGCTTGAATCATGTTTTGATAGAGTTTCGGCGCGAGATTGTAAGTGCTCCCGACCGCTCCTGCCACTCCCGCACTGAGACCGGCGAGGAGCATTTCATCACGCCCAAAGAGGACATCGTATTTTCCTTCCGCCACTTCCTGACACGCATTCATGAGACTGAGATCGCTGTCCGTGAATTTGATCCCCCGAAGGGTCGGAATTTCACCGCCGCCCATTTCGAGGAACTCCACCGGATTCACCGCCACCCCCGTGAGCGCCGGGATGTGGTAGTAGTAAAAAGGTAGACCGGGAGCGGAGACGGCAGCCACCCGGAAAAAGTCGACGAGCGCCTTCGTGTCATCCGGTTTAAAATAGTAGGGCGACACCGACGAGATCGCATCGGCCCCAATCGATTCGGCATGAGCCGCGAGATCGCAAACTTCCGCGAGAGCGGTGTGGCCAATGTGGACGATGGTGCGAAGACGACCATCCGCCGCTTTCACAAACGCCTCCGCGACCGCCTTTCGCTCCGCGATCGTCAGCGAGGGACCTTCTCCGGTGCTTCCACAAATGTAGATCCCGGTGATGCCATTCTGGATCAGGTATTCTGTGTAATCAGGAATCTTCTCGAAACGCACGCTCCCGTCCTCGTGAAAAGGAGTAAAAGTCGCGGCAACGAGCCCGGTCAGAGAAGGGAAATCGAACATGCGCTTAAGAATATCGGTAAGATCCCTCGCGACAAGAAGAGGAGACCAATGGTGAATTGTTACCGTGGCAGTGGATTGCACCTCACTCCTTCAGGATCGAGAACATGTCACGTGTCAAGACGACCGCGTAATAGTTCCACTCGGATAGGATCTCCAATTTCGCCCACTGTGATCCTGACTTCAGCGCATCGGGAAGACTTTTCTCTTTCCACATCGCAAGCATGTCCCCATCCGCCGGGCCGGGGGCCGGCTCCATCACGAGCGCTTCGACTTCACTCGCGTCGACATTTTCATAGGATGTCTTTGATGGAAGAATCCTAAAGCGCTTCTTGGAAAACGAAATTCCCGTCTTTTCATCCTCGCTGATCATTGCCATGATCACACTCCGGAAAGTCGCTTCGCCCCGCATCTTCATCGAAATCACATCGCCCACCGCAAAGGCACGAGGTCGGCTCACTCCGCTGATGTATTGATGATTATCCGAGCTGTCGCGGTAGTCCAATCGCTCGCCATTCAACTCCATTTCAATCTCGCCTTTCACGACAAAGTGGATGCGGCCTTCGATGCCGGACCCGTCATCGACGAGAAGAGAGGCTCCCTGAATCTCTTCCCGCGCTTCCCTTGTTTCAAGCGCTGCTTCGAATTGTTGAAGTCTCGTCTGTTCTTTTTCAAGCTGAATGAGCGAGTCGAGATACTTCTCCAGCAAGGCGGCCCTCGCAGGAGAAATCTCTTTATCGACGCGAACACGCTGCATCAGATAAGTCTCCCGCAATCTGGCGAGATAAGGGCTCGTCGATGCATCGCTGACGAAACGAGTTTCGTCGAAATCTTTTCCAGTCCCGAAGGCTTCGAGATCGGTCTTAATTTCAAGAGAGCGGTCGAGTTCTCCAGCCGCGGCCTCGCTGGCGAGCAGCTTTTCGAGGGCTTCGATATATTTTGCGTTCAGGTCTTTGATGGGCTGAGTGACCAGATCTGCGGCCCCTTCATATTTTGCCTTGAGCGTTTCGAGACTCCTCACCTCCTGAGCAAAAGTGAGCCCTCCAGACAACAGGATGAAAAGCGCCATCGTCACTGCTTTGAAGGAAGATTCGGAGTAGAGTTTCTGCCTCACGGGAAAAGACTATCGAGGTGATTTTGAAGTGTCAATGCCACCAAATACCGCAAAGGAGGCATCTCACCTGAACGTAGTGAAAGGCGTGGGCCTTCCGACCCGCAATGCCTCTTCCTCCGCCTTTCGGAACGTGGAACGTTCCGCTACTTCCTCTCGCCGAGCTTCCCGGTCGTGAGTCCGCTTTCCTCAGCCTGACCATCCCCGTAGCGAACAAAGGTCCATTTTCCGCCGACCCACTTGTAGACATTGTTTAGCGCGTTGGTCCGTTTTGATCGATCAGAATGAGCCGAGCTGACATAGTCCGGATGCGCCGGGGAGCGGGGATCATCAGGTGGAGTTCCCAACGTGTAGCCTTTCCCGCGAGGACGATTTTTCATCCCTTTCCTCAGGGTCTCTTCCGCCAGCTCGATGCGCTGCTCGCGATAGAATTCCGACCCCGGCGGCTCGATCATGATCGCATGCGGTTCGATCCTGATCTCCAGCGCGGTTTGTTTTGTCAGCGCCCACAAGGCAGTCGAGGCAGCCGCATTCTGAAGCTTCAAATTTACCGGAATCGTCGGGTCAATCCGGGAGTCGATCACGAGATTCAATCCGGCGCTCCCTCCCTCGTGACTCTTCATCGAAACAAATTCGAGAACATCAGAGACCGGAGCCTCGTCGAACTCCAACGCTCCAAGCGAGAGCTCGCGGGCAATTTTTGCCTGCGGCGATGAGGTGGAATAATCCGCCCGCAGCAATTCCTTCTTCGCCAACTCGCCCATCCCGAAGGGCAGAAGATGAGCCGCATGCTGATCGACGCGGTAATCCAAGTTCGTCTGCTCAGCGACACAGATGAGGACGACCCCGATCGAAACCTGACTCAGCCGCAGAGTCACCGTCGTGTGCGGATCAATCGACGGATCGACAACGATGTTCAGTCCGACTCCATTCGGATGATACTCACGGCTTCGCCCTTTGAGATACTCGATCGCATCAAGAATCGGTGTTTCACCAAACTCCACCTGAGGCAGCACGGGTGACAACGCACGACGGGCCAAGCTTTCCTCCGATTCGGCGGGGATCCCGATCGAGAGCATCAGAGCGATCATGAGGCCCAATGTGTGAAATTTTCGCATAACAAAGTTTTCTGAAATCGGCCGCCCAATGTCGAGATCTTTTCCCGCGATCTCGTAGCGCCCGAGCATTTACCGAAGCAGTCTTGCTGAGGTTTAATCACGCCATGTTCCGAATCGCTCCACGACTCGCTCTTCCGATCTTCGCGCTCTGTGCGAATTCGTTGGCTGTCGCCGGGGAGGAATGGGAGCAACACATCGCGACCTACTGCCTCGAATGCCATGACTCGCTCAGTGAAAAGGGCGGGGTCAACATGGAGAGCTGGCTCGACGGTGATTTCATCAATCATGCCGGCGATTGGGAGCGGGCGCTACGGCAGCTCGATGCCCGACAGATGCCGCCAGTGGGGAAGGATCGCCCTGACGAAATCACCTACGCCGCTCTCGTCTCAACCTTTGAGACAAATCTGGATGAAGCCGCCCGGGCAAAACCCAATCCCGGTCGGACCGGCACCCTGAGACGGCTAACGCGATTTGAATATCAAAACTCGATTCGCGATCTTCTCGCTCTCGAGATTGATGCCTCGGAACTTCTCCCCGCCGACGAATCCAGCCACGGCTTTGACAACATCACAGTCGGCGATCTTTCCCCCGGACTGCTCGAGCGATACCTCACCGCCGCCCGCAAAATCAGCCGACTTGCGACCGGCCATAACGCTGACCGCATCGACGAGCGCACCATCCGTCTCGCGCCCGATCTCACCCAGGAGGAACACGTTCCCGGACTGCCACTCGGGACGCGGGGCGGGGGAGTGATCCCGCACTTTTTTCCGGCCGACGGCGAATACGAAATCCATGTCCTCCTGACGCGGGATCGAAATGAGATGATCGAGGGCCTCGCTCGCGAGCACGAGCTCCAGATTCTCGTCGATCAGAAAAAACAGGCCACACTCAAAGTCGCGCCCCCGAAGAACAAACAAGACCACACTAACTTTGACGCTAATCTCAAAGCCCGGATCAAGGTCAAAGCCGGAACTCGTGACCTCGGCGTCACCTTTGTGAAAAATCCTTCGTCGGTCGAGGAAACGCTGCGCCAACCCTACGAAGCACACTTTAATTTTCATCGTCATCCGCGGATCTCCCCGGCGGTCTACCAGATTTCGATCACCGGCCCTTTTGAATCAAGTGGGGGGGGACAAACACCGAGTCGAGAGAGAGTCTTCGCAGCGAGACCCACGGAAGAGACAAGCGAACTCGCCGCCGCACGCAAGAATCTCGGCGCTCTCATGCGGACGGCCTACCGCCGCCCCGTCACAGACGAGGACTTCGCGCAAATTCTGCCTTTCTTTGAAGAGGGGCGCGCCGCCGGTGATTTCGAAGACGGCATCGAACTTGCGCTCAGTGCGATCCTCGTGAGTCGGGACTTCCTCTTTCGACTGGAGAAAGATCCGGAGGACATCGCGCCGGAAACACCCTACCACATCACTAATCTAGAACTCGCCTCCCGGCTCGCGTTTTTTCTCTGGAGCAGCCTGCCCGATGAAGCACTTCTCTCCGCGGCCGAAGCGGGGACTTTGCATGACCCAACAATTCTCGCCGACCATGTCTCCCGGATGCTCGCGGATCCGAGGGCTGAGTCCCTCGTCACGAACTTCGCCGATCAATGGCTCTATTTGAGGAACCTCGATTCGATCACGCCGGATGGACGACTCTTTCCCGGCTTCGACGAAAATCTCCGCGAAGCCTTCCGAACCGAAACCAGCCTCCACGTGGCGCGACTCATCCGCGAAAATCGCAGCGTCCTCGACCTCCTCACCGCAGAGGATACTTTTCTCAATGAGCGAATCGCGAAGCACTACAGAATCCCGCATGTCTATGG
>CAZOUP010000184.1:0-7717 GCA_964583035.1 uncultured Akkermansia sp.
CAGCAGGACCGACGCGCCGATAAGCAACCCTTGAAAAAGCGAATTCCTGTCAGTCGCTTTGTGCTTTGATTTGTGACAAGCTTGATCGTGATCAAGAGGCGATTTCCTCGCGAACGCGGATGACGCGCTAGCCCAAAGACTTTGATCTTCGTGGCCTTACAATCTTTTTGTTAAAGAGAGTTTCTTTGAGTGATCCCACTGCGTATTAATCGCTTGATGGTTATCAACGCATAAAACAATGCTTCTTCCCTCTCTCGTAATTCTGGTTGTCATGTTGACGCTGAGCTTCATCACCGTGCTGGCGTTCTCGAAGACGGCTTCGAGCGGGCAGTTCGAGAATCCACAGGAAGCGGCGCGTTCTATTTTTGATGCTGATGAACCGATCGGAAAACCCACTGATCCACTTTTGCAAAACCTCCCCGATGAAGCTGACAAAAAAGTTTAAGAGACCCACCTTCCTCCTTGGCAGTGCCTTGCTGCTTTTGCTCCTCCGATGGCCCCTTTTGCAAGGAATTGCCTGGCTCGGCATGATTGTGAGCTACTCGAAATCCCACGGCCTTCGGAGCGGCTTTGAGATGACTTTCAGCGGTGCCTACCCTTGCCCGATCTGTCTTGCGGTAAAGGCGGGAGTGGGAAGTGAAGCGGCGCTTCTCGGTTCACTGATCCAGAATCCCGGGCTCTACGCAATGGGGCCTCTCGTGCTTTTCCTTCTCGCCGGCCTTTCTCTTTTGAAGTCTTTCCGACCTATAAATGACTCCCTCTGATACGGCTCAATCGGTGGAAATGACGGCCCCCGCAGCGGAGCAGAGGGAAATGCTGCAGCGCCGTCTTGAGATCGACCGGGCCGCGCGATGGCCGGTCGGGATCTTCCTCGGGTCCAGCATTCTCTGGCTCGTCCTCGGGTCGCTCCTCGCACTTGCAGCATCGATCAAGATGCATGATCCGGAGTTCCTCGCGAACAATCCCTGGCTCACCTTCGGCCGGGTGCGACCGGCGCACTTGAACGTCGTCGCCTACGGCTGGCTCTCGACCGCAGGGATCGGCATTGGCCTCTGGATTCTCTCCCGCCTCTGCGGGGTCGCGATTGAAGAATATCGCTCGCTCGCTCTCGCGGCCCTGCTTTGGAATGTTGGAAATGTCGTCGGAACCTGGGGAATTCTTCGGGGTGATTCGACCGCAGTGGAATGGCTCGAGTATCCGACTTACGCGGCTCCGTTTCTCCTCATCTCTTTCACCTTCGTGACGATGACGGCGTTCAGCATCATGCGGCGGCGAAGGCCCGGGCACATCTATATTTCTCAGTTTTACATCATGGCTGGTTTTATCTGGTTGCCGGCTCTGTTTTTCACCGCGCATGGCCTCCTTGTTCTTTTTCCGGTTCAGGCACCGGCGCAACCGCCGATCAACTGGTGGTATGCGCACAATGTGTTGGGGCTATGGTTCACCCCGATCGCTCTCGGGGCTGTCTACTACTTGATTCCGAAGATCATCGGAAAGCCGATTCACTCCTACTATCTCTCGATCATCGGGTTCTGGTCTCTCGCCTTTTTCTACGCTTGGAACGGGATGCATCACCTCATCGGCGGTCCCTATCCGGCATTCCTCATCACCGCTTCGGTCGTCGCCAGTGTCATGATGTTTATTCCGGTCGTGACCGTGGCGATCAATCACCATTTCACGATGATCGGTCACTTTAAGGATTTGAAATATTCCCCGACGCTCCGTTTCGTTGTTTTCGGAGCGATGAGCTACACGCTCGTTTCGTTCCAGGGATCTCTCTCTGCAATTCGGGAACTGAATTACGTCACCCATTTCACTCACTACACCGTTGCTCATGCTCACCTCGGTGCCTACGCCTTCGCCTCAATGGTTTTCTTCGGAGCGATCTACTACATTATGCCGCGACTGCTGGAGCGTGAGTGGCCCTCGCGCGGGCTCATCCGGGTGCACTTTTGGGGTTCGGCGATCGGAATCACGATCTACTTTTTCATGCTCTCCTGGGGCGGCCTTCTTCAGGGGATCGAAATGAATCTTAAAGAGACGCCCTTCATGGAAATCGTGGAAGCGACGATTCCCTATCTGAAGTGGCGGAGCGTCGGCGGCAGTCTCATGACGATCGGTCACCTTGCTTTCATGGTCTCTTTTGCCTGGATGGTGATTGATCGAAGAAATCGCGGATCAGAACCGACCCTTTTCGCCAACCGCAAACCCGGAGAAACCAGTTCAGCCCCATGAGCAACCGTTTCCGATCTATTCTCATTGGTGCTATTCTGACTTTCGCCTCCGCCTTCGGTGGGCTCGTTCTACTTCCGGTCTGGGGTCTCGGCAATTTCAAACAGGTGCCGGATCCCGAGACCGGTGAAATGATTCCTCCCCTCCTAAGCAATCAGGAGCAACGGGGCCTCCAGGTTTATGTCAAAAATGGCTGCATGTATTGCCACAGCCAACAGGTTCATCCTGAGCGGGCCCGCACCGATATTGCGAGGGGATGGGGAAGTCGTCGCACTGTGGCGCGTGATTACATGAACCACGGAAGGGCGCAACTCGGCACGATGCGGACTGGGCCTGATCTCTCTAACATTGGCGTCAGAAACCCCTCTTCGACCTGGCATCTTCTCCATCTTTACGATCCGCAGACGACTTCGCCGGGTTCGACAATGCCACCCTTTCGCTTTCTCTTCCAAGAGCAGGAAATCTACGAAGACGTCCCGTCCCCGGAGGCACTCAGGCTGCCTGATGGCTTTGGCCCGCCGGAAGGTATCGAAGTCGTTCCGTCCCCGGAAGTGCTCGACCTCGTTGCCTATTTGCAGTCGCTTCAGCTCTCCGAATACGAAGTCCCTGAAGCCGCCGCCGCCCGAATCGATTCAACGATAGAATGAAGCAGCAACCCGGATCCGAACATGGCGAAGATTTGGATGTGGCGAAAGTCCACGGTCAGATCATGCGCGAAAAACCTGAGCCCTTCGAGCTCTTTCGTGCTGCTCCCGGCTGGCTCAAGCACGGCATTTACGCTCCCCTTGCGATCTGGGCGGTTCTTTACCTCTTCAGTGCTTCCGGTGGGTTTAAATGGGACGAATACAATGAGGGGCCCCGCTCCACCACGGCGATCGCCAGTATGATAGAGCCGCCGGCAGAAGTACCGCAAGCGGTGGCATCGACCGTGGACGACTCTGTCCTTCTTCGCGAAGAAGGTTCGCAAGTTTACCAGCAGGTTTGCATCGCTTGTCATCAGGCGACTGGAGCTGGCCTCGCGGGTGTTTTTCCTCCCCTCGCTGGATCGGAGTGGGTTTCCGGCAGCGAAGATCGTCTCGCCGCCATCGTTCTTCATGGACTGATGGGACCGATCGAAGTGAAAGGACAAACGTGGAATGGCGTCATGCCACCGCAGGGCGCGACGCTCGATGACCGACAGATTGCAGCAGTCCTCACCTACATCCGATCAGAGTGGGGAAATGATTCTCCACCTATTGAACCGGCTGCGGTCAGTGAAATACGGGAGACCTTTAGCGGTCATGCTCCGTGGACAATGGAGGCTTTGGAATCATCTATCCAGTAAGCAATGAGTAGTTGTTGCGGAGGTGAGGAGATCAGTAAGCCCCTCCTTGGCGGGCAGAGAGAATCTTCCGCAAATTCATTTCGCGAATGGATGATATTTGGGGTTCTCGCGATGATTGCGGGGATCACGATGATCCTTACTCTCGCGATCAATCTCGATGAACCAGTCGGGCATTGGCGAGCCGTGGTCCACACCCTCCTCGGTTCGATCACTCTCACAGCAATGGCCTTCGTCGGAGAGCCAATGATCCGCCGGGCGGCGAGGCGTCTTATTGCTTTGGAAACTCTTTTCCTCATTGGGATCATTGGGGCCTTTTCTGCTTCCGTTTACTCCAGCGTCACCCGAATCGGACATGTTTACTATGACGTTGTTCTTGTTCTCCTTGCCATTTATCGCCTGGGCCGACTCATTAAAAAACATCAGATCAATAGACTCGATAACCTCTCGAACTCCATTCCGGGAATGCATGGAAAGGCGAGGCGGAAACGGGGTCATGAAATCATCGAAATCAGTATCGCGGAGCTTAAAAAGGGCGACTGCGTCATCGTTGAGCCGGGAGAAATGATCCCCGTTGACGGCAAGGTTCAGATGGGTCGGGCGTTTGTTGAAGAGTTGCCTCATACCGGTGAACCGTTTCCAGTGCCAAAGGAAGAGGGTGCGCCACTTATTGCCGGGACCCGTGTCCTCGACGGACGTCTTGAGATCGTCGCGGGCGTTGATGGTGACAAACGTGAGATCGATCGTCTTTATGCCTCTCTTTCAGGGAATCGAGAGACTGCCTGCGAAGCACTCGCGCAAAGAATCTTAAACCGATTTGTTCCCGCCGTCATTTTCATCTCTCTGCTCACCTTTTTACTTTGGGGATTGATTGGGGGGATGTGGCGTGAAGCGATCTTTCACGGTCTTGCCGTCACGATCGTGGCTTGTCCTTGTGGTCTTGGTATCGCGATTCCACTGGCGGCAAGGCAGGGGCTGTTTCAACTCCGCTGGCTTGGGCTAACTCCTCATGATACCGATCTCGTCGCGCGACTGGCGAAAGCAGACACGCTCGTTTTTGATAAAACCGGCACCTTGTCCCATGCGCAAATTGGACTGGCAGAATTGGAACTTCTCTCCGGCGCTCCCCCTGCTTTGAGCGCGTGGCTCACGACCATCCAGCGCCAGTCGACGCACCCGGTGGCGCGCCCCTTCTGGGGGCTGTCTGAACCGGCTGGACTCGATGAGCTTCATATCAAAGCCATTCCTGCGAGGGGGATAGAGGCAACGTTTCGGGTCGGCGGGAATCAGCAACACCTCATCATTGAAGGCCTGCGGGAAGAGAAGAAGGCCAGCTGCTGCTCTCCGGTTGCGCCAACGGTAAAACGAGCGCTGCGGGTCATCCTCAATGAAGAAGTCGTCGCGATTGCCCATCTTGCGGAAACACCCCGTGAAAAAGTCACGGAGATTCTAAAAGATCTCAAAAGGAGTCAATACCGGATCGAAATCATGACCGGGGATTCCAGCGTGCCGCCGGAACTGGATGACCTCGTTGCCGAAATCCACACCTCGATGTCTTCGGATAGAAAAGCAGATCTGACAAGACGACTTCAGCGAGAGGGGTGTCGTGTCCTTTTCGTGGGCGACGGGCTAAATGACAGTGAAGCCCTGCTTGCGGCCGACTCCTCTATTGCTCTTTCTTCCGGAAGCCGTGTCTCTCATGAGGTGGCCGATGGCGTTCTTGAAGCGACTCATTTTTCACAGTTGCCCCAAATTCTGCAGGTCGCCAGATCTGTCGATCGACGGCTCAACCGGATTCTTTCTTTCGTTCTCGTTTACAATGCGGCAGGCATCCTCCTCGCCGCGTCGGGCCTACTGCATCCGGTCTTTGCCGCTCTTCTCATGCTCGGCTCAAGCGCGACCGTGTTGCAAATGAGCGCGAAAAGTTACAAGACCGAAAACTGATCGTCCTGCTCCAGTGCGACGACTCGCGCCTTGGCAATTTTTGGTGCCTCATCCGCTTTGATGCCGTGAGAGGAAATATGCGTCAGCTCCCATGTCCTCGCTGAGAGCGTGCTTCTTCATGAAACGGGTACGCGACAAAATTTAGACACCCCTTAAACATCCATCCGACAAAGCGGTCCGTAATTTTCCTGTCGAATGCTAAACCCGAAGAATAAAAACTGAATACCCCTGATATTAATATGGAAAATATGGAGAACTTTTTTACTTACCAATCTTACCAATGGGATATTATATCCCACATATTGGTGTTTGGGGTAGGTGCCACCCTCGCCGGGCTGGTCTATTTCGTGATTACCGCTCGCGAAGTAGCACCGAAATACCGGATGAGTAATTACCTGTCGGCGGTCGTGATGATCTCAGCCGCGATCATTCTGTTCAACCAGCAGCAAAGTTGGGACCGGACTTTCTCCTACAACGGAGATGTTTGGCAGGCGAATTTCGCCAATGAAGCCATTGGTATAGGGACGACCTTCTCGAATGGCTATCGTTATCTCAACTGGGCGATCGACGTTCCCATGCTGCTTTTGCAGATTCTTTTCGTCGTGCCCGTCGCAGCCCTTGCGTTCCGTAGGCTCGCGTGGGGTTTTGGAGCAGCAGGTCTCCTCATGGTGCTTTTCAGTTACGCCGCACAAGTCTTTGAGTATGGATTCAACCCTGCCGCGCCGGATGCCGCAGCAGTCACGAAATTCTGGATCTTTTATGTCCTCGGGTGGCTCGCCTACGTCGTGGTTCTCGTGATCTTCTTCAAAGGAGTGATGCCTTATTGTAAACAACTGTCCCCTGCCGCAGCGGGTGTCATGAAGGGGATTGCGATTCTCTTCCTGATCTCCTGGACCATCTACGGTGTCGTTATCGCGATCCCTGCTTTCGCCTGGTCGTCAAGTGGTGGAGTTTGGAGACAAGTTCTCTTCACGATCGTCGATGTCACTTCCAAGGTGGTCTACGGCGCTATGCTCAGCTACGTTTGCGTGATCCGCTCGCGAGAGGATGGCTACAATGCAGACAGTGGCACGATACAAGAAAAATCTGCCTCGACCTAAGAACTTGAGTCTTACGATTCAATCTCAGCCACGACAGGGAGCTGCCTTCCTGTCGTGGTTTTTTTTGGGAGGCACGGTCTTCCTTTCCTGGATCACTGGTCTGGACGGGAAGGCACCGTGGCTCCCTTTTTTCGTTTCAATTTTTATCCTTGGGCTGCCGCACGGGGCTGCCGACTGGATTCTCCTTCGCCCCGTATCAAAGCGTTCCGCGGTGCATCTTTTTCTGCTCTATTCTCTCGCCGGAGCCGCCATTGCACTCCTTGCCTGGCTCTTTCCGCTGCCGGTGATTTTGGGCTTTCTTCTCCTCTCCATTCTTCATTTCGGGATTGCCGATGAACGGGATTTACGCAGTTTCGAGTTCTCTCCTTCCGCTTCTTCACGCGGCCTCCTCTTCCGATATGGAGGGATCGCCCGGGTCGCTGTTTTTCTTGCTCTCATTTGCTATCTTCGACCGGAAGGCGTCGCGCAACTTTTCGGCCGAGTTGGAAGTCTTCTTGGCAGCGATGCGGTCGAGAGAACGCTCCTCGAATATCTCAGGGCAACTTCTCTTCCCTTTCTTGTCGCGGCTTCCATTGCCTGGGCGCTCTCACTCACTGGCACTATAATGCGCCGAGTGCGGGGAGGGTTTTTGCCAATCCGAAAAGAACGGTTCGAGGTCGAAATGGGGGAAGGTCTCTTTCTCGTCGGTACGGCGATCGCCCTCGACTCCATGTTTGCGGTGGGTGCCTATTTCTTATGCTGGCACGCGACGAAACACTGCCTTCTAATCAGTCAGTTCTTTCCAGAATCCGCGAACCAACCGGTCCGACTCGCAAAATCTCTCCTCAATTTACACCTGCGATCCTGGCCGCTCTATCTGCCGGTGATCCCACTCATGTTCGGATTAGTCGCCACCAACGGGTCTCTTCTCTCCCCCCTCGACTGGGTCGCATCCCTCCTTGTGGTCTGTGTCATTTTCACCCTGCCTCATCACGGAATTGTGGAGAAAAAGCTCCCCTTCAATCGGGATTGCGGAACTGACGAAAGCAATCTGACTCGCGGAGAAACGTCCCCGGGTTGATCGTCCTGTCCCGAGCTTTGCACCCCCTCAATCCCAGCAGGACCGACGCGCCGATAAGCA
>CAZOUP010000185.1:0-7700 GCA_964583035.1 uncultured Akkermansia sp.
CTTTGTGACCCAGCTTCGGAAATCCGTCGAGACGAAACCCGGTGAGTTCATCGAAACAATCCGGGCATTCGGCTATCGCTTTCGGGTCGGGGGGTAAGAGGCGCGCCGCAAAGAAACGTAGGCCCGGCGTAGGATGGACTGCCCAGTCCGTCTTTTCACGGCCTCCGCGAGGACTCATCAAAAACGGGTAAGGCAACCCGTTCTACTGCTCGGATCAACGGGCCGCTGCCGCCGAAAAATAGGCCTCCATCCCCGCCGCGACAGCCTCGGCATACTCCCGCATGATCGATGGCCGCGACGTGCCGTTGACGATCCGCTCCCCTTCGTAGTCGCCTTCCTGAATCCAGGCATAGGTGTCGGTGTTGTTCATCACCCACGGTTCGAAGAAAATGACGGGGCAGGTGTAGGAGCGGTTCGCGAGGAGATTCCGCGCCCAAAGGTAAGGATGACCGTTCACGTTTTTCGCCCGCTTCGACTCCGGATCGTAGGCGTAGGGCTCCAAACCGGTTCGCGTCGCGAGGACATCGGCAATGACCGCACCGAGCGAGGCTTCTTCTTCGTGAATCCGCTGAAGAATCCGCTCCAGCATTTGAAAGCGGTCCCCCTCGTCGAGGACTTCGCCGACGGTATAGGCTCCATTGAGAAGGAGGTGAAAATGGTTCTCCTCGACAAAAACCGGCTTGTCAGGCGAGCTCCAGGCCCCACTCCCGCTGGAGGCGTTGTAGTGGAGACAGAGCACGAGATCGGGCTTCATTTCCTCGTTCACGATTCTCGCTCGCTCCACGATCTCATCCCGTCGGTAGAAACGGCCCTCCGCATAGGGCTTGAGGAGCGCATCGGGCCAGCCTGGATTGTAGTCGCGGTAGAGCTCAAGAAAATCAGCGGCCCGCCTCGGCGTGACCGGCGCATTGGATTCGCGGACGAGACTGACGCGCGCCCCCATCGCTTCGAGGAGTGGCTTCAAACGCTGCGCGGTCATGAGCGTGAGCTCCCCCTCGCGAACCGGCTTGTCCCCGGGAAGACCAAATTGGCGTTCCTCGATTCTCGCAAAATCCCCGCCAATATGTCCCGGATCGATCGCGATGTGCATCTGAGCAAGCGGAAGGCCGGTTCTCCAGTAGCGAGCGATTTCCGTCGGCGGAGGATCTCCCGCGTCGCGCAATTGAAGGACAAACGGCTCGTTCGCCGTCTCGATCGTCGCCTTGTCGGCCTCAATCACGATGACCTCCCGCCAGGTCTCATCGACGGTATAAACCTTTTCGATGAGGCTCTGCAATTCCTCTGCCGAAATCGTCCCGTGATAGGCATTCAGCAAAGCCCAGTCGGGCTCGAAATCCTGAGGAGGATGAACGAGCGCCGCGAGAGGAGCGTCTGGTTCAGGCGGATCCACTTTTTCCGTTCGGAAAACCGCGAGGGCAACGAGCAAGCCCAGAAAAATAACAAGACTGAGAATTAACGGGAAAGCCTTTTTCATGCGTCTCGAAAACTACCCGCTCGCGAAGCTATCTCCACCGAAATGCACGCGCGGGGTTTCGTGACGGCTGCCTCGAAAGGCCTCACATTTTATCCGCAATCAGCTTCTCCATCTTCCGGATATCGGCGGAGAAATTGCGAATCCCTTCGGCGGTTTTTTCGGTCGCCATGGCGTCTTCGTTCATCATGAAACGGAAGGTGTTTTCATCCATCGCGATTGCCTCGATGTCGGAACTCGCGGCCACTTCGGGATCGAGTTTCCGCTCAATGGGCTCATCGGAGTTCTGCAAATCCTCGAGCAGGTTGGTCCCGATTGTGAGAAGATCGCAGCCCGCGAGCTCGATGATCTGACTCGTGTTCCGAAAGCTCGCCCCCATGACTTCGGTCTCAAAACCAAACTTGCGGTAATAGTTGTAAATCTGCTGCACGGACTGCACACCGGGATCATCTGCGCCGGTATATTCGTTGCCAGTGTCCTTTTTGAACCAATCATAAATGCGACCGACAAAGGGCGAGATAAGCTGAATTCCCCCCTCGGCACAGGCGATGGCCTGAGCGAGCGAGAACATGAGGGTGAGGTTGCAGCTGATGCCCTCCTCCTGAAGCTTCGACGCGGCGGAAATCCCTTCCCAGGTCGAAGCGATCTTGATGAGGATGCGTTCGCGATCAATCCCGCCGTCTTCATACAGAGCGATGATCTCTTTCGCCTTCGTGATCGTGGCTTCTTCGTCGAAGGAAAGGCGGGCATCAACTTCCGTGGAAACGCGACCGGGGACAATCTCGAGAATTTCTTTCCCGAAGGCAACGAGGACCTGATCGATCACCGCTTCGACCGAGCCGGAACCACCAAAGTCCGCGACTGCCTTGTCGACGAGATGCGCGTATTGCTCCTGCTGCGAAGCCTTGAGAATCAGCGACGGGTTCGTCGTTGCATCTTGCGGCGCATATTCCCGCATCGACTCAAAATCTCCCGTGTCAGCGACGACGGTGGTGAACTGCTTCAGTTGCTCAAGTTGATTTGCCATGAGTTAATGTGTCGGGCCATCGCGCGAGTGTCCAACGATTAGCCCAAAGAAAGCGTCACAATTCCTTTATGGGATGGGATCGGATCTGCGGCCTCATGATCTTGCTCTTAATCGTGATCTTGATCCCCATTTTCCGAAGGGGAGCAAGATCAAGAATAAGAGTAAGATCAAGACTGGTACGATAGGCCCGATGGGCCCGATGGGCCCATTTCAGATTTTTGGTGGAAATCGGCCTTTGAGACGATAGCCTTCCTGACTATGGCTGCCCCTGTTTTTGAAATGGAGAAAATCACCGTTCGTCGCAACGGAAAGGAGATTCTCAATGATGTGAGCTGGTCTGTGGAGCGGGACCAACACTGGGTCGTTCTCGGCGGAAACGGCTCCGGCAAGACATCGTTGCTCAACGTCCTCATGAATTACCTGACCCCGACCGAGGGGGAAATCCACATGCGTGGGCGGGAGGATGCGGTGAATTCCAACTCTCAGGACTGGGACGAATGGCGTAAGCGGATTGGCTTTGTCAGCGCGAGCATCGCTCAGCTCATCGATCCTGAAGAAACCGCGCTTGAAATCGTTCTCGCGGGACGCCATGCCATGGTGAATTACTGGCAGAAAACCGAAGACCCAACAGAAATCAAAGCCGCTGAAAAGGTGCTTGAAAGCGTCAATTGCTCGGCGCAACGCGACCAAATATGGGCGACGATGTCACAGGGCGAGCGCCAGCGGGTCCTCATCGGGCGGGCGCTCATGGCACCGAAAATGGATGTGCTTGTCCTCGACGAACCCTGCGCCGGCCTCGACCCTGTCGCCCGCGAACACTTTCTCGCCTTCGTCGATGAACTGACGCAGAAAGGTTCCTTCCGATCGCTCATCATTGTGACCCACCATGTTGAAGAGATTGTCCCTTCGATCACGCATGCCTTGATTCTAAAAAATGGCTCAATCATTGCCCAGGGTGAAAAACGTCGCGCCCTGAACTCACACACCCTTTCCCGCGCTTTCGACAGCGAGTTGAAACTCCGCTCCCGTCTTGGGCGATACCGACTCTATTACGACGATGAATTTATTCCCGAAGGCGGGAGTGTGATTTAAATCCTTTAAAAATGAAACTTCCTTCCGCCTCCATTCTCCTGATCCTCTTCAGCCTCTTCGCGACGACGGCCTTCGCCGACAAATATCAGGAAAAATGCCCCTGCGGGCCGGACGCAGTGAAGGGTCCGTTCCGACTCCTCCTCACTGCCGGACAAGGCCATCGCGGTGCTGACTTTCGCGATTCCTGCCGCAAACACGATCTTTGCTACGACACCCCCGGAGCAGCGCAGAAAGAGTGCGATGATGTCTTTCTTATCGACCTTCTCGCGGCTTGTGAACAATCGAGGCGTCCGAAAATGGCCCGCTTCAAAGCGCGCCTCTCCTACTGGCTCGTGAGCAATCTCGGGGGCAGCGCCTACCTCTCGGCTCAGCAGATCGCGTATGAAAAGGCGGCGCTCTCAGGAAAGTAACCCTAAATTTCTAGGGTACGGTCGTTAGGAAAGGCCGCAATGTCTCAACTGCTGCGGTCGCTTCCGGAGGGATCTGATCTGGAGAAATTGTCACCTCGCGAGGCAAGTCCCGCGCATCGATCACTTCCCCGCCCGAATTCAAACGCCAGGATCCATCAAAAGCACTGAACTCCTTTTGAAATCCGGCCACGGCCACCTTTCTACCAACTGGCTCATGGCGAAGGAGCCGACCTGCCAAAGAAACGCCATCGATTACCTTTCCCTCCGGAAGAGGTGCCCCGGCGAGCTCACAAAAAGTGGGGAGCAGGTCCACGACATCGACGAGATCCTCTGCGACGCCCCCGGCTTCGACCGTCCCCTTCCACCTCACGATCAGGGGCAGATGCGTCCCCCCGTCATCGAGCGTGCGCTTCCCCCCGCGGACAAGGCCGGCCCGGGTCGTTCGGATCTGGTGAATTGTATCAGTGCCGTTGTCTCCCAGAAAAATAATGCAGGTGTTTTCTGCAATTCCCATCTCATCGACTGCCCTGACAAGTCCACCAACTAATTGATCCAGGTAGCGAATCATCCGATCCAGAGACGGGTCCACTCCTTTCTTCCTGTCTTGCGGGGTCTCTACTATTGGCTCATGAGGCAGCAGCATGTTGTGGTGGATCAAGAAAGGCTGCTTCGCCTCCACTGCCGCACGCATTTGACTGACGACATAGCGCGCGAGCACATCCGGCCCGAACTGCTCTTCCAGTCCCGGAAGAATCTTTCCATCCTGATTTAAAGTGGGATTCCAATAGCGTGTCGTTTTTTTGCCCTGACTCCAGATCTGCCAGATGCACCAGGAATCGAAACCGGCACCGCGGATGTGTTCAGGATGAATCTCAAGCGTCGCCAACTGCCACTTCCCCGTCACCGAGGTTTTGTAGCCGGCCTTTCGCAGTTGTTGGGCGTAGGTCGAAAACCGCGACGAGAAATCAACCGCCTCATCCGTCCCCGTATGGACCGGCAATACGCCGGTGTAGCCATGCCGGGTGGGATACTCCCCCGTGTAAATACTCATCCTCGTCGGCGTGCAGACGGGACTTCCGTAGGCCCGGTCAAATCGCATCCCCTCTTTCGCAAGACGATTTAAGTTCGGGGTTCGGGTGCCGAGACCCCCATAGCAGCCTAATTTTTCGTAACCGAGATCATCCGCCACGATAAAAAGAATGTTCGGAGTTTGTCCCTCCGCTCCATTGAGATCGCTCCCCCACAGCCCAAACCCTAACCATACCAACGAGAAAATCCGCCTGAACATTCAAAAACGGTAGGAAATCCGATCCCCTAAGGGAAGTCCTAATTTGGACGAACCCTTGGGGCCTCCACGGTTTCGAGACCCCGCAGAAGAATCAGGGCATGCCAGCGAACCCGCTCCGCGAAGTTCATGCGCAGGTCCGCAAACGCCTCTTTACTGAGCACCTCATTGACTTCTGCGGAAGGATTCGCATGAGGCCACAAGCCCATCTGAAAAACGGTCTGCATGATGAGAAACTCATTGGCCTGTGACTTGGAAAACTGCGGCAGCGCTTTGCAGAGAGGGGAAATTAAACGCACGAAACAGTTTCGAAGTTCGCTCTTTTCCATCTCCACCGTCGCCACCGTCAGATTTCGCTCGAGAACAGGCGCGAAAGTGGACATCAATTCGTTGAGCCGATCCCGGTCGGCGACGGAGTCTGAATAGAGTTGCGCGACTTCGACGACATCACCGGCTTCTGTAACATGATCGAGAGCCGCCGAAAGAGCCGTGACCCACTCGTCCAGCTCGTCGATAAGGATTGAGAGGAGAATGGCCTCCCGACTTTCAAAATAGCGGTAGAGATTCGCTTTCGAAAGTCCGGCCACGCGGGCAATCGCAGAGAGTCCCGCCGCTTCGACGCCGCCCTGATCAAGAAGTTCCACCGCAGCCGCGAGGATCGAAGCGCGTCGCGCTTCGATTTGCTCAGGTTTACGAGCGCGGGCCCAGGCTTTTGGTTTTGAATCGGACTCGCCCATGGCGAGGAATACTACCAGCGCCCGCCTCTCGGCGGCAATAATAAAAAACCGGCGTTTTCTTAATTAAAGGAACAAAGTTCAAATCAATTAAGAGAACACCGTTTACTTAATCACCAGCACTTCTTCGCGGCCCGCTCGTATTTGCGATGATCGCGAACCCGCTTTTCGAGCCGCTTCCGCAGCTTCGCCTTTGATGAGTCACCCGCCTTGCTCTCACTGATCCGCACGACCGTGGCCGTGATCAGCTTCACGAGATTCTTCGCGTCCTCGAGAGAGATGAATTCCTCCGCGATCCCTTTTTCGGGCGGGCAGTTGTGATAGTTCCCGAGAATGACCGAAATCCCAGCCGCCGGGATTCCATAAAGGTTCATCGCCGTCGCTTCGCAGGCACCGCCGTCAAGAAGGGCCCGCTGGTGAGGGATTTTCCCCTCCGTGGCGGCATCGACCAACTCCGCCGTCGTGGCATCGTGAAAAAGACTGATCCGATCCCCCGCCCGGATCGCCGGCCCTTTTCCCATTTCGGCCCCGCCGCGAGCGGCCGAGGTTTCCAGGGAGACAAAGCATACCCCTTCCGGCAGCGGCCAGTTCTTCGCCATCTCGACCGAACCGATGAAACCCACCTCCTCGGCGCGAGTGAAAAGTCCGTAGACGGTCGCCTCGACTTCGCCCGCCTCCAGTTCCATGAACATCGCGAGAATTGCGGCACAGCCAACGAGATCGTCACAAACGCGCGAATGAATAATCCCGTCTTTCAGCTCAAAGGGCTTTAAATCCCACATTCCAAAATCGCCGAACCACTCGACCGGGTGTGTCTCGAGTCGCTCCTCCGGCACCCAGCCAAGGAATTTTTTCTCTCCCTTAAATTTCACCCAGCCCGGATGATCCATGTGCGCCGCAAAAGCGAGCTTCGGCTTTTTTCGACCGCGCCGATAGCAGGCGATGAGATTGCCGAAAGTGTCTTCCTTCACGGAAACATTCGACATCGCCGCCAACTGCTCGCGGATCTCAGCCGCGACGTGATATTCATGAAACGGCGCCGTCGGCGTTGAGAGGATTTTTTTAAAGAGGGAAACAAAGGTCTGGTGGTGCATGAGGTCGGACAATATGGCACAGCATGCAGGGATTTGTCACGAGTCACTGAAAACTGAAGACCGGTTGCACCCGCTCCGCATTCGACGAACTTTCACCACCCATGTCTATCTGGAAAAAAATTCGCTATAAGATTGAGTGGCTCGGCCTTGCCTCGCTCTACTTCGCGATTCCCCTCTTGCCGCGCCGCGCTGCCCATGGCCTCAGCCGGGCGCTGGGTAGCATCGCCTTTCTCGTCGATAAGAGAGGAAGAAATACCGCGATCGAGAACCTCACCTTGATCTTTGGCCAGGAGAAAAATGAGGCTGAAATCCGCCTTCTCGCCAGGGACTCTTACCGTTCCTTCGCCCGAACCGTCATCGATCAGTTCTGGAGCAGACGCCTCAGCGCAGACAACTACGAGAAATATATCGAGGTGCAAATCGACGACCCCGAAGCGGTCGATGCCGCCCTCGAAACCGGTGCGATCTGGGTCACTCCGCACTACGGAAACTTCGAATGGGTCGGCCTCATGATGGGTTTTCGCGGCTACAAATTCACGATCGTGGCACAAGATTTTAAAAACCCAAGCCTTACGGATATCTACAAG
>CAZOUP010000186.1:0-7675 GCA_964583035.1 uncultured Akkermansia sp.
CGGTCGTGAAACAGAGTGTCAGCTCAATCGTCACGACGATCCGGAAGGAAGCGGCGAAAGGAAAACGGTCGGTGAAAGTCATGGCGCCCCTCATCAAGGCGCGAAAGGGTTACCACACCGAAGTCGCGGAGTGGGCGGGACGCCAGGGGTTCGAGACTTTGTTAGTCGATAATCAACTCGTCGCGGTCGATACCTTTGAGCGGCTCGAGCGATTTAAAGAACACAACATCGACGTCATCATCGGAGAGGTTAGTAAGAGGACGAGTCCCGAAGACACCCTCGCGATGGTGGAGACGGCGCTGCGACTGGGGAAGCGGACGATCCGCTTCTTTGATCAGGGCAATCGGATTCAGGTCGCGAACACGGAGATGGCTGACCCGGAGACGGGCCGCTCCTTTGAAGAACTCGACCCCCGCCTTTTTTCCTACAACTCGCCGCATGGCTGGTGTCCGCTTTGCCGCGGCTACGGCTCGGTCGAAAAACGCCCGAGCTCTTCAGACGACCGGGACGCCGAATCGCAACTCGACGCCGAGCTTCGCGAGGAGTATCGCCGCTCCCGCTCGCGCAGTGATATGGATCTCGAGACCTGCCCCGAGTGCAGTGGGGCTCGCCTCAATGAGGTCGCCCGTCATGTCAAAATCGCCGATATTGCGATTCATGAAATCGCGGCCCTTTCGGTAATTGAGGCGAAGAAGGCAATCGAATCGTTCCATCTGAAAGATCAATCCGCGCTCATCGCGCGTGATATTCTGCCGGAGATTTCGCAGCGCCTGCATTTCATGGAGGAAGTCGGGCTCGGCTATCTGCAACTGAATCGCTCCGCCACGACTTTAAGTGGCGGGGAAAGCCAGCGCATCAGGCTTGCTTCACAACTCGGTTCGAACCTGCGTGGCGTTCTCTACGTTCTCGACGAGCCCACGATCGGATTGCACCCTCGCGACAACGAGACCTTGCTGAACACCCTGATCTCGCTGAAGGCGAAGGGCAATTCGCTCGTCGTTGTCGAACACGATGAAGAGACGATCCGTCGCTCGGATCATCTCATTGACCTCGGCCCCGGAGCCGGACAGTTCGGTGGAGAAATTGTTTGGCAGGGTCCTCCGGCTGATCTTTTCTCCGGCAAAAAGAACGGGGCGGAGTCGCCGACCTTTGCCGCGTTCTCCAATCCGCTCGTTCATCCCATGAAAGGGAAACGGCGCAAGCTCCCGGCCAAGAACAGCAAAGACGGCTGGCTGCGGGTCAAAGGAGCCAATGCAAACAATCTGAAAAGCGTCGATATTCGAATCCCAATCGGACGGCTCACCGTCATTGCCGGCATCTCGGGTTCAGGAAAGTCGAGTTTCATGCGCGGAGTCCTCAAACCGGCGGTCGATTCTCAGCTGAAGAAACCATCGCGAAAGTCCACTGGTCGAAAGCCGGAGAAGACCTGGAAAGCTATCGAGGGCGTCGAGCAGCTCGAGGCGGTTTACGAGGTCGATCAGTCGCCGATCGGAAAGACTTCGCGCTCGACGCCGGCGACCTACGTGAAGGTCTTTGACGAGATTCGGAAGATGTTCGCGCAACTCCCCGAAGCCCGGGCGCGTGGCTACACCGCTTCGCGTTTTTCCTTCAACACCGAAGGCGGACGATGTGAGACCTGCAAAGGCAACGGCCAGATCAAGCTCGAGATGAACTTTCTCCCGACGACCTACGTGGAATGCGAAGAATGTGAAGGTCGCCGCTTCAACAGCGCAACGCTTGAGGTCCTCTACAACGGGAAATCGATCGGAGACGTCATGGACCTTTCCATCGAAGAAGCCTCGGAGTTCTTTGGGGGGCATCCCAAGATTGCGCGAACTTTCTCCTTAATGAAGGACACCGGGCTCGGATATCTCAGGCTCGGACAGCCCAGCCCGAGCGTCTCCGGCGGTGAAGCACAGCGGATCAAGCTGGTGACTGAACTCACGAAAGGGATCGGTCGATCCTCAAATGCAAGGCTGCGCCAGAACCGGACTCCGAAGTCGAATCTCTATCTCATCGAGGAACCCAGCATCGGGCTTCACACCGCCGATGTCGTCCGCCTCCTCGAAATCATGCATCGTCTCGTCGATGACGGACACACCGTCGTCGTGATCGAGCACAGTCTCGAAATCATGGCGGAGGCGGACTATGTGCTCGAGATCGGGCCTGAAGCTGGTGCGGAAGGTGGCGAGGTCGTCGCGGCAGGAACGCCCGAGGAAGTCGTGATCGTCAAAGAAAGCCGGACCGCTCCGTTCTTGCAGCACCAGCTGCATGGAAACGGATAGCCTCAACACATGAGGATTGATCCGGGGGCGGCAAATCGCTAAAACTCGGGGATGGACCCGATTCTTACTCCCACTCATTCCGCGGTTTCCGCCGCAATTGTTGATCAACTCGCCCGCACCAAAGGCTGGACACGGTTTTTCAGCGTCATCCTTTGGATTAGCACTGCACTTCTGATTCTGGGAGGGCTTGCTCTCATCGGGATGAGTGTTGCTTCAGGCATTGCGAGCGAGGCTTTTGCTGATCAGCTAGGCGGAGCAATGGGATTGCTTCCTCTCGGCATCATCTACTTTTTGATGGCCTTCATTTATATTTATCCCGCCTTAAAGCTGGGGAATTTTTCAAGTCGGATCGCTGATCTCAGTAAGCAACCGACGGAGACCAACCTCGTTGCTGCTTTGAACGAACAGCGCGCCTTCTGGAAGTATGTCGGGATCTGGATGATCGTTTTTTTTGCTCTCTACGTGGTGATCATCATTGGCGCGATCGGTTTCGGAGCCTTCAGCGCGATGTCGGCGGCAGGTTGATCGAACTATCTGAACCAACAAAAAACCCCGTGCCTTTCGGCACAGGGTTTTCCTTAGTAATTCGCTTGGTAAAGAGAAAACTTACTCTGCAGCAGGAGCTTCAGTTGCCCCTTCAACAGCCTTGGCTGCCTCGTTGACCTTCTTCTTCATTGCGTCACCAGTCTTGGCAGCCGCGTCTTTAGTCGCGTCGACAGCCTTTTCGGTCGTCTCTGCGGTTGCCTCAGCAGCTTTCTCAGCGGCCTCGGCAGTCGCAGCAGCAGCGTCCTTAGTCGCCTCTACTGCCTTGTCGGCAGTTTCCTTCGTGGCTTCAGCAGCATCAGCAGCGGCTTCTTTCGTTGCCTCCACTGCTTCAGTTGCGTCTTCCTTCATTCCCTCGACAGTCTTTTCGCAGCCGACCGTAGTAAGGGCGGCAGCGATGACAGTGAGAGCCATCAGTTTTTCGATTGATTTGGTCAATTTCATGTTGGTTCAGATAGTTTGTCCCCCCGAAATGAAGGGACATCTTCCATTACACCCAATTCGCCTAAAATTCAATGGAGCGGAAGTGATTCCATCGATTCATCGACGATTTCCATTACCGTTGCGGGTTAGCATGTGCTAGCTTTCCGCCCGAAAAAATCACCCACCTCTGATATTGCTATGAGCCAAAGCCTCTTTGAAAAAGTCTGGGATTCTCACGCCGTGAAGACCCTCTCGAATGGACAGACCCAACTTCTCATCGGCACCCATCTGATTCATGAGGTGACCAGCCCTCAGGCCTTCGGCATGCTGCGCGATCTCGGACTGAAAGTGAAATACCCGGAGCGCACCTTTGCGACGGTTGATCACATCGTTCCCACGAAAAGCCAGGTCGAGCCTTTCGAGGACGGTCTCGCTCAGGAAATGATCAATGCTCTGCGCGATAACTGTAAGGAGTTCGGGGTGAAGTTTTTCGACATCGGCAGCGGCGGTCAGGGGATCGTGCACGTAGTCGGACCGGAGCAGGGCATCACTCAGCCCGGCACGACGATCGCCTGCGGCGACTCTCACACCGCGACTCACGGTGCCTTCGGCGCGATCGCTTTCGGAATCGGCACGACGCAGATTCGTGATGTCCTCGCGACGCAGACGATGGCCCTGAGCAAACTTAAGGTTCGCCGCATCAATGTGGAGGGGGAACTTCCTCCCGGCGTCTACGCGAAAGACGTCGTCCTTCACATCATCAAGCTGCTCGGTGCCAAGGGAGGCATCGGCTACGCTTACGAATACGGCGGCCGTCTCTTCGACAACTTCTCAATGGAAGAGAGGATGACTGTCTGCAACATGTCCATCGAAGGCGGGGCCCGTTGCGGGTATGTGAACCCCGACGAGAAAACTTTCGACTACCTCAAAGATCGCCCTTATTCACCCAAAGGAGCCGACTGGGATGCCGCGGTCGAAAAGTGGACTGCGCTCGCCTCCGATGAGGGATGCCACTATGACGATGTCGTGAATATCAATGCGGCAGAAATCGCTCCTTCAGTCACCTGGGGCATCTCGCCCGACCATGGAATCTTCGTGACCGAAAACATTCCCTCTCCCGATGATCAACCGGATGAAGAAGGCCGCAAGAGCATCGAGGAAGCGCTCGAATACATGAAATTCGAAGCGAACACTCCGATCGCCGGCAAAGCGGTCGATGTTTGTTTCATCGGCAGTTGCACGAACGGTCGTCTCTCTGATTTCCGCGAAACCGCGAAGTTTCTCAAAGGGCACAAAGTCGCAGCGGGCGTCACGGCGATCGCCGTGCCCGGTTCGGAGATCGTCGACCACCTCTGCCGTCAGGAAGGAATCCACGAAATTTTTGAAGAGGCAGGCTTCGAATGGCGCGGCGCGGGCTGCTCCATGTGTCTCGCGATGAACCCCGATAAGCTCATCGGCGATCAGCTTTGCGCGAGCTCCAGTAACCGGAACTTCAAAGGCCGTCAGGGATCGCCGATCGGTCGGACGATTCTCATGTCACCCGTCATGGTCGCAGCGGCGGCGGTGACCGGCGTCGTGAGCGATGCCCGCGAAGTCTTCGACGTGAAGAGTGAAGCGGCCGCCTGAATTTCGACGTGAAAAGTGCCAGAGAACTGCGGCAATGTTGGACGAGCTACCGTTGCTGCCTTCCGGCCCTGGCGGAGTTTACCTGCCACCACTCCGCAGCCTCTGACGCGGCGAATATACACGGCTCCCTGAAAATGCGAGCGTTGAAAACATTTCCTCAGGGTGCAACGTAATCACAAGCAAACATGAGCACGGCGACCACGACCCAAACCCTTCCTGACGAAAGCGGACACTTCGGAACTTTCGGAGGACGCTTTGTCCCTGAAACCCTCGTCGCCGCACTCGACGAACTCACCGCCGAGTATCAAAGAGCGAAAGAAGATCCGGCGTTTCAGCTCGAGCTGGACAACCTCCTTTCCGAATTCTGCGGTCGCGAAACGCCGCTCTACTATGCGGAGCGTTGGTCCGAAAGACTCGGCGGGGCCAAAATTTACCTCAAACGCGAAGACCTCCTCCACACTGGAGCGCACAAGATCAACAATGCTCTCGGCCAGATCCTGATCGCGAGACGGCTCGGCAAAAAGCGCATCATCGCCGAGACCGGGGCCGGGCAACACGGCGTCGCAACCGCCACCGTCGCTGCTCACTTCGGAATGGAATGCATCGTTTACATGGGGGCGATTGACATGGAACGCCAGCGTCTCAACGTGATCCGGATGCGCCTCATGGGTGCCGAGGTTCGCGGCGTCGAAGCCGGACAGAAAACACTCAAGGAAGCCGTCAACGAAGCTCTGCGTGACTGGGTCACTAATGTGCGTTCGACGCATTACATTCTCGGAAGCGCCCTCGGCCCGCACCCCTACCCGATGATGGTTCGCGACTTTCACCGAATCATCGGAGTCGAAGCCCGACGCCAAATTTTGGAGCGGGAAGAAAAGCTCCCGGATCTCCTCGTCGCCTGTGTCGGAGGAGGAAGCAATGCGATCGGCCTCTTTCATCCATTCCTCGAAGACAAAGGCGTCAAAATGATGGGTGTCGAAGCCGGTGGTCACGGGATCAAGCACGGAGAGCACGCCGCGCGATTCCAGGGTGGCAAGCTCGGCGTGCTTCAGGGCACAAAGACCTGGTTGCTCGCCAATGAGGACGGCCAAATCGAATTGACGCACTCCGTTTCCGCAGGACTCGATTACGCTGCCGTCGGCCCTGAGCACGCTTTCCTCCAGGATGCCGGTCGCGTTGAATATACCTACGCGACGGACGATGAAGCGCTCGCCGCTTTTTCAGGTTTATCGAAAACCGAGGGCATCATCCCCGCGCTGGAGACTGCGCATGCCCTCGCCTACGTGAACAAGATCGCGGGGACAATGCGGAAAGATCAGATCATCATCGTGAATCTTTCCGGACGCGGGGACAAAGACGTCGATCAGGCCGCGAAGTACCTGATGCCTGACGCTTAACGACTCTTCATCTTACTCCTAATCTTGATCCTTCCCGGCGCCTTTTCCGGATCAAGATCAGGAGGCTCCCTTCGGGAAACTTCACGCCACTCAAGGCCCGCCCGATACCCGAGAGACTCCACCCTTGGAGAAAGACAGTCTACTCCGGGACTTCACCCGATATCACGCCACCAGTCGCAGCGGGCTTTGTGGTCGTCGGAGCGTCGCCCGGTTCCTCTGCCTTCTTGCCCGCATCGGTCATCTCGATAAGACGCTGGGAGCCATAGGCCATGTCGACCAAATCTTCGACGATGACCCGCAGTTCCTGAACTTCAGCCTCGCTCAGGATCTCCTGCTCAGGAAGCGTTGTCCGCTTTTGAATATCGAGAAGTCCGGCGCGGATCTTTTTAACCATCTCGTTCTCCTGAATTCTTGGCTCAAGCGTCTCGAGGTTTAGCACGAAATACTCCACGATATCAGGACGGGCGAGCGTCGACGCTTTTGCGGGATCATAGTAAGCCCCCACCGAAGCGGCAGTTCCAATTTCGAATGCCCGGAGCCATCCGCCAAGGCTCACAAGATTCGCGGCATCGACATCACGTATTAAAACCATCTCTTTCTCGACGTCCTTCTGCGTGCGGGAAAGTTCGTTCTTCAGTTCATCCCAATCGCTCAAAGCGCCTTTTTCCAGCATGCTTTTCATGTGGCTCGAAATCCGGGTCCCGGAGCCGAGACTGGTCGCATGCTTGAGGAGGGAACGCCCCACCGGTTCCAGATCAAAGAATTGCTCCGCCTCAACCGCGAAAAAGCCGTCAGCAAGGAGAAGCCCAACCGTGATCGCCAACTCGGTCCGATCAGTGGGAGGGGCTTCCGGCATCGTCCGCTTCAGTTCATCATAGGGGAGAGGACGCAGCTTCTGGAGATCCTCAAAAATCCTTTTGATCGAAGGAGTCGTGAACTTATTCACCCCGAATTCTTCGCGAACATGCTCGTCCTCGAGAAGTTCGTCAGGGATTTCCTGCCCCGTAAGCGAAAGAGTCGGGCTCAGCGCAAAGACTAAGGTGCAGGCGAAAACAGAAAGGAAAGATTGAAGAGGGCGCATAGGGGCATCCATAGAGGAGTCTCTAATAAGACGAACGAAAACTAAATCCGGCAGAAATTATTGCTAGAAATTTGTGTTTCTTTAAGTTTAGCTTATATTAAATCTGAGAGTAATCTCATTCCAGCCACACACTCACTGGAAATCAACCAAATCGGGAATGTGAATCGGAGTTCTAATACTGAACCCTGAATCCACGTTATATTCACACACCCCGATGAAGATTTTTTCCTCTTCGCTCCCGTTGGTCACCTTGGCCGGCCTTCTTTGCCTTTGTCTTCTCTCCACCAGCTGTGCCGTTCAGTCGAGCGCTAAGCGCGATG
>CAZOUP010000187.1:0-7567 GCA_964583035.1 uncultured Akkermansia sp.
TTGGATGTTGGATGTTGGATGTTGGATGTTGGATGTTGGATGTTGGATGTTGGAACCGGCGAGCTGATGGAAAATTCGTGAAGATTCGTGTGAATTCGTGGGCTTTATTCCCAGGCACTGCCGGAGGAGTTTGAACCACATTCGGAACGAAGTGGAGAAAGCCGGAGGCAAAGGGACACAGATTCACACAAATGCATGAGCACTGCGTAGGGCCGGATTCCTGCGCTTTCCTTCTCTTCACCTCACTCCTCCCCAATACAAAAAAGGTGCTCCTCGCCGCGAATAAATAACTGATTCCCGAACACTGCCGGCGAAGCATACACATTCTCCCCGACCTCACTTTGTGCCATCACATCAAAAGTCGGACCCGGTTTGACGACGGAAACGACCCCTTCATCTGATGTGAAATAAGCGAGACCGTTCGCGGTGATGATCGAGGCACTGTGCCCGCCGGGGAGCCGCTCCCTCCAGAGCCGTTCTCCGGTCTCTGCAACAAAGCAACTCGCGACGCCGTTGTCGGCGACGACGAGAAAGTAATCACCGATCGCAATGGGGCTCGGCACATAGGAAGCTCCGGCGGTGTCGCGCCAGGCGATGTGTGTCTTTGTGACATTGCCGCTCCCGTCAGGACGAATCGCAAGCATGTGCTTTTGCGGGAATCCGCAGGTCATGAAAAGGAGTTGGAGGTCTTCGTTATAAACGATGGAAGCGACAAACTGATCGGTCGGCCCGTCGATGACCCAGTGCTGGGCGCCGGTGTCAGGATCGTAGCTCGCGACAGAAAGACTGCCGGAAAGAATCATCTGGGTCCGGCCTTCGATTTCGCGAATGATCGGGGTGCTGTAACTTCGGGTTTTGTTAGGGCGTTCCGTTTTCCAGATTTCCGCGCCGGTTTTCTCATCGAGCGCAACGAGGTAGGCGTCGCCGTCGTGGTCGCCATTGATAATCACCTTGCCGTTCCAAAGCACAGGGCAGGAGCAATAGCCGTGTTTACTAGAGAAGGTTCCGGGGCGGGTTTTCCAGAGTTCGTTTCCATCGAAGTCGTAGGCGGAAATGAACATATTCTCCCCGTCGAGGAAGCTGACAAAAATGCGCTCCCCATCCGTGACCGGCGTGCTCGAAGCGCGGCTGTTGAGCCGGTGGATGTCCTCGAGATTGGATTTCAGGACCACTTTCTCCCAAAGGATCTCACCCGTCGTGCGGTCGAGCGAAATCAGTGAGCGGGCGTTTTCCTCCTCTTCGGCGGTGACGAGAAAAATTCGATCCTGCCAGATGATGGGCGAAGCATGCCCGACGCCGGGAATTTTTGTGTTCCAAACCGTGTCGTCCGCAATTGAGAAAGCGACCGGCAGATTCGGTGCCGCCGTGACCGTTCCATCCCCGCGAGGCCCGCGCCAGCCCGGCCAGTTTTCGGCGGCTGATAGCGTTCCTGTGAAGATCAGTGAAACAAGGAGGAGAAGTTGGATTCGTTTCATGTCGGACCGTAGTTGTCTCTTCGAGAAACCCACGAATGCTGGTATTCTGTTTGCGGGGTTGGAGTGAGGCTTTTAGGCCTTTTCGCGAGCTACTCCTCCATCACCCACGCCGCCCGTGCATTCTCCGTGATCTCGGCGTCGAGTTCGGTCATGCGGGCCTCCAGTTTTGCGACGACTTCGGAGTTTACTGCCGCGAGGTTAGTTTGTTCGCCTTTGTCGGCGAGGAGATTGAAAAGCAGGATCTCAGGTGGTTGAGGATTTTTTGGAGCGGGTTTGTCAGCGTTCTGGTGCGGTCGCTTCACGAGCAGTTTCCATTCCCCCTGACGGAGCCCTTCGAGCTGCCCACGGGAAGTGTAGTAGACAAATTCATCGCGTGGCGTTGAGGCCGTTCCGAGGAGCAGACCGGAGGCGTCGAGGCCGTCGATCTTATTTTTGCCGGGGAGTTCTGTTTCGGTCAGGGCGGCGATGGTGGGGAGGAGGTCGATTGTGCCCATGAGTTCATCGCACTCGGTGCCGGCGGGGATGCGACCGGGGCCCCACATCACGCAGGGGACGCGTTGGCCTCCTTCGAAGGTCGTTCCTTTGCCATCGCGGAGGGGACCGGCAGAGCCGCCGTGGTTTTTGAATTTCAGCCAGGGGCCGTTGTCGGAGGTGTAGATGACGATGGTGTTTTCTTCGAGCTTCAGTTCGCGGAGGGTGTCGATGACACGCCCGACTTCGGCGTCCATGTGCTCGATCACGTTGGTGTAGGCATTTTGCGGGTCGGGGTCGTAGACGTCGTCGGGGACATATAGGGGAATGTGCGGCATGGAGTGGGGGAGGTAGACAAAGAATGGGCCGTCCTTGTTTTCTTTGATGAAGTCAATCGTCCGGTCAGTGTAGCGACGGGTCACGGTGCGTTGGTCGACGGGGAGCTCGACGATCTCCTCATTTTCCATGAGCGGAGTTTTCCAGAGGGTGAGGGTCGATTCCTGATCTTTCCAGAGATCGTCCGAAGAGGTCTTTGGCTTTCCTTTGTTGTCCGGGTGATTCATGTCGTTGGAGTAGGGAATACCGAAGTAGGTGTCGAAGCCGAGCTGCTGAGGAAGTGTCTCGGGGTGATGTCCGAGATGCCATTTTCCAAAGCAGGCGGTGGCGTAGCCCTGCGACTTGAGGTGATCGGCGATGGTGTATTCCTCAGGATTGAGACCCTTCGTAGAACTGGGAAAGAGGACGTGCTCATGCATGCTGACCCGCTTCGGGTAGGAGCCGGTGAGGAGGGCGGCACGCGACGGAGTGCAGACGGGGGAGGCGACCATGAAGTTGGTGAACTTGCGGCCTTCCGTCGCCATTCGGTCAATGTTAGGCGTTTTGATTTTCGTCGAACCAAAGCAACCGAGATCGCCGTAGCCCTGATCGTCAGCGAAGATGATCACGAAATTCGGTTTTGAGTTTTCAGCGGCGTGAAGGGAAGCTGTCATCGCGAGGGCGACGAGGAGGCAGGAAAGAATCGTTTTCGACATGCGCAGAGTGAAACGGTGCGGGCAGGATCAGGCAAGGATTCTTTGGGCGTTTGTGCGTGTTCGAATGGGGTTTATCCCGGCGGATTTTTCCTTCAACCTCTTCCAGTGATGAAATTCGTTCTCTCTGTTGTTCTAGGATTTTTCGCCTCGGTTTCCTCTGCCGAAGTTCCGCTCGTTTCATTTTCGGTGGAAAGAAATGTCGTTCTCAAACGGGAACCGGGAGTCAGGGACGGTTCCTACTGGATGCACCCCCGTGCCGCGATCATTCCGGCGGATGAAAGGGTGGGCCGTTCGGAGGCGCGGGCGATGATGGTGCTCTTTAAGATCCTCGGTCGCTCCGATTATTATTCGGGACTTTACACGATGGAGAGTGTCGATGAAGGCGGGTCCTGGACGCGGCCGGAGTTGCAGCCCCCGCTCGACTGGACCCTGAAAGACGGGGTCAACACGGCGGTCGCGGATGTCACGCCGGGCTGGCACGGGCCGTCGGGGAAACTGATCGCAGTGGGCGCCCAGGTCCGATACAGCGCGGAGGGCAAGCAGTTGGAGGACGTCCCGAGGGCGCACCAGACGGCCTATGCGGTTTTTGATCCAGAAACCGATGAGTGGACTTCGTGGAAGCGGCTGGAGATGCCGACCGGGGAGCGCTTCAATTTTGCCCGCTCTGCCTGTGCCCAGTGGCTCGTCGAGGGGGAGGGAACCCTTCTCCTGCCATTCTACGTGGGCGAGGGGACGCATCGCCCGTTCTCTTCGACGGTGGTCCGGTGTCAGTTCGACGGGGAGACGCTCCGTTATCTGGAGCATGGGAATGTTCTCGATCTGGAGGTGAAGCGCGGACTCTACGAGCCGTCGCTGGTCCGGCATGGCGGTCGCTAT
The DNA here is from genome assembly GCA_964583035.1 of uncultured Akkermansia sp. Taxonomy (GTDB): domain Bacteria; phylum Verrucomicrobiota; class Verrucomicrobiia; order Verrucomicrobiales; family DEV007; genus Arctic95D-9. The sequence goes on from CAZOUP010000187.1 coordinate 3,854, forward strand.
TTTCTCACGATGCGTAACGACCTCGACGCCTACGTGAGCACGAGTGATGATGGCCTGCAATTCAGCGAGCCCGGGCCGTGGCGATTCGACGACGGGACTTCGCTGGGGAGCTACAACACGCAGGCCCACTGGGTTCAGCTCGGGGACGGGCTTTTTCTCGTCTACACGCGGCGCGGGGCGGAGAATGATCACGTCGTGAGGCATCGGGCGCCGCTTTTCATGGCGCAGGTCAACCCGGAGACACTGCGGGTGATGCGCTCCACGGAAAAGGTCCTCGTGCCGGAAAGAGGGGCCATGCTGGGGAATTCCGGCGTCACCGTGGTCTCAGAAAACGAAGCCTGGATCACGGTTTCCGAGGCGAATATTGATCGGCCGGAGGCGGTAGAGCGTGGGGCCGACGGCAGCCTTTATGTGGTGAAGGTGCGTTTGGAGTGAGGAGCTTTGACGGAAACGTCGCGGCAATAGCGTTTGCTGGGGTCAATTGGGTGATTTCGGGTCCGGATTTGCAGGAAACAGCTGTCCAACTTTCCGCTTGATCCCTTGATTCTTCGCGTCTACTTTCCGCCCCTTCTAAATTTACGACGGACATGAAAGCGGACCTTCATCCAGATTACAAAGAGTCAACGATCCAGTGCACGTGTGGCAGCATCATCCAGACGCGCTCCACGGTTGCTGACCTGCACATCGGTATTTGCTCAGCTTGCCATCCTTTCTTTACGGGTGAGCAGCGATTTGTCGACACCGCTGGTCGCGTCGATAAATACCAGAAGCGTTTCGGCGATTCCAAGTCTGCTTCCGGTGCCGCCGGTCGCCGTAAGAAGCCGAAACTTTCGGATCTCTAGCGACTTTCTGACGGGAGACCGTCACTTGCGAACGGTGATGATGCCCTCGATGGGTGTTATCGCCGTTTTTTTGTATTTCGACCTTTCGATCACTTTCTATTTCTGAAATCTCTTGGACTACGGACCTCTCATTGAAAAGAAACGCCATCGCATTCCCGAATTGGAATCTTTCATGGCGCAGGACGGTTTCTTTGACGATCCGAAACAGGTTACTGAGTTGACCCGGGAATACAACCGGACGAAAACGCTTCTCGAGGATTGGGCGACCCTCGCAAAGTCAAAGGATGAGCTGGCCGACAATCGTGAGCTTGCAAAGTCGGATGATCCCGACATGGCTGAAATGGCCGCCGAGGAGATTCCTGCTCTCGAAAAGTTGATCGAAGAGCTCGAATCGCGAGTTCAATATGCGCTTTTGCCCCATGATCCGACCGAAGATCGTGCCGCGATTGTTGAAATTCGAGCCGGCACCGGAGGCGATGAAGCTTCGCTCTTTGCCGCTGATCTCTACCGAATGTATCAGCGCTACGCTGAGTCGCGCGGGTGGAAAGTGGAGCCGGTTGAAGCAAGTCCCAGTGAGGTGGGTGGATTTAAAGAAGTCGTTTTTAAGATCTCCGGGGACGAGGTTTTCCGGTTCATGAAGTATGAGTCGGGAGTGCATCGTGTTCAGCGGGTGCCTAATACGGAGACGCAAGGGAGGATTCACACCTCGACCGCGACAGTGGCCGTTTTGCCGGAAGCAGAAGAGGTCGATGTCGAGCTCAAAGCGGACGAGTTGCACATCCAGGCAACCCGCGCGGGTGGCCCCGGTGGTCAGCATGTCAACACGACTGACTCAGCGGTCCAAATCACGCACCTCCCGACGGGGATTATGGTGAAGTGTCAGGACGGGAGAAGCCAGGGCAAGAACAAGGAGAAGGCCCTGCAAATTTTGCGGGCGAAATTGCTTGAAGCGAAAATCCGGGAAGAGCATGAGAAATACTCGGCTCACCGGAAGAATCTTATCGGATCCGGGGGGCGGGAGGAAAAGATCAGGACCTACAATTTCCCTCAAAACCGCCTCACCGATCATCGCGTGAATCTCACGCTCTACAATCTCGATCAGATCATGACCGGCATCCTCGAGGAGATTGTGACGACGCTGCAGGCCTCAGAGATGGAAGATCGCCTCGCGGAGTTGGAGGCTTCGTAGGTAATCGCCCGGGGCGATTTTCGCTCTTGATCTGCCTTATGCTACTGGTCTCGCTCCCGGCAGAAGCTCTGTGCGAAGACGAAATGTAGAATCGACCTCCCGGTGATTTCACCTAGGCATCAGGGACGCAGACCTCGAGGTCTACGCTACGGGTTCTTTGAGAATTGAGTCATGATCACGACATGAGGGTGAAAATCGCTCTTTCCCAGACCGCTCCTTCGCGCCAAGGTAGGACATGGCTCATCGATTCACATACCGACGCCGGGTTGAATTCGCGGACACGGATGTCGCGGGGATCATGCACTTTTCGAATTTCTTCCGTTTCATGGAGGTGACTGAGCATGCCTTTTATCGTTCGATGGGTTTCTCGGTGCACCCGTTTAAGAAACACGAGGAGAATGCTGATCCCCAAGTCGGCTGGCCCCGGGTCCATGCCTCGGCTGACTATCGGCTCCCGCTCAATTTCGAAGAAGAGATCGAAATCGAGCTTCTCGTCGAGGAGGTTCGCAACAAGACGGTGGGTCTCTATTTCAATTTTTGGAAGAATCCTGACAGTGAGCCTGACAAAGTGATCGCGGCGACAGGCCGCTTCACGGTCGTTTGCGTAACCTTTGACGAAGAGTTGCACCGCATGAAAGCGGTTGCGATTCCGGAGGAATGGCGCGACAAACTGACCGCTGCACCGGATGGACTCATCCCCGCTCGAACCCCTTGATCAATGGAAGTTATGAATAATTTTGGCTGGCTCTTTTTCGCCATGGGAACCGTCCTCACGTGGGGACTCTACGGAATCTTTCTTCACATGGGGCAGATCGGGATGGCAGATCCGGTGAATGGTCGCTATAAGGCGTTTCTTTTCGTCGGCGTTGCCTACTTTCTCACGGCAGTCCTCGCTCCCCTCGCGATTCTCGTGGTGCGAGGTTCGGATTGGAATTTCCCCGGAAAGGGACTTTGGCTTTCTCTCATCGCCGGCATCCTCGGTGCGATTGGTGCGTTCTTCGTGCTGCTCTCTCTCGGAGCGCTTTTCGCTCAGGGGAACAAAAGCGCCCCCGCGGTTGTGATGTCGATCATTTTTGCCGGTGCCCCGATCGTGAACGCGATTGTTTCCATGGTAATGCATCCGCCGGCAGGTGGTCTCGCCGGGATCCGCTGGCCGTTTGTCCTCGGAATCGTCATGGCTGCTCTCGGTGGTTATCTCGTCGTGAAATTCAAGCCGGATCCCGCGCCGAAAGATCACGCAAAGAAAGTGGAGACTGCCGCAGCTCCCAGAGATCCGGCGTGATCAGTGATTCTCCCTGCTTGATTGAGACTCCCTTTACCGCGTATCGTGACCCCGAATGGCAGATCGACCGCGCATCGAAGGGGAACAGCTGGAAAAACTCCGGGGCCTTATTGGAGAACTCCGGAAAGGGAATGATTTCTATCGCACTCGTCTCGAAAAGGCGGGGCTCGACGAGAAGATCTCTTCAATCCGCGACTTCACCTCGCGGATGCCATTCACGACGAAGATGGATCTCGTCTGGGACCGTGAGGAATTCCCGCCTTACGGATCCAATTTGACCTATCCGATCTCGCAATATTCCCGCTTCTGCCAGAGCAGCGGAACGACGCGGGGAGCGTTACCCTCGCTGGATACCAATGAAAGCTGGGCCGCGATGCTCGACTGCTGGGACGCGGTCTTTG
>CAZOUP010000188.1:0-7551 GCA_964583035.1 uncultured Akkermansia sp.
CTTCGAGATAATGCATGCGGCTCACGTAGGTGCCGTCGCAGCGACCGTCCCGATAGCGTTCGAGTTCGATGTAGTGGAGGAGCGCTTCGCGTGACCAGAGGGAAGGAGGATTTTTCACGAGCCGCGCCATCGCGAGGGATGCTTCGTAAAAAGTCCAGCAATCGAGGGCGCCAAAATTCACGGAGGGAGATTCGATCCGGTCATCGATCTCAAGGGTGTAGTTCTCGTAAGCGGTGCCGCAAAGCGCCATCCCGAACTTGGTGGTGCGGTCGCCGATGGGAAGGGAGGCCCAGTTTCCCCTTTTTGCCTCGGTGCAAAGGTTGCGGAACTTGGCTTCGCCCTTGAAGACAGTCGGCCACGGCAGTCTTGGCGGACGCATGATCGAAGACGCCGATGACCCGTCCGGCACCGTTCGGCAGTGACTGAGAAAGAGGGCGGCACCGGTGCCGCCGGCGAGGGAAAGGGCGCGGCGGCGTGAGAGCCGCGATTCGGAATGCGGGTTAAGCATGAGGTAGTAACGGGAAGGGGAGCACCGTCGAAAGATACTCGTCGTAATTTCGAATTTCAAGCGACGCGATTGCCGTCCAACCTGTTTCAGTGATTCTGTTAAGAGAAGGAGAGCGGTGCTCAAGGTTGAGGATAGAGCTGCCCGGAGATAGATTGATACCACGCATGGATGATCAAAAATCAGGTGGTCTCACCAGGGCCGAGATTCTCGAGGGATTAGAGAAAGTAAACGCCTTTGTCTCGGAGCGGGAAGTTCAGGGAGAAATCTGCATTTATCGAGGTGCCTGTCTTTGTCTTGCGTTCGCGGGGCGCGTCTCGACGAAAGACGTCGATGCTATTTTTGAGCCCGCTTCGGTCATCCGCAAAGCAGCCTTCGAGGTGGGAAATGAAATGGGGTGGGATTGGAACTGGCTGAACGATGATGTTCGGGGCTTTGTTTCCGCTGGCGGTGTGTCGGCCCGCGTCGCACGGCCGCTACCGGGATACAGTCACCTCAAAGTCTACACCGCGACGTCGGAGTATCTTCTCGCCATGAAATGTCTCGCCGCAAGAGGTGGCAATGACGAGGAGCCTTCCGTCGATTTAAGTGATGCGATTCTACTTTGCCGTGACCTGAAAGTGAGCAGGAGGTCGGATATTGAAGCGATCATCTCAAAATACTATCCAGAGTCTGAGATTCCGGAGCGGACTGATTTTTTCGTCGCCGAAGTGCTGGGCGAGTTGGAGCGCCGATGAAAGAGGGACGACCAAAGACTCTCGCTGATGTAGCGATCCGCGTTCTCGCGGGGGCCTCGTTCCGCCTCGATCTGGCTGATTTTCTCGACGAATTTTATGAATCACCCAATGAAGCCGCTCTTGCAGGGGAGCCTCCTTTTTTGAACGGAACCGGTGAGCGTGGGAAGCAGCGTGATGCATTTTAGCCGCGACCGCTGAGTCGCTCGGAGGAAAATATGGTCTTTCGGTGGGTCGCTGGATTCTGAATGCGAATCGTTTTCTCGCCGAACCGTCTTTCGCGATGAAGACGAGGGAAGGCCGGATCTTTCTGCTAAAGGATTCACCGGCTGCGTTCAAATCGCGAAATCTGTTCGTGACGGGGAATGTTCTGGAGCGGGGTTGACTTTCGCGAGACCTCGCTCGTGCGTTCTAATGCGCCTCCAGCCAGTTCTCTCCCGTTCCTGACTCGACCACAATGGGGACGCTGAGGGGGAGGGCTTCTTTCATCGCGGTTTCGATTTTCGGGATGAGTTCGTCGGCCTCGTCTTTTTTGAGATCGAAGACGAGTTCGTCGTGGACCTGGAGCAGCATCTTCGTTTTGTAGTCACCTCCCTTGAGGAGATCGGCGACCCGGACCATCGCGATTTTGATCATGTCGGCGGCGGTGCCCTGAATCGGTGTGTTGATCGCGGTGCGCTCAGCGGCGGAGCGGATCATGCCGTTGCGGGAGTCGATGTCACGCAGGTAGCGGCGGCGTCCGCTCAGGGTTTCGACGTAGCCGTCCGTCTTCGCCTGCTCGATTGTCTTTTCCTGAAACTCCTTCACGCCGGGATATTGTCGGAAGTATTCTTCGATGATCTCATGTGCCTCACTGCGGGAGACTTCGCCGTTGAGACGCTGCGAGAGTCCGAAGGCGGAGATGCCGTAGATGATGCCGAAGTTGACCATTTTCGCGGTGCGTCGCATCTCGGAGGTCACGCCATCGACCTCGACGCCAAAGACACGGGCGGCAGTGGCGGTGTGAATGTCCTGATCGTTCTGAAAGGCTTCGATCATGGCGGGGTCTTTGCAGAGCGAGGCCATGACGCGGAGCTCGACTTGAGAATAGTCAGCCGCAAGGAGAGTGAAGGAGTCATCGCGCGGCACGAAGGCACGCCGGATTTCGCGTCCCTGATCAGAGCGGATCGGGATGTTTTGCAGGTTCGGATTGTTTGATGCGAGCCGTCCCGTTGCGGTCATGAGCTGATGAAATGTAGTATGAATCCTTCCCGTCCCCGGGAAGATCGCATTCGGAAGGGCATCGACATAGGTGCTCTTCAGCTTTGCCGCTTCGCGATGGGAAAGGAGATCCCGCACGATCTGGTGACTTGCGGCGAGCGAGGTCAGGGTCTGTTCATCGGTTTTGTATTGCCCTGTTTTGGTCTTCTTCGGCTTCTCGACGAGCTTGAGTTGATCAAAGAAAATTTCACCGACCTGCTTCGGGGAATTGATATTGAACTCGGTCCCGGCCGCTTCGAAGACAGCTTTCTGAAAGCCGTCGATTCGTTCTGCAAGAATCACGCCGATGTCTTTCAAGGTCTTCGGATCGACGCGGATCCCTTCGGCTTCCATCGCGACAAGAACGGGAATGAGGGGGCACTCGATCTCGTTCAGGACCGGCTCCTGGTGCATCTCTTTGATTTGCGCTTTCAGCTTCGTCGCGAGCTGCCAAGTGATGTCGGCATCTTCACAGGCATACTCGGCGATGGCTTCGAAAGCCGGACCTGCCTCTCCGCTTTGACCCGACATTTCGTCTTCGTCGAAAAGGCTCAGCTGCCCGGTTTTCTCACTCGTTTTGCCGAAGACTTCATCGTAGGTGATTGGTTTGTAGCCCAGCATCGACTCGGCGAGGTAGTCCATCTTGTGACGCTGTTCCGGCTCGATCACCGTGTGGGCGAGCATCGTGTCGTAGACGGGCGTGGCCACGGTGAAACCCTGCCATTGCAACACGCCGATATCGAACTTGAGGTTGTGACCGATTTTTTCGCGGGAGGAGTCGGCAAAGAGTTCCCGAAATTCTTCAAGGATCGCTTTTCCGGCGTTCCCGCCTGGAACCTCGACGTAGCTCGCTTCATTTTCCTTCCATGAAAAGGCGATCCCGATAATGGAGGCGACTTTTTCATCCAGCGAATCGGTCTCAAGGTCGAAACAAAACGAGGGCTGAGCGGCGAGGCTTTTCAAAAGCGCGCTTCGTCCGGAGCCATCACTGGCGCGGATGAAATGGTAGTCCTTTTTGAAATCGGAAATCGTTTTCAGCTCGGCGGTGAGGCCGACTTCAGACTCGGTCGTGGTGTGGCCGCGACCGGCCTCAAAATCGGTCCCGTAGAGGCGTTTTCCGAGCGAGTTGAACTCGAATTCCACGAAGAGTGATTTCAGTTCCTCATGGTTTCGTTCACTGATTTCGATTTCGTCGAAGCCCTCTTTGACCGGGGCATCGGTCATGATCGTGACGAGTTTCTTCGAGAGGAGGGCCTGCTCGCGATTGTTTTCGACATTCTCCTTCTGCTTCCCTTTGAGCTGATCGGTGTGTTCAAGAAGGCCTTCGATGCTGCCAAACTGAGCAATGAGTTTTTTCGCGGTCTTTTCGCCGATGCCGGGAACGCCGGGAATGTTGTCGGACGCGTCGCCCCAGAGTCCGAGGACATCGATGGTCTGAAGAGGATCGGTCACCTCCCAGTTTTTGCAGATCGCGGTGACGTCGAGAATTTCCACATCGGACCCCTGGCGTCCCGGTTTGTACATACTCGTCGTCGGCGTCACGAGCTGGGCGAAGTCTTTGTCCGGCGTCACCATGAAGGTGTTGTATTCGCCGAGAGCGTCCGCTTTCCGCGCGAGCGTGCCGATGACATCGTCGGCCTCCCAGCCGGGATATTCGAGGACGGGGATGTTGAAGGCTTTGACGAGCCGCTTTACATGCGGCAACTGCAGCGCGAGATCCTCAGGCATTGCATCGCGGTTTGCTTTGTATTCCGGGTAGATTTCGTGGCGCGGGGTCGGGTCACTCGTATCAAACGCGACCGCGAGGTGAGTTGGTTTTTGTTTTTCGATGAGGTCGAGGAGGACCATTGTGAAGCCATAGAGAGCTGAGGTATTGACCCGTGCCGAGGTGTAGATGGGGCTCCGGATCAGCGCAAAATGAGCCCGATAGATCAGGGCCATCCCGTCGAGAAGGAAGAGACGTTTCGAAGGGTCTGCCATGCGGCAAGACTACCGACCCTTATCGCGCTGACAAGGGGATTTGTGAGGATTCCACGCGCTTTGGCGGGCAAATTTCACTGATCAAAAGAGCGGTAGCCCTGAGCGTAGCCGTCGATGTATGGCTGGTTCCCGCTGTTGCCGCCGCGAATTGCGTAGCGGTAGCCATTGCGCGCGTCAAACTTTCCATCATGAACACCGCGTCGATGATCGCGGGCGGTGGGTTGGCGGGCACCCTGCGGGACGGCGTCCCCATAGTTTGTCGGGGAGCTATCTCCCGCCCCATAGTGGACCCCGGCATCACGAGGATGACAGGAAATGAGAGTGAGGGCGAAAAGGGCGGCAAGGGTCAGCTTCATGGCAACAGGCGTTGCTGCTAATTTTAGAGGTATTTATTATAAATTCAAGAATCATTTACCTTGTTGATAACTTGATCAGCCGGAGGCTCGACCATGGATGGCGGTTAGTCAGCTGGTCTCATGAGCAAATCACGAGTTTCTAACATGATCTCTCCTCTCTGGTAGTGCGGATTTAACCGCCGTTTAAGCCCCCTCCATCTTCTCGATCTGCTCACTCAGCGTTTCCCAGCGGGAGTATTGCTTTTCGAGGAGGCTTTCGATTTCGGAGAATCGTTTCATTGCCTCGGCTGCCTTTTCGCCCTGGGTGAAAAATTCGGGGTCGGCGAGGTTTTTCGTGAGGAGTTCTTTCTCTTCCTCGCTTTTCGCGATCCCGATTTCAAGCGCTTCGAATTCGGTCTTGAGTGGCTTTAGCTTTGTGTTGCGCTCCTCGCGTGCCTTGGCTTCGAGTCGCCGCTGCTCTTTCCGGTTCGTGCCACTGCCGCCGCCTGAAGAAACAGAACTCTTCACGGGAGTAGCCGTCGCACCGCTCGCTCGCGCTTTCTCTGCATCAATGTCTGCCCGTTTTTTCTCGAGGTAGGCGCTGACGTTCCCGTAATAGACTTTCGGTTTCTGATTTGGAATGAACTCCAGCACCTTCGTCACGACGGGGTCGAGAAAGGAGCGGTTGTGAGAAACGATCGCGTAGGCACCGGTGTAGTCGAGGAGCGCCTTTTGGAGGACTTCCTGCGAGTGGAGATCGAGGTGGTTCGTCGGCTCATCGAGGATCAGAAAGTTCGCGGGCTGGAGGAGCATCCGCGCGAGGGCAAGGCGACCGCGCTCGCCGCCGGAAAGGACGCTGACTTTTTTGAACACATCATCGCCGCGAAAAAGGAAGGCCCCGAGGAGCGTTCGCAGATTTCCTGCGGCCTGTTTCGTGACATTGCCCTCCATTGTTTCGAGGACCGTTTTGCTCGGGTCGAGCTCATCCGCGTGGGTCTGCGAAAAGTAGGCGATGCTGACGTTGTGACCTTCGGTCCGTTCCCCGGAAGAGGCTTCCTCAGTCGCCGCCGCGATCCGTGAGAAGGTCGATTTCCCCGCGCCGTTGACGCCGACGATGGCGATCTTGTCCCCCCGCTCGATCGCGAAATCGAAGCCGTCGATGACCTTGTTCGCCCCGTAGTGCTTCTTCAGATTTTCGAACTTCACCACCGTCTGGCCGGAGCGCTGCGGCTGAGGAAATCGGAAGTCAACGGTGGCGGCTTCATCTTCAATCTCGATCCGCTCCAGCTTGTCGAGCGCCTTAATCCGGGACTGCACCATTTTCGCCTTGGAAGCGGTCGCCCGGAACCGGTTGATGAGTTTCTCGGCCTTTTCGATCTCCTTTTGCTGATTCGAGTAAGCTCGCAGGGTCTGCTCTTTTCTCGCTTCCCGTTCGCGGAGGAAAAACGAGTAGTTGCCCGAGTACTGCTCCACGCCGCCATTTTCAAACGCGAGAGTCCGGTTCGTGAGATTGTCGAGCATGCTCCGGTCGTGCGAGATCAGGATCATCGCGCCGCCGTATTGACGCAGCCATTGCTCGAGCCACTGCACCGTTTCGATGTCGAGGTGGTTCGTCGGCTCATCGAGAAGAAGCACTGACGGTTCCTGAAGGAGCAGTTTCGCCATCGCGATCCGCATCTGCCATCCACCGCTGAATTCGCCGGTCTGGCGCTCAAAGTCGGATTCCTTAAATCCCAACCCGCTCAACACCGTCGCGATGCGGGGTTTCATCTTGCTGATGTCATGGTGTTCGAGGCGGAGTTGCAAGTCGCCGAAGACTTCGAGGAGATCACCGTATGCATCGGTCTGGGGATCGACCGTTTCGAGTTGGGATTCGATTTCGGCGAGCTGTTCCTGAAGTTGTCTCACGTCATCGAACGCTTTTTCCACTTCCGCAAACACCGTTGAGCCTTTGTGTTGAACCCCTTCCTGCGGGAGATAGCCGACCGTGGTCTGCTTCGCCTTGATGATCCGCCCGCGATCAGCCGTCTCGATCCCCGCGATGATTTTCATCAAAGTTGATTTCCCGGCACCGTTCGGACCGGCAAGCGACCAGCGTTCCTTCGCCCTCACGGTGAAGGAGAGATCTTTGAAGAGGGAGCGGGCTCCGTATTCGATGGAGACTTTATCGACGGCTAGCATAGAGGGCCGGAAGGTAGCGCAAAATGAGAATCCCGCCAGCTTTCCAACGAGGGGTGCGGCCGCAAATTCTCTGATTTTCGGAATACGACGCATCACTCAATTTAATCTGGCTTCCGCTTGCCTACTTTTGCTGCTCAAGCCATGTTCTGGTGATGAGATTTCTTAGACCTTTAGTCATAGCGGTGGCCGTTACCGGGCTCGGATACCTCATCTTTGAATGGACGCGCCCAAGCTATCCGGTTTCGAGAATCATCCAGAATAGTCAGGGGAAAACACTTGATGTTCTGATTCAGGGAAGGGATGGGAGAACGATTATTTTTGATCGAATGCCAAGCCGTGAGCGTTTCGAAATTGATATTGATTCGCTTTCCCTTGCAGACAAATTCTTCTGTTTACGTCTGAAAAGCTTGCCTGCTCCCGAGAAGAAGAAGATTGAGGCTGGCTATGTCGAGAGAAGGCGAAGGATGATTGCAGAACTGAAAGTGAAGGAGACGGTGATCATGGACGAATTATCTTCGCAAACGTAACTATTCAGGTCAAGAAAGTGAAGAAAACACTTGTACTATGAATATTATGG